>CAZFPT010000030.1:0-26512 GCA_964521005.1 uncultured Planctomycetaceae bacterium | reverse complement strand
TTCAGCAAAATGAAGGCGTTCATGGACGCCCCGCTGGCGGAGTTGAAGCAGGCCAGCCCCTCGTCGGCCGATACGAGCGGCTACTAGCCCGTCGACCGATCGGCTGGGCGTCCGAGAGGGCCGCAGGTCGATTCGGTGATGAGGTAGCGTCCGGTGCAACGTCGGGGCAAATTCAGACTCAGTCCGCTGGCGGTGCTGGCCGTGCTTGTTCTCGCCCTGGCCGGTGCGTACTGGCTGGCGCACTGGCATCACGAGTCGCGTATCGACGCCAGCCTCGCCGAGTACGCCCCGCTCATCCGCGAACACGCCGCTGCGAATGGTCTGCCGCCCGTCCTGGTGGCGAAGGTGATTCGCGCCGAAAGCGGCGGCAACCCCCGCGCCGTTTCACGCACCGGGGCCAGGGGACTCATGCAGATCATGCCCATCGCCCTCAAGGAGGTCCGACGCCGGCGCGACATTCCCGCCGGCGACCTGACGGACCCTGCCTACAACATCCGCGTGGGCACCGCGTACCTGGCAATCATGATGGAAACCTTCGATGACGACCGCTGGCTCGCGCTGGCTGCCTACAACGCCGGGCCCGGACGGATCGCCAAGCTGCGCCGCGCCCATCCGGACCTCACCAGCCGGCAACTCGTGCTGCACCACGCCCCGCGCGAGACCGCCAGCTACGTCAAGACCATCCTCGAAGGCTGACCCGCCCCGCCCTGCCGCCCAGGCGCTTCGGGCCCGCCCCTGCGCACCACAAAAAAGGGCCCCCGCACGCGGAAACGCACGGGGGCCTGGCACGTAGAACACACAGTACACAAACAAAAGCACAAGGAACACACCACACGGATATCAGGTCGTCGCAGGCATCGCGACGTGTAACCGTCTCTCGCCGGCCAGGGCGATCGGCCCGTATGGCGGCCGCTCTCCCTTGCACATGAACCGTACGATTCACACCGCCGGGATGCGGAAATCCTCTGGAAAAATGCGGACAATCGAGTTACACACAGGCCGGTCATAACGTCCTTCCCGGACATGAGCTGTCGCCGCGTTCGGGTGGACGCCCATGAGGCAGCCCATGTTTTCCTGGACGCAGGTCGAAGATGTCTTTCTCGATGCCGAAGCCCTCGGGCAACTCGGACACCGCTGCGCGCCGGAGGCCTGCACAGCCAGCCCCCACTGCTGCGGGAGTTTCGAGGTCGCCTTTGACCGCTCCGAAGGGCCCCGCATCGTGGGCATGCTCCCGAAGGCTGCCCACTTCGCACCCCACCTGAGGCAGGACGGCGAACTCGTTCATCCTTTCGACGACGCCGACGACGACCTGCTGGCGATGGAGACCGACGAGGACGGACTCTGCCTGGCTGCCTATCGCGACGAGCACGGCGCCCTGCGGTGCTCGCTGCACTCGGCCGCCCTCGAAGCGAACTTCCCGCCCGAGCGATGCAAGCCGCGATGCTGCTGGCTTTGGCCGGTGAGCATCCTGGAAGCCGACGGCCGGACGTACGTGTCCGTCAGCGATGACGTGTACGCCTTCCCATGCAACCATCGGCGACGGGGCCCGCTGCGGCCGCTGCATCCCAGCGTCGCCGAGATTCTTCGCGGGGCGTTCTCAGACGACGTCGTCCAGGCCGTCCACGCCGCGCTGCGTTCGCTGCCCGATCCGCGCCTGCGGTAAGCGAGCGCCTTGCCCGTCGCCGCACGGGGCGATAGACTCGCTGGCGTGACGCGGGGGGTGCCCGCGGACTCGACAACCACCCCACCTCCGGGAGCGATGAATGAGCTTCGACCTGCATGACGTCCCCTTCAGCCGATACGGTTCCTACCTGACGGTGTCCTATCCGCCCGGCGGCAGCGACGACGATCTGTACATCCGCACCGTCCACGGAAATTCCGCGCCGGCTGAGTGCCTCAAGATCGAACTGCTCGCGGGAGACACGCCCGTACCCTACACCGTCGACGCCGAGGGTCACCTCTTGCGACTCAACGCAGCCGACGGCTTTGTCGAGATGGTCATGCCCGAGGAGAGCATCCTCCGCATCCGGGGCGAAGGCGTCGCGCTGCGCCTGACGAACCCATGCGACGCCACCTTCGACAACGCCGTCCGGCGCCACGGGACGCGGTGGCAGCTGAACCTGTACAACCCCAAGACGAAGCTGATGGTCACGAGGCTGTCCGGCGGGCTGATCGTGGACGCCCCCTGGCGGCCGAAGGGGTGCGAGCGGATCGGCCTGGACCTGGTCCCCGAGCCGTCGGCCGGCGGGTTCGAGGCGGTCATCGAGGAGTTCATGCCCGAGTGGACCCCGAGGGACTACCCGGGCACGTTCGCCGAGTGCGTCGAGCAGGTGCAGTGGGAACTGGGCGACTGGCTCAAGAAAACGCCCCGCGCCCCGCGATCGCTCAGCAAGACCCGCGAGCTGGCCGCCTACATAAACTGGGCCAGCGTGGTCAAACCCGGCGGACACATGACCCGCCCGGGCATGCTCATGTCCAAACGCTACATGACCAACCTCTGGAGCTGGGACAACTGCTTCAACGCCCTGGCGCTGAGCGATCACAACCCCGAGCTGGCGTGGGACCAACTCATGGTCGTCTTCGACAACCAGGATGAGATGGGCTGCCTGCCCGACGCCCTCAACGACCGCAACCCGCGATGGCAGTACGTCAAGCCGCCCATCCATGGCTGGACGCTGCAACGCATGATGGAACGCACCGACTGGATCGGAACGCCACAGCTGAAGGACATCTACGAGCCGCTCAGCCGCTGGACCAACTGGTGGATGGAGTACCGCGACGATGACGATTCCGGGCTCCCGGCCTACTTCCACGGCAACGATTCGGGCTGGGACAACGGAACGATCTTTGACGACGGCGGCCCGATCGAAGGGCCGGACCTCGCCGCCTTCCTGGTCTTCCAGATGCGCGTCCTCGGCAATGTCGCCGGAAAGATCGGCAGAAAGAAAGACCAGCGCATCTGGGAGATGCGCGCCTATGAACTGCTGGAACGCATGATCGAGCGGCTCTGGCGCGGCGACCATTTCATCGCTCCGCGCAAGTTCGACGGCCACGTCGTGGAAGAAGGCGACTGCCTGCTGACGTTCATGCCCATCATCCTCGGCGACCTGCTGCCCGACGAGGTGCGCAAGGCCCTGGTCGCCGGACTGCGCACCAGCGGACGGTTCTTCACCAAGCACGGAATGGCCACCGAAAGCCCCAAGAGCCCCAAGTACGAATCGGACGGCTACTGGCGCGGACCGATCTGGGCCCCGTCGACCATGCTGATCGCCGACGGGCTGGCCCATAGCGGCCAGGAGGGGCTCGCCCACGAAATCGCCCGACGCTTCTGCCGCATGTGCGCCACCGACGGATTCGCCGAGAACTTCGACGCCCAGACCGGCGTGGGACTGCGCGACCGGGCCTACACGTGGACCTCCAGCGTGTTCCTCGTGCTGGCCAACGACTACCTCCTGGAGCAGTAACGCCGACGCGATGGATCAGCCCAGCCGCACCATCCCGTTTCGTCGCGCAGCCGTGATGGTGCTGTGCGCCGCCGGCGCGATCCTCGCAATCGGCTGCGACGGTACGGACGGCGACGCCGGATCGCCCCTGGCTCCGCGACTGACCGACGCCAATGGCGGCAGTGTGACGTTCTTCATCGCCGCCGACACGCACTTCGGACACCACGGCATCGAGGAACGCAACCGCCGCATGGTCGACGCCCTCAACGACCTGCCCGGAACGGACTGGCCGGCGGCGATCGGCGGGACGGTTCAGGCCCCCCGTGGCGTGCTGATCGCCGGGGACCTCACCGAACGCGGCACCCGCGAGCAATGGGAGCAGTTCCGCCGATACTACGGCGGGCCCGACGCCAACGGCCTGCTGCGACACCCGGCCTTCGCCTGCACCGGCAACCACGACCGCTACACCCCCTGGCAGTACGGCTTCGGCAAGCCCGTGCTGGACGGCGTCCGAAAGCAGCATGGCGGACTGCTGTATCGCCTCGATTGGGGGCGGGTCACGGTGATCTCACTGGATGAATACCCCTCGTCAGCCGCCTGCCGCTGGCTGGCCAGGCAACTGGATGAGATCGACCCGGATCGGCCGATCGTGATCTTCTTCCATTACGGGCTCCACGGGCCGTTCGCCGACTGGTGGCCCAGCCGACACAAGAACCGCTTCGAGCAGACCATCCGCGGGCACAACGTCGTGCTGCTCGCCCACGGCCATTACCACGCCTCCCAGCACTACCGCTGGCGCGGCTGGGACGTGGTGAACGTCGGCTCGCCCAAACACATGTGGACGACGTTCTCGGCCGTCCGCATCCGCAACGACCGCCTGGACGTGGCCAGTTACGACTGGTCGCGCAGGCAGTGGAACTGGTCGTTCTCGCGGGACCTCTCGCCGGCAGCGACCCCCGACCGGACGCCGGCTGCCGTCGACGCGAATCGACCGGGCTGAGGCGATCGGCTCGTCGCTCAATCGGGCGCACAGTAGAACCCCGCGACGCCTGGCGCCACGGGGTTCCGGTTCTTTGCGTGGGAAACGAAAGAACGAGTGCTCTTGTGCAGGTCTCATGGAGACCCGATCATACCTGCTCTATTTCCTGCGCCGCTTCAGCAGTGCCGCCAGACCGCCGATCGCCAGCAGGCTCATCGTGGCCGGCTCGGGAACAATCTCAAAACCGTTCAACGCCGCTCCGTGCAGGCTCGCCTCGCCGTCGATCCGGATGTAGAAGCTGTCCAGATCCAGGTCGGAGAACACGACGTAGTTGCCGGCCGTCGGGCTGGTCGAGTCGGTCGAGGTGATTTCCTTGTAGTCGGCCAGCACGTTTGCCGGGGTGTGAGACGAGTCCGGATAGTCGCTGCCGTCGTCCTTGCCGTAGACTGTCTGCAGGGCAGCCGCTCCGCCGATGTAATCCGCCTTGCTTGCCCAAATGCGGAACGTCGCCTTGCCGCTGCCCTCGACGTCCCCGTCTCCGTCGGAGTACAGGTAAATGTCGATCGGGTCGGACCCAAACGCTGCCGAGAGACCCGAGCCCTCGAACTCGATCAACGGACCCGCCTGGGCCTTTCCGGACTGCAGATAGCCGGCGAACAACTGGTCGTGACCCGTGGGCACGTCTGAGCTGCGGTCCACTTTGTCGTTGGTGTTCTGAGTTCCGCCGGCGGCGTTCCACGTCAGGCTGACGGCATCGGGGATGTCCGACTCGTCGGCGTACTTGAAGGCCGAGTTGGTCCCGTCGATGCTGTTGGGCGGATCGAAACTGTTCGCCCCAAAGCCGGCCGGGTCGGTCAGGTCATTCCACCAGGGCGTAACATTGACGCCGGCGGGGAAGTCCGCGATCTGGGCGACCGAGCAGAAGTTTCCGGCGATGACGCCGGCCGAGGTAAACGAAGCCGTCCCGAGGACGACCGACAGTGCAGCGACAGCAAGCATTGCTTTCTTCATGATCCAAGCTCCTTTCGAGGCTCCTCCGGGCAAACAGCCCGTCGGGTTCCGCCTGATGCGGGAATCTCCATTACGAAACAGACATACGTCATGTAGCGTTGGCCAGTCCGGCAAGCACGCCTGAACCATGCGGAGACCCCCGCGAATCTCGAAATGGAGCGTTGGATGCGTGCTGATTTTATCGGCCGGCGGTTCATTCGGGCCCCTATCGAGCCCTCCGCCCAACACGCACCTTTTTAGCACGAATTCTCGTTTTGTCAAGGTGACGCCTCCTGCGGCGCCCGCGAGACATCAAAGAGAAAAACCCCAATACTCAGTACAGCGTGTCCCCTACGCTTACGGACGTGATCCACCGAATGCTTCAATTAGTACAAGCGCAATACCTTATGCGATAATCGATCGGTAACCGCCCTCCCGGCCTGTTCCGTGAATACTTGGACAGTCTCCCCATTCACGCGCAAAAAATACTTCCTCTTTCGTGCGATTTCCCCGTAAATCTACCGGTCTGCCCCGCGGCTGCGCCGTCCGGCGAGCGTCTACGCCAACGGCCTGCCGTCATCGGAGTAGTACTGCCCCTCGCTCCGTGCTGCCGGCCGGCTGGATTCGTCGTCGATCGTCTCGCGGTGGGCGAACGAGGCATGTCGGGCGTGCCATTTGTCCACGCTCGATTCCCCGTGTCGCCAGCAGAGGTAGCCGCTTTGGCCATGATGCTCGTGCGGAAAGTGCACGATGCCGCGCAGCCAGTCGCGCAGCTCGACGCCCATTCCCGCCAGTTCATCGCGGCAGGTTTCCAGTCGGCCGAACGTCTCGCGCAGCTGTTGTCGGGCGTCCCGGCCGGCGTGGTGATCGCCGCCGGCCTCGGCCGCCTCGACGAGCTCCTGCAGGTCCAGCAGGCGACGGAATTCCACCACGATCTCCGCGACGATCCGACGGACCAGCACGAGAGACGCGTTGGCCTTCTCGACGGTGAACTGCCTGGCGGCAGGAACCGCACGGGTTGTCTTGGATGCAGCGCTTTCGATCCGTTCCACTTGCCCGACTCCTCTCCGGGGGCACGACCCAGCGACAGAAATCACATGATGCCCCTTCCGTTGGGACGTTGGGCTATATCGGCCAGCACCGCAGCCGAGCATGAGTCTTCCGGACGACTTGCCCCGCCACTTCCGGCCTGTCGAAGCGACAGCCACCCGCCGAGATCGCCGTCATTTTGACACCACGCCAGGAATACCGTCCGCCTTCCGACCATCGCAAGGGCCTATATTCACTGGCTTTACAAGGCCCCTGGCCACTTTGGCACGCACTTTGCAAGATGATGGGTGAAGCAACCAGAGCAGCGATCGTTTCCGCCGGTCGGCTGGGCGGTCCAGCCGACGCGGGACGACAGAGATCTGCACAGAAGGGAGAGAACCATGTTGCTGGCACCGTATCGGAGATCCAGGAATGCGGGGCTTACCCGCCTGCACGACAATCTGGATGAGATGTTCGAGAGCTTCTTCCGCGGCGAAGAGCCCGCCATCGGAACGTTCGCCCCTGCCCTGGACGTGGCGGAGCGCGACGACGCGATCCTGATCCGCGCCGATCTGCCTGGCGTCAAGCCCGAGGACATTGACGTGAGCGTTCACGCCAACACCCTCACGCTGAGCGGCTCGCGGCAGGAAGAGAAGACCGACGAGGGCGACAACTACTACCACGTGGAGCGTCGCTCCGGGGCGTTCAAACGCACCGTCCAGCTGCCCTCCAACGTGGACCCCGAGCAGGTCCACGCCCGCTGCAAAGACGGCGTGCTGACCATCGAGCTCAAGAAGCACGAGAAGGAACTGCCGCGGAAGATCAAGATCGACAGCGAAGACTGACCGCCCCAGCGGGCAGTCCGACAGACGAAACGAACGGGGCGCCGCAAGGCGCCCTTGCGTTTGCGCCTCCGGCGCGCACACTGGGTCGGCATGTTTGGTCTGCTGAACATTCACAAGCCCGTCGGCCCTACCAGCCACGCCATTGTGGCGGGGGTTCGGCGGGCGGTTCCGCGCGGCATCAAGGTCGGCCATGCCGGCACGCTCGACCCTCGCGCAGAGGGCGTATTGGTGCTCTGTCTCGGCCCGGCCACCCGCCTGGCCGAGTACGTCCAGCACGCCCCGAAACGCTATCACACCACTGTAACGCTCGGGGCGCGATCAACCACCGACGACACCGAAGGCCTCATCACGCCCGTCCCCCAAGCCCAGCCACCGGCGCGCGAGGACATCGACGCGGCGCTGGCTGACATGATCGGCCGAGTCGAACAGATCCCGCCGGCCCACTCCGCCGTCCACGTGGACGGGCGACGCGCGTACGAAATCGCCCGCGACGGGCAGGACGTCGCGATCACGCCCCGGCCGGTGACCATCCACGAGATGCGCATCGCCGCCTATGAATATCCCTCGTTGACGCTGGAAATCGTCTGCGGCAGCGGGACGTACATCCGCTCGATCGCGCGGGACGTGGGCGACAAGCTGGGCGTGGGCGGCTACTGCCGGACGCTGACCCGCACTGCCGTCGGCGAGTTCACGCTCGCCTCCGCCCTGCCGCCGGAGGAGGTGAACCCACCGCGAGACCTGATCGCCCCGGCGCGAGCGGTGAGTCACCTGCCCGCCTGCCACCTGACCGACGCGCAACTCGCCAAACTCACCATCGGTCAACGGGTCTCGCTGGATGCCGTCGACCTGCCCGGCCGGCCGACATCGGACGAGGACATCGCCGTGTTCAGCCCGACCGGCGAACTGGTGGCCATCGCCATCCGCGAATCCCATCGCAACGCACTGAGGCCGACGAAGGTTCTCGTTACGTCGGGCTGACCCGAAGGACGGTCTATCCTGCGTCGATCTTCTCGATGCGTGCCTGATGTCGCCCGCCCTCGAACGGAGTGGCCAGCCAGAGATCGAGAATCTCGGTGACTTCCTCGTAGGCGAGCATGCGCTGCCCGAGCGAGAGGACGTTGGCGTCGTTGTGCTCGCGCGAGTACCGGGCCGAGCGGAGGTCCCAGGCGATCGCGCAGCGGATTCCCGGCACGCGATTGGAGACGATCGCCTCGCCGTTTCCCGACCCTCCCAGGACGATGCCCCGATCGGCGCGCCCGGCGGCGACGGCCTGGGCGGCCGGCCGAATGAAGTCCGGATAGTCGCACGACTCGGGGCTGGTGGTTCCGAAGTCTTCCACGTCGTGGCCGAGACCGGCGAGGTACTCGCGGATTCTTTCCTTGTATACGAACCCGGCGTGATCGGAGGCGATGGCGATTCTCATGTTCAGTGGATCTCCCGGCGGGGCGGGTTGTCCCGGTCAAGGACCCGCAGCACCGCGGTCATGCATTGGTCTGGGGTACGGTCGGTGCAGTCTACGCGAACGTCCGCGAGGCTGCGATATACGGGCAGGCGCTGGGCCAGCATCGCGTCGAACGAAGCGCGCGGATCGTCGGCGTCCAGAAACGGTGGAAGCCCGCCGGCCAGGATCCGCCGGTACAGTTCGTCGGCGTCCACCTCCAACAGCACCAGCGTGCCCATGGCCCGAAGATGCTCGCGGCAGGCGGGGTTCATCACCGTGCGCCCGCCCAGGGCGATCGCGGCCTGGCGGTTGTCGTTACTGAGCATCGCGGCCAACTCGGCTACGGCGTCGGCTTCCAGCGACTCCCAGCCCCGGGCGCCCAGCTTCCGGAAGATCTCCCGGCAGGTCAGCTGTTCGCCGCTGCGGCGGGCGTGCAGATCCGCCAGGAGCTGGTCGGTATCGATGCAGCGCCACCCCATCCGCCTGGCAACGCCGGCGGCGACGGTGCTCTTGCCGCAGTGTTTCATGCCCATCAACACGAGGCTCATCGAAGCATCTTCCGGATCGGGGGGTGCGCGAAAGGGCCTGTTCTACCCCACCAGCGGGAAATGTCAAGCCCGTGACGCAGACGCCGGCTCGCTCAGCGTTGCTTATCCACGTCGGCGCCGATGGTGAGCATCTGCTCGGGGAAGTCCGCGAAGGTCTTGCGGACGCAGTCGATGTCCGAAATGCAGGTGTACCCTTCGGCGACCATGCCCGCAACGGCAAGCGTCATCACCATGCGATGGTCGCTGCGGCTTTTGAGGTTGGCCCCGGTCAGCTTGCTTTTCCGCACGGCCAACCCGTCGGGGCGTTCCTCGACGTCGGCGCCCATTTCCTTCAGCGCGCGAACCATCTCCGCGATGCGGTCGCACTCCTTGCGGCGGCAGATCTCGGCGTTGGTGAGAACCGTCTCGCCTTCGGCGCAGGCACCGATCACGGCAAGGAGCATGAACTGGTCGATGAAATCGTTGCAGTCGATCTCCCGCCCGACAAGCTCGCTGGAGCGGGCCACCAGGCAGCCTTCCTCCATGGAGATGTTCGCCCCCATCTCGCAGAGGACCCGCACGACGCTCTTGTCGCCCTGGGGGTCTTTGAGATCCATGCCGGGGATGCGTACTTCGCTGCCCTCGGTCAGCACGGCCGCCGCGATCGGGTACAGGGCGGCCGACCAGTCCAGCGGAATCGTTGCCTCGAAGGCGTCCCACTTGCCGCGCCCCCGCAGGCGATACTTCTCGTAGCCCTCGCGGCTGAACTCCACGCCACACTTCTTCAGCCAGTGAAGCGTCACGTCGACCCAGGGCTTCTCGCCGGGATTGTGTACGATCAGTTCGGTGGGCGCATCGGCGATGCAACTGGCGATCAACAGCGCCGAGACGGGCTGGGAGTCCTGCCCGTCGATTTCCGTGGCGCCGCCTCCGAGCTTGCCGCGGACCACCAGCGGGGCGTGGCCGTCTTCCTTGGTGCTGATCGCCCAGGCCCCCAGATGATTCATCGCGTCGGTGAGCGGCTTGCAGGGACGGATGTGCCGCAGCGAGTCGTCGCCGGTGAGTACGGTGTAGTGGTCGCACGTGGCGGCCAGGGCGGCGAAGAAACGCAGGGTGATCCCGCTGTTGCCGCAATTGAGTACGTCGTCGGGCGTGGCGAACTGTCCGCCCGTGCCGGTGATTTCCCAGGTCTGCTCGGCCCGCGGGGTGATCTCCGCGCCGAACATCTCGAGGGCTTCGGTCGCGAGCATCCAATCGTGCGAAACGGCCGGGCGATGAATACGGCTGACGCCGTCGGCGAGCGATGCCATGATCAGGGCACGAAAGCTGTGACTTTTATTCGGGGGGACGTGGCAGGTCCCGTGCAGCGAAGACGACTTCCGTACGACCAGATCCATTCGACACCTCGCGTTTGCCTGTAGTGTGCCCATCTTAGGCACACCGGCGGCAGGATGCAAGCTGCCGCGGAACCGCGATTTCCGCCCGACCCACAGCGGCGCCGGCCCCGGCAGGGTCGGCGCCAAGGTCCGCAGAAATACACAGAGGCGGCAACGGAACCGAGTCTACCCTCCAGTACACTCGATACCCGCTGCCGCCCTGTTTCGCCCGTGCGTCGCGGGGCCCCCGCCCGTCACGACGCAACGGTGTTCGAGCAGGTCCATCCGCCGCGAGCGGAGGCCTTCTCGGCAGCGCCCGCTAGCTTTCTTTGTCTTCCTCGTCGCTTTCGACAGCGTCGCTCGCACCGGCCTCCTCGGCGGGGGGCTCATCCAGCATGTGCGGAGCCACCTTCGCCAGCACGCCCCGGCGGATCTCTTCCTTCACGTCCGGGTTCTCCTTGAGGAACTCCTTGGACTTCTCGCGTCCCTGGCCCAGCCGAACGTCGCCATAGCTGAACCACGCACCGGCCTTGTCCACCACGTCGTGCTGGACGGCCAGGTCGATCAGGTCGCCCTCGGCACTGATGCCGTGGTCGAACATGATGTCGAACTCGGCCTTGCGGAACGGTGGAGCGACCTTGTTCTTTACCACGCGCGCCCGGACGTGGTTGCCGATCGGCTCGTCGCCGTCCTTGATCGTGCCTACGCGGCGGACGTCGATGCGGACCGAGCTGTAGAATTTCAGGGCGTTTCCGCCCGGGGTGGTCTCGGGGTTGCCGAACATCACGCCGATCTTCATGCGGATCTGGTTGATGAAGATCACACTGGTGCGCGACTTGCTGATGGCACCGATGAGTTTGCGCATCGCCTGGCTCATCAGCCGGGCCTGCAGCCCCACGTGGGTGTCGCCCATTTCGCCCTCGATTTCCGCGCGGGGAATCAGGGCGGCGACCGAGTCCACCACGACCACGTCCACCGCACTGGAGCGGACGAGCATCTCGCAGATCTCCAGCGCCTGCTCGCCGGTATCCGGCTGGGACACCAGCAGCTGTTCGAGGTTCACCCCGAGCTTGCGGGCCCAGGTGGGGTCCAGGGCGTGCTCGGCGTCGATGAAGGCAGCCACGCCTCGGTTGGCCTGGGCAGAGGCGATCACGTGCAGCGCCAGGGTCGTCTTGCCCGACCCTTCCGGGCCGTACATCTCGCAGATTCGACCGGAAGGGATGCCCGCCCCGCCCAGGGCGAGGTCCAGACTCAACGCACCGGTGGAATGCCCCTTGATCTTCGTCAACTGGTCCGGGTCCAGCGACATGATGCTGCCGATCCCGAAGTTCTTCTCGATCTGCTTGAGGGCGGCATCCAGCGCCTTGCCCCGCTTCTCATTGTTGTTGCTGGCGTTGGTGGGCACCGCGACGCCCTTCTTCCCGCCCTTCTTGGTGGACTTGGCCATCTGTGTCTCCTTCGCCGTGGTGGTTTGCTGATCGGGCCTCGTTCGGCGGTTCCGTCCGCCCCGACCGAGAATCCCAAGGCCGGGCGTGGCGACGGGCCCGACCCGTCAGACATGAATGTACGGGGCTTGTTCGGGGTTGGCAAGACAAAAAGGAGAAACTTTATAAAACGCATCCTCGCTTGGGGTTACAGCTCGCCTCATGCCTTCAGCGGCGCGCTGGCCAGTGGCGTGTACACCGGGCCGTCGGGCGCAAGGTCGCTGCCGAACACCGTCAGGGCCTCGGCCCGGGTCTGCCCGAACGAGGTCTCCTGCCACGGCTGGGCGGATTCCTGAAGCTTCTGCGGGTCGGCGACTCGGCGGATTCTCGCAAGAGTCACGTGGGGGCGGAACACCCTGCGGTCGCGCCCGAACCCCAGCGCCGAGAGCCCCTCCTCCAGGTCGCGGAAAATCCCCGCGATCCGCTGCTCGGGGTCGCTCACACTGGCCCACAGCATTCTCGGCTGAGGGCTTTTCGGAGGCACGCTGACCACCCCGGAAACGCCGAACTCGAAGGGCGAGACCCTCCTGGCCGCCTCGCGTGCCACGCGACAGACCTCGGGCAGAATGCTGTCGGGCACCTCGCCGAGGAACTTCACGGTCACGTGCAGGTTCTCCTCGGCCGTCCAGCGGATCCGACAGCCCAGGGGCTGATCGACCTCGCCGGCGACCCGTGCCAGCGACTGGCGGACCGGATCATCCAGATTCAACGCGATAAAGCTTCGGGTGGCCATCTGTGTCCATGGTATTGGCTGTGTTTCATATCGCAAGGTTTCAGGACGATTCGTTTGATTCCACGATCGAACGCGCACCGAATGGCCTTGGCGCAGGGGGGCGGGAAAGGCGACAATGGCGGACATGAGCAACCAGATTTCATCGCAAACGCCCGCCGCGGGCCCGGCGCGCCAGACCCCGCCGCTGACTCCCGAGCAGGCCGATGCGCCCACGAGTTTCCGCTGCAACGGCTGTCATCGGGTGGTGAAGACCACCGCAGCGTGGATCGGCAAGCCGGAAACCTGCCCCTACTGCGGGGCGCAAACCGTGGTCGGCGATGGGCCGCCCCCGGTCGCCGCCGACCCGCGACGGACGGCAGCCAATACGCTGTTGGTCGGGCTGCTGGGGATCGGGCTGGGGTTCGCGGGCCTGTTTTTCCGGAAGTACTTCACCGAGGCGGCGTCCGTCACGGCGATCGGGCTGGGTCTTGCCGCCCCGATCCTCGGCCTCAAGGCCCGCAACCAGCTCACGGCCCGTCGGGCGGAGTTCCCCTCCCGCACCCAGGAGGCCGAGCGCGTGAAGATCTACTCGGGGTTTGGCACGTTTTTTGGCCTGCTCGGACTGGCGATGGCCGTCCTGGCGATGCTGCTGGGTTTCATCTCGATGGGGGGGGGCTGACGAGACGTCGCCCGCCCGGCCTTGCCCGCAGTCTGGGCCGTTTACTCGCCTTCCACGCACACGCGGAAACGGCGGCTTCGCGGGCCATCGAACTCGCAGAAAAACACCGACTGCCACGTACCCAGCGTGAGTTTTCCGTCCACCAGCGGCACGCGAGCGCTGCAGCCGACCATGGAACTCTTCACGTGGGCGGCGGAGTTGCCCTCGCCGTGCTGGTAGAAGCTCGCCCGCCAGGGAACCGCGTCGTCCAACGCGCCGAGAATGTCGTGAATCACGTCCGGGTCGGCGTTCTCGTTGATCGTCACGCCCGCGGTGGTATGGGGAACGTACACGGTGACCATTCCCTGCCTCACGCCCGATGCCTCGACGGCCTGGCGGACCTGCTGGTCGATGCGGAGCATGGCGTCGCGCTGGGGCGTCCGGATGTCGAATTCCTGTGTGTGCATGTCTATTCGATACATCCCGGGCGGCGGGAATGCAAGAGCGCGCAGAACGAGCCCCCGCCAGGGCCGACGGGGGCTCGTGTGGGACTCGGGGTCCCGGTTTGGTCAGGTCAGGTGCTGCCGTTTAGCGACGGCGACGGCGGATCAGCACGCCCAGACCGCCCAGCGCCAGCACGGTCATCGTGGCCGGCTCGGGAACAACCTGGTTCATGACGGTGAACACATCGGTGTTGTCCACGAAGGATCCGTCCCACTGGCCGTTGTCGAACTGGGTCCAGAAGGCCGCCGCCTGGGCATCGGTGTCGTCGACGAGACCGGCGAACAGATCCGCCCCCTCACCGCGGGCCCAGAGGGGAACCAGGGCATTGGTGTGGCCGCCGGAGTAGTAATCCATTCCGGGCAGGTTGCCTGCGCCGTTGTTGGTCACTTTGTTGAAGACGTGCTCATCATCACTGGGATCATCCGGGGTGCCGTTCACGTCCACGATGCCCGAGTCCGGACCCCAGATGCAGCCGGTTTCGTGGTCCGAGGTGACGATCAGCAGGTTCTCGCCCCAGCCGCCGTTGTTCTCGATCCAGTTCATGACCTCGGCGACGGAGTTGTCGAAGTCCACCTGCTCACGCATCATCAGGGCGGCGTTGTTGGCGTGGTTCTGCCAGTCGATCGCACCGCCCTCGATCATCATGAAGAAGCCGTTCTCGTCCTGTTCGAGAACGTTCAGCGCGCCTTTGGTCATCTGTTGCAGCGTGGGGGTGGTTCGCCCGTCCAGTGTGCTGCCGGCGAACGTACCCAGAACCTTGCCGGCCGGGACCGTCGTACCGTCGGCCAGTTCAGTCCAAGCAGTGTCGCTGTCCACAATGTTGAAGCCATTGGCGGCGGCGTCCGCCTTGAAACCTGCTACCGAGCCGGGGTACTCGCCCTCGGTGTCCACATAGGCGTCGCCGCCCATGATCACGTCGAGGTCGGAGTTGATCGCCTGCGTGGCGATGTCGGTCTTGTTGTAGCGATAGTTGGTGTGGGCATACACAGCTGCCGGCGTGGCGTGCGAGAACTGGACGCTGGAGATGGCCGCCGTGGCCTTGCCCTTCTCAGCAGCGATTTCCGCAATCGTCTTGAGCTGTGAACCATCTACGCCGTAGCTGACCGCGCTGTTGTAGGTCTTGGTCCCGGTGTACATCGCCGTGGCGGCCGCCGCCGAGTCCGTGAAACCGTTGTAGCTTTGGTTGTTGCGGTGATACTCAAAGTCGGTCCACATTTGGGTCTTGTCGTACCCCTGCGGAACCGCTTGCCAGTTGTGCAGGGCCGCGTCCGCGCCCTTGACGTCGCCGGAGTCCGAATTCAGCATGGCTCCGGTATCCAGATCCCGGACGTTGTTCATATAGGTCGTCATCCCATAGAACTTGAAGTCGCTGTTGTCGTACGGCAGCGAGCCCTGGTAGTACTTGGCGGCCTCCCAGCCGTTGAACCCGATCCCGTCGGAGATCATCAGGATGACGTTCTTGGCTTCACCGGCCTGGGCGACGGGTGCGAAAGCGGCGAGAACGAGAACGACGAGCGTTGCATACGTTGCGATTCTGCGAGTCATGTCTGCTCCTCCTGGCCGGCGGCGCGCACGCCGAGCCCGGCCATGTTGGTTGGTGCATCTTCCGTGATTGACGAATGTACTGAGCGAGCAGCCAGCGACGTTGCCCCGGTTCCTCCGCAGGCGCCTTGCGAAACGAAACCGGAACCGACATCGTCAACTGCCGGTACGAGTGTGATCCTATGGCCCCTCCATTTGCCGCGAATATCCGCCCGCCTAAGAAACGATTAATCCGTCGATTTCACGGCCGGGGTTTACCGGCGGGCCCGCGAAGGCCATAATGAGAGTACACCCAGGCCGCCAGGGAAGAGTGACGCCATGAACATGATCGAACCCCACATTCATATGTACTCCCGCACCACCGACGATTACCAGGCGATGTACGATGCGGGCATCCGCGTGTGCGTCGAACCGTCGTTCTGGTTGGGTGCGAACCGGCGCTACGCGGGGACATTCTTCGACTACTTTCAGCTCATCCTCGAATTCGAGACCGTCCGCGCCAGGCGGTTCGGAATCGACCACTACGCGGCGATCGCCTGCAACCCCAAGGAGGCCGAGAACCGCCCGCTGGTGGATGAGGTGCTCGCGGGGATGGACGAGTATCTCTCTCACGAGCGATGCGTGGCGCTGGGCGAGATCGGATTCAACAATCTCACCGACAACGAGGAATACGCCTTCCGCCGGCAGCTGGAAATCGCAGCCGTCCGGGACATGCGCGTGATCGTCCACCTGCCGCACTTCAACAAACCCGAGGGCATCGAGCGGACGATGAAGGTCGTCGACGAGGTGAGCTTCCCACGTGAGAAGATCTATCTCGACCACAACACCGAAGACACCATGGACCAGGCGATGGGCACCGGCTGCTGGGTCGGCCTGACGGTGTACCCCATCAGCAAGCTCACGCCCGAGCGCGTCAGCCAGCTGATCCGCAAACACGGCTCGCGGCACGTCATCGTTTCGGGCTCGGCCGACTGGGGCATCTCCGACCCGCTGGCGTTGGTCAAGGTCATCGAGAAACTTCGCGACGACGGCCACGACGAAGAGACCATCCACAACCTGACCTGCCGAAACGCGATGGATTTCTACTCGGGCAGCGGGAATTTCACGCCGAACTTCGAACTGGTCCCGCCCGACCCCCGCACCTTCCAGCGATGAGCGACGCGACGTCCGAGAAGCCATCCAGGCCATCCCGCCTGCGCCTCTGGGCGCAGCTGCTGCGCGTGCCCAACCTGCCGACCATTCCCGGCGACCCGGCCGTGGGCGCGATGCTCGCCGCCTGGACGCTCCAGTCCGCCACCGAACCCGCCTCGGGCACCCCGGCGATCCATGTCCCCGCGATCGCTGCGATGGGATGGGCGATCGCCGCAAGCCTGTGCATCTACTGCGCGGGGTTGCTGGCCAACGATTGGTTCGACCTCGCCGAAGACCGTCGCGACCGCCCCAGCCGCCCGCTGCCGGCCGGCGCGGTTCGGCCTCGCGTGGTGCTCGGCAGCGCCATGGCAATGGCGGCCGTCGGCGTGGCGTGCGCATTCGTGGCCTCCGTCCCGGCCGGGCTGACCGCCCTTGCATTGTGCGCCTGCGTGCTCGCCTACGACGCCGGCGGGAAACGCATCCCCCTGCTCGGGCCGTTGCTGATGGGCGCCTGCCGCGGCGGAAGCGTGTGGCTGGGAGCGGCTGCGGTGAGCCCGCCGGAGATGCCCTGGTTCTCGCTGCTGGCCGCGATCGTAATCGGCGGGTACATCGCGGGGGTCACCTCCATCGCCAAGGGCGAGACCACCGGCCGACCCGTGGGCCCGCGACGCTGGATCCCCGCTGCCGTGTTGGGGCTGTGGGCGGCCTTCGAGTTCTTCGCTTACGGCCAACTGCTGCTGATCACGGGGCTGTACTTCGCCCGCACGGTCGCGTTCTTCCTGGTGCTGATGGCACTGCTCTGGGCGATCCGCGCCGCCAAACGCCTCGGACCCCGGGCGAAACCCACCTCCGTGCCCTGGGTCGTCGGCCTGCTGATCCGCGGTCTGTTTCCCATCCAGGCGAGCTTCGCCGCCCTGGCCGGCAGCTTCGATCCGACCCGCTTCGAGGGTATGTTCGTAGCCGTCGGTCTGCTCCTGCTCTGGCCCGTCGCCGCCCACCTCGGCCGACGCTTCTACGCGAGCTGACCATGGCTGGCTGACCACTTGCCTGACCAGAAGAAAGGTGGGCACAAGTGCCCAGCCTACCACAACTGCCTCCGATCAAGGGTGCCCGGGCCTGTGCCGTTCCAAGCGAGCCTGCGAGTGAGGAACGGATCAGCCCGGATGCCGCCATTCCCCCCTGCCGCCCGCACAATCACCGCAAGGTGGGCACAAGTGCCCAGCCTACCACAACGGCCTCCAATCAAGGATGGTGGCGAGGTCTGTCGGTTGCGTGTACACTCGCGTCATGGACCGTAAGCTGCTTATCGTGAACGTGGCTGCGCTGGGGTACGGCCTGCTTCGCACCGCCGATCGACTGGACTGGCAGGGACTGACGTTCCGCCCGTCGTCGGCCGTCTTCCCTGCCGTGACGTGTACCGCCCAGGCGTCGCTGCGCACCGCCCAACTTCCCGCCGGCCATGGGATGGTCGCCAACGGGCGATACTTCCCCGACCTGCGCAAGGTGATGTTCTGGGAGCAGTCGGCCCGACTGGTGGAGGGCGAGCGGATCTGGAGCACCTTCCGCGAGCAAGGCGGCCGGGTGGGCATGATGTTCTGGCAGCAGTCCATGGGCGAAGAGGTGGACCTGCTGCTGACGCCCGCCCCGATCCACACGCACGGGGGAGGAATGGTCATGGACTGCTACTCGCAGCCCGAGACACTCTATCGGCAGCTGGTCGGCCGAGTCGGCAGCAAGTTCAAGCTGCACCGCTACTGGGGGCCGCTCGCCCACGCGAAAGTCGGCGACTGGATCGCCGCGTCGGTCGCCGAGGTCCTCCACGACCCCAAACTCCGTCCGGACCTTCTGCTGACGTACCTGCCGAGCCTGGATTACGATCTCCAGCGCGTCGGCCCGGACCACCCCAAGGCCGCCGCCGCGCTGGATCGGACGTTCCAGCAGTTGGAGACGCTTCTGACGGCCGCCCGTCGCAGCGGACACGAGGTGCTCATCGTGGGCGATTACGCCATCGCGCCGGCGTCCGAAGGGGGCGCGACGCTGCCCAACCGCGTCCTCGCCGAGGCCGGGCTGCTGACCCTGCGCGACGTCGCCGGTCGCCTGTACCCGGACCTGCACCGATCGGCCGCCTTTGCCATGGTGGACCACGAGATCGCACACGTATACATCCCCGACCGACGAGACATCGAACGCGTGGAAGCGGTGCTCTCGGAGGTCGCCGGCATCGAGGAAATTCTCGGCGGGGCGGACAAGGCGAGGCGCGGGCTGGACCACCCCAACAGTGGCGAGCTGGTGCTGGTCGCGTCCTCCGGCGAGTGGCTGGCCTACCCGTGGTGGAGCGAGAAACGCCACGCCCCGGACTACGCCCGCCACATCGACATTCACAACAAGCCCGGGTTCGACCCGTGCGAGCTGTTCTTCGGTTGGCCGCCCGTGTCGGTCAGTCAGGACACCACCCGCATCGGCGGGACGCATGGCCGCGTCGGGCCCGGCCGGGAGGTCGCCTACGCCACCACGCTTCCGTTGAGCAGCGAGCCGGCCGACCTGGTGGACCTCTCGCAGTTCGTCCGGGCCTGGCTGGAGGGATGAAGGCCGGAACTTTTCGCCCGCCCGAGCGTATAACAGACAGGCCGCCACAGGAGTTGAACGGAGTACTATGACCCCCAACACGCCACCCCTGCCGCCCCGGCGCGACGCGTCCGAGCAGGCGTCGACGATTCGACAGCGAATCGAAGTCCCCTTCGCCTACGACGTGCATTTTACGCGCAACGTCTTCCACCCGCGCAACGAGCTGCTGGCCGAGACACTCTCGAAAGCGACGCCAGGCCGGCAGGCCCGCGCGCTGGTGTATGTGGACGACGGCGTCGCCGAAGCGCATCCGACGTTGACCAACCGTATCAAGGAGTACTTCCACGCCCGCGGGGAGAAGCTGGAACTCGCCGCCCCGCCCCAGACCGTTCCCGGCGGCGAGCCCGCCAAGAACTCATGGGACACCGTCCGAGACATTCTCTGGACGGCCGGCAGCGTTCACCTCGATCGCCAGAGCACCATCGTCGCCGTCGGCGGGGGCAGCGTGCTGGACATGGTCGGCTTTGCGGCGTCGGTGATCCATCGCGGCGTGCGACTGGTGCGCATTCCCACCACCACGCTCGCCCAGAACGACGCGGGGATCGGCGTGAAGAACGGAATGAACGAGCACGGCCAAAAGAACTTCGTGGGCACCTTCGCCCCGCCGCTGGCCGTCATCAACGACCGCGAGCTGCTGCCCACGCTCACGCAACGCGACTGGCTGGGCGGGGTGGCCGAGGCGTTCAAGGTGGCGATCATCCGCGACCGTGCGTTCTTTGCGATGCTGCAACAGAGCGGCTCTGCCCTTATCGGCCGGGACCTGGACACGATGGCCGAGGTCGTCCGCCGCTGCGCCGAGTTGCACCTGGAGCACATCCGCACCTCCGGCGACCCGTTCGAGTTCGGATCGGCCAGGCCGTTGGATTTCGGCCATTGGGCCGGACACAAGCTCGAGGTGCTTAGCGGCTACCGCCTCGGACATGGCCAGGCGGTGTCGATCGGCATCGCCCTGGACTCCTGCTACGCCCATCGCACCGGGCTGCTGGACGGCGACGAACTCGAACAGATCGTCTCTGCCCTGGAAGCGTGCGACCTTCCGACGTGGAGCAAGCTGCTGGATTCGACCGACCAGGGCGGCCGATCGACGTTGCTGGGCGGGCTGGACGACTTCCGCGAACACCTCGGCGGCGTGCTGACGATCACCCTGCCCGACGGGATCGGCCGAAAGATCGAAGTCCACGAAATGGACCCCTCGGCGATTCGCGAGAGCATCGATTGGCTGCGGGCCCGGAACGAACGGCGGAACGCGAGATGATCGTCTCCGAATCGCCGGCGGTTCATCTGACCTACTGCCTCAACATCCATCCCGGCGAGAGCTGGGAGGAGAACTTCGAGGCGATCCGCACTCACGCCCTGGCCGTCCGCGAGCTGGTGGCGCCCGGCCGGCGGTTCGGGCTGGGGTTGCGGCTGTCCGCCCGGTCGGCCGACGAGCTGAACCACCCCCACAGGCTCGCCGAGCTGCGAAGCTTCCTGGACGCCAACGACCTCTACGTGTTCACCATCAACGGCTTTCCCTACGGCACGTTCCACGACGCTGCGGTCAAGGCCGACGTCTATCGACCCGACTGGCGAACGACCGAGCGGCGGGACTATACCCTCGCACTGGCGGACATCCTGTCGGCCCTGCTGCCCGAGGGCGTGACCGGGAGCATTTCGACGGTTCCGGGCTCGTACCGCGCGTGGATCGAGAACGACGCCGACATCGAGCAGATCGCGCTGCGCCTGGCGGAGGTGGCGACGTACCTGGCGCGGCTGTACCAGACAACGGGGCGCGAGGTGGTTCTGGCCCTCGAGCCCGAGCCGGATTGCCTGCTGGAGTCCGCCGAGGAGGCAGCGGAGTTTCTTATCGATCCGGCGCGGCGGGTGGGTCGAGAATTCCTCAGGCTGAACTTCGGCATGGACGAGGACACCGCCAACGCCCTGCTCTACCATCACCTGGGCGTCTGCCTGGACGCCGCCCACGAAGCCGTCGCGTTTCGCAGCACCGCCGACGCCATCATGGGACTGAGATCCATGGGCGTTCGGCTGGCGAAGATGCAACTGTCGGCAGCCCTGGTGTGCGACACCCCCGACGCGGATACCGTTCTTCGCCCATTCGTGGACGAGACCTACCTTCACCAGGTCAAGGCGCTCACTCGCGCCGACCGGATGCGATCCTATCCGGACCTGCCGGCCGCCCTGGACGCCCCACCATCCGACGATGCGGAGTACCGCGTGCATTTCCACGTGCCCCTGCACTGGGAGGGCGATGCGACACTGGGCTCCACCCGCTGCGAGCTCCTGGGCGACGCCGCTGAACTGCTGCGCGCCGGGGAGTGCAGCCACCTGGAGATCGAGACCTATACCTTCGACGTCCTGCCGGAGTCCATGCGCCCGGCGAGTGTCGTCGAGAGCATCGCCCGCGAGTACCGCTGGGTGCTGGACGAACTGCTCCGCGTCGACTGATCGGCCGGGTGCCGCCGTCAGACCTCCACGCCCTTGGGCTCGTTGACCACGTTCTGCGGCTTGCCTTCCAGGAAGCCGTGAATGTTCTCGACGGTCGTGTCGATAATCCGCAGCACAGCCTCTTCGGAGTTGAAGGCCATATGCGGCGTGATGACGACGTTGTCCATTCGCATCAGCGCGTGGGAGCGGACGATGTTGGTGAGCTTGTCGGTATCGAACGAGCTGGACAGCAGCTCAGCCTCCTCGCCGATGGCATGCTCCGCTTCGAGAACGTCCAGGCCCGCCCCGCCAAGCTTGCCATTCCGCAGCGCCTCCAGCAGCGCCTGCGGGTCCACGATGCCGCCCCGGGCGGTATTGATGAGAATGGCGGTGTCCTTCATCTTCTCCAGCGCCTCGGCGTCGATGAGATGGTGGGTGTGCTCGTTGTAGGGCACGTGCAGGCTGATGATGTCCGACTCGCTCAACAGCCGATCCATGTCCACGTACTCAAAGCCGATCTCCTTGGCCAGCTGCTCCCGAGGCTGAATGTCGTAGGCGATCGCGCGCATCGAAAACCCCACGGCGATCCGCAGGGCGTGCTGGGCGATGTTGCCGGCCCCGACCGCCCCGAATGTCCTGCCGCGGAGGTCGATCCCGCGCAGCCCGCCGATGTCGAAATTGCCGCGGATCACGCGGTCGTAGGTCTGCGGGATCTTTCGCGTCAGCGCCAGGATCAGCGCGAAGGTGTGCTCGGCCACCGTGTTGTCGCCGTAGTCCGGGACGTTGCACACGACGATGCCGTTCTCGTTGCAGTAGTCCAGGTCGATGTGGTCGTAGCCGGTCGTGCGGGTGGCCACCATCTTCAGGTCGCCCACGCGTTTGAGCTGGTCGGCCGACAGGTCGCTCTCAACGAACGGACTGAGGATCTCCGTGCCGTCCGGGATTTCATCGTCGGTGAGATTCTCGAAACGCTTGGCCGTCCACGGGACGTCTTCCCCGCAGCCGCACTTTTCGATGAGTTTGCCGCGCTCCCACTCCTCGGCCTCGACGAAGAGAATCCGTGCACACGCGCCTTTGTCGGCGATGTATGTCATGGTGCGTCCTTTCGTTCAGCGTAACTTGCGGGCATCGGTTCATTGTATGCGCCGCAAGCGCCAGGACGCGCCGGAACATGTATATCGAGTTCTACGACAGGTGGGGGCAATCGGCGATCGGCGGATCGTCTCCTGCCCTACTTCCTCCTGCCGGTCTGCTCCGGATGGAGGCGGTGCTCCCAGTCTTTCCGGACGTCTTCCATCGTCTGGGCCAGGGACGTTTCGGGGGCCTCGGGGTCGTCCTGGTGCATGTGGACGGCCCGGGGACGGGCCTTCTGGACGTCGGCAGAGGGGTCCAGCCAGATGCCGAAATTCAGACCGGCGGTGTCCGGCAGCAGGACGCTGCCTTTCTTTCCTCGCGTGATCATCGTGTGCTCTCCCATCGTTCGCCCGCAGCGACTCGGTGTTCGCGCCGTCCTTGGCGCGCCGTCAGGGCGGAATGCGCCCATCTGCAAGGTACGATTCGCCCGCGGCGAGGGCGAATCGACCATGGCGGACGGAATGGGCGCAAAAACGGACGCCCGCAAGGGTTACCTGCGGGCGTCCGGAAACTGCGTTTCTGCCTGAACCGGTCGGTTTAGTACATATCTTCCATGCCGCCGCCGTGTCCGCCGGCCGGTTTCTTCTCGGGGATTTCCGAGACGATCGCGTCGGTGGTCAGCAGCAGGCCGGCCACGGATGCGGCGTTCTGCAGGGCGGACCGCTCCACCTTGGTGGGCACGATCACGCCATCCTTGACCAGGTCGGTGTACTTGCCGGTCAGGGCATTGTAGCCGAAGTTGGTGTCGTCGGATTCCATGACCTTCGAGGCGACGATGGCCCCGTCCAGCCCGGAGTTGGCCGCCAGCTGGCGAAGCGGAGCCGACAGCGCCCGACGGACGATGTCCACGCCGGTCTTCTCGTCGTCGCTGACGGTCTTGACCTTGTCCAGCGCCTTGATCGCACGCAGGACGGCCACGCCGCCACCGGGAAGAATGCCTTCCTCGACGGCCGCCCGGCAGGCGTGCAGGGCGTCCTCGACGCGGGCCTTCTTCTCCTTCATCTCGACCTCGGTAGCCGCCCCGACGTTGATCTGGGCGACGCCGCCGGAAAGCTTGGCGAGGCGTTCTTCGAGCTTCTCGCGATCATAGTCGCTGGTGGTCGCCTCGATCTGATTCTTGAGCTGCTCGATGCGGGCCTTGATGTCGGCCGTCTTGCCGCCGCCCTCGATGATGGTGGTGTTGTCCTTGCTGACGCGGACGCGCTTCGCGCTGCCCAGATCGGAGACGTCCAGCCCATCGAGGCTGATGCCCATGTCTTCCATGATCGCCTTGCCGCCGGTGAGCGTGGCGATGTCCTGCATCATCTCCTTGCGACGATCGCCGAAGCCCGGCGCCTTCACCGCCACGGTCTGCAGCGTGCCGCGCAGCTTGTTGACCACGAGCGTCGCCAGCGCCTCGCCTTCGATGTCCTCGGCGATGATCACCAGCGGTCGGCCGGACTGGGCGATCTTCTCCAGCACCGGGACGAGGTCCTTGATCTGGGAGATCTTCTTCTCGTGGACCAGCACGAAGGGCTTTTCGAGGTCGGCCTCCATCGTGTCGGTCTTGTTGACGAAGTGCGGCGAGATGTAGCCCTTGTCGAACTGCATGCCCTCGACGAGGTCCACGGTGGTCTCGGTGCCCTTGCCCTCTTCGACGGTGATCACGCCGTCTTTGCCGACCTTGTCCATCGCGTCGGCGATCTTCTTGCCGATCTCGCTGTCCTGGTTGGCTGCGCACGTGCCGACCTGGGCGATCTCCTTGGACCCCTTGATGGGGTTGGAGAGATTGGCCAGCTCGGCGACGACGGCATCGACGCCCTTTTCGATTCCACGCTTCAGCTGCATCGCCTTGGCGCCGGCGGTGACGTTCTTGAGGCCTTCCTCGAAGATCGCCTCGGCGTAAATCGTCGCCGTCGTGGTTCCGTCACCGGCCACGTCGGAGGTCCGGGAGGCGACCTCCTTGACCATCTGGGCGCCCATGTTCTCGTTGGCGTCTTCCAGCTCGATCTCCTTGGCCACCGAGACGCCGTCCTTGGTGACGGTCGGCGAGCCGAAGGACTTCTCCAGAACCACCACGCGCCCGGTGGGCCCGAGGGTGACTTTCACCGCCCTGGCCAACTGCTTGACGCCCCGGCGGATGCCTTCGCGTGCTTCCACATCGAATGAAATCTTCTTCTTTGCCATTGTAGTTCAAGCTCCCTGCTGCATTGGGGGAAACGGTTCGACTAGTCGACGATAGCCAGGATGTCCGACTCGCTCATGAGCAGGTATTCCTCGCCATCGACCTTGATTTCCGTGCCCGCGTAGCTGGTGAACAGCACGCGATCGCCCTTGGACACCTGGGGCTTGGCCCGCTCGCCGTCGCCCATGAGCTTTCCGTCGCCCACGGCGATGATCGTACCTTCCTGGGGCTTCTCCTTGGCAGTGTCCGGCAGCACGATGCCGCCCTTGGTGACCTGCTCCGCTTCGAGTCGCTGCACAAGAACCTTCTCGCCCAGCGGACGAATCTTGGGTTTCCCTTTGGCCATCTGTGATTGCTCCTTCCAAAGTGTCTGTGGTCTTCCTTGTCTGCCTGATATCCATCGACCCGCCTCCAGGGGCGGGCGGTACCTGCTCTCAATTGCGGTGCCCCATCGGTCCGCCCTCGCGGAGCGTGCGGTCCAGCCGGTTCATCACCCGCTGAAGCTGCCGCAGGAGCAACTCAAAACCCATCGGCTTGGTCACCACGCTGAAGGCCGCCAGCCGCAATGCGTTTTCCAGCCATCGCCGGTCGGTGTGAGTGGTCACCACGATCACGGGCATGCGAGGCTTGACCCGCCGAATCAGCCGAAGCATCTGCAGCACGGGCACCTCGCTGTGGACGCCCTCGTCCAGGACGGCCGCCTCCGCAGGACCCCGCTCGACCGCGTCCAGCAGCTCGCGCTCGTTGTCCGCCTTCCATGCATTGATGAAACGCGGGCCGACAACGGTCTCCAGCGCCGGCAGCCAACTCTCGGCCTCGCCGGTGACCACGACGTCCAACGGTTTGTCTCGCCTGGTCCGGGTCGTCATCGTGAACCTGCCTCGCGCCGCTTCTCGACGCGTCACCATACAGTTTGTCCGACAGAATCAATGCAAGACCAGTGCCATGGCGTACAAGTTACCTACATGGCAAGCCTTACCGATTTTGGGACTGCGATGACCGGCCCGGGATTCTGCCGATCCTGCCAGATCGGACCGGCCGGCGGCGCGTTTTGGCAGGGACTGGCCCACCGCCCTGGTGTCACCGGCGCGAGATGAAATGAGCAACCGGATCGGATGGGATCCCAGAGCACCGGCGCAGGGAGACGCCGGTGGCACCCGATGGGCCCCAGCGATCGCGCCCGCAACAAGTTGCGAGCCCTACGGCCTTGGCAGATATGCGAGTTTCCGCACGTTAACCGAACGGATGATGGACGAGGAAGCCCGGCGTGCCAACGCCGGGTTGGATGAGGAAGCCCGGCGTGTTAACGCCGGGTTGGATGGCCGGGCGGGGTACGGCGAGGGGACACGACGGTTGCACCCGGAGTATCGTTGAAGCCCCATCTTGAGCGAAGCGAAAGGTGGGGGTAAACAGCGAAGATCCAAATTCCAAATGACAAGTTCCAAGGAGTGATCGCCCCGCGTCGACCCGCGATTCCGCCCGCAACAAGTTGCGAGCCCTACGG
>CAZFPT010000029.1:0-27208 GCA_964521005.1 uncultured Planctomycetaceae bacterium | reverse complement strand
AGCTCGGGCTGGATCTCAAAAAGGACATCATCGACGCGATGGGCGATACGTGGGTGCTTACCAGCGCCCCCTCCCGCGGCGGGTTCCTTACGGGTACGTCGCTGAGCGTGTCGCTGAAAGACTCACGAAAGGCCGCCGCCACGATCGCCAAGATCGAGGCGAAGATCCGCGAGAACGCCCGGAAATCTGCTACCCGATTCGGCAATGGTGAAATCAAAAACCGCATGGAGGCCATGACCATAAGTGATAGATTAGCCATGGGGACTCCCCGCATTCACATCCGCAAGACGCCGCGGGCGGACATCACCACGCTCACCTTCCAGGGCAACATCGGCATGAGCATGATTTCGCCCTCGTGGACGATCTACAAGGACAAGCTGCACCTTGCCCTTTGGCCTCAGGTGGTCCAGAGCATCGTCGAGACCAACGGGACCAACACCCCGCTGACCGCCGACGAAACATTCAAGGCCTATCGCAAACGCGTCGCCGCCAAACCGATCGCCCTGACCTGGGTGAATACCCCCTCGCTGCTCAAGCAGGTCTATAACGCGGGCATGGTGGGCTGGTCGATGGGCTCGGCCCAGCTTACGCAGATGACCGGCGTGGAGTTCCGGCCGGGTTGGCTGCCGCCGCTGAAAACGCTCCAGAAGTACCTGCCCCCCTCGATCTCGGCGGTGTCCATGGACGCCAACGGCATTCTCATGGAACACTTCGGGCCGATGCCCAGCACCGGGCTGGAAATGGTCAACACCCAGGCACTGTTGGTGAGCATCATGCTGCCTTCGCTGACCAGCGCTCGAAACCAGGCCAAGCAGGCCGTCTCCATGACGCGGCTGAGAATGGTCGCCCAGGCGAGCATCATGTTCTATCACGAGTCCAACCGGATGCCCGCTAACCTGGCTGAGCTGGTCCAGAAGCGGTTCATCGACGCACCCTCGCTGCAGAGCCCGTTCAGCGATCAGGAGTTGACCTTCTCGAAGGACAAGGGCTTCAGCCGACAACCGGACTATGTGCTTGTCCCCCTGCCGAAGCTGGATTTGCTGAAGAAGCCCCAGGAAATCATCCTGGCCTACGAGAAGCCCGCCCTCTACAAGAACCGCGGGACGAACGTCGCCTTTGCCGACGGACATGTGAAGTGGATGTCGCTGGCAGAGTTTAAAGCCACCCTGAAAGCCACCCGCAACGCGACGGCCGACAAGTAGGCCCTGGCGGGGCAAACCTGTCAGAATGCGACGCCACCCGAATGCGTTATTTTGAGCACGGGCGCGATCATTTTGCGCAAATCGCGCCTTTTCCGGGGGAGGAATGTGTCCTATAATGCAATGTGTTCGCCGATCGGCCGTCGGGTCGGGGGGGAAACCGTCCGACGTTGCCTCGAAATTCTCGGATCGGCGAACACGGTTGGCTGTTTTCTGGTACGATATAGTGTTGCACCGCATCGGTGGCCTTCGGGTATCGCATTCATACCATCCATCCCCCCGGCCATTGGTTGCACCCGTATCGCCCCGCTTTGGGGGCACCGAGTCGTTGTCGTACCGGGAGAACGAGATGTCTGACCGACTGAGATGGATCCCCTGCCTTTGCACCGGGGTGGCGCTGCTGGTCTGCGCCGCCGTCGCCCACGCCAATACCGCATTGACCCCCACCTTCGCGCCGAAGAGCTCGAACGACTACTCCAATACGCAACATCTCTACGGAAAACGCGTAGACGAGGCCATCGCCAAGGCACAGGAGTACCTCTTCAGCAAGCAGAACAAGGACGGCAGCTGGGACCAGTTCAAAGCCTGGGGCCATAAGTATCCGGTCGGACCGACCGCGATGATCACCTACGCCCTGCTGGAAAGCGGCGTCAGCCCGCAGGACGACCGGATGAAGAAGGCCCTCTACTGGCTGGTCGAAGCCGATACGGACATGGTCTACGAGCTGGCGTTCCGCGCCAGCGCGTACAAAGCGGCGATGAAAGGCACCAAAGGCCTCTACCGCCAACCCCTCCGCAAGGACCTGGCCAGACTGCTGCGCGGGTCCGTTAACGGGGCGTACGGCTACTATGCTCCGCCAAGCAGAGAACGCCTGAAAAAGAAAAAATACGTCTGGGACCATTCCAACAGCCAGTACGGCCTGTTGGGGGTCTGGGCGGGTCTGCTGGCCAATGAGGAAGTCCCCCGGCAGTACTGGCATCGCGTGATGCAGCACTGGCTCAAGACGCAGAAGGCCGAAGGCGGATGGGGCTACCGCCCGGACCACAACTGGAAGGCCTCCCCGGCGATGACCGCAGCGGGCCTGGCGAGCCTGTTCGTCTGCTATGACAACCTCTATGTCAACCGGTTCGTCCAGTGTCGCGGCAATACCGACTTCGCGCCCATCCAGAAAGGTCTGGACTACTTCCAGAAGAACTTCCAGAAGGTCGACGGGGCCAAGTTCTTCTACCACGTCTACGGCGTGGAGCGCGTCGGGCTGGCGTGCGGCTACAAGTACTTCGGCAAGACCGACTGGTACAAGTGGGGCCTGGAGGAGATCCTCGAAAAGCAGCGCAACGACGGCGGCTGGAAGAGCAAAGGCAACCACTCCGGCAACGACGAGACGGCTTCGGCGTACGCGCTGCTGTTCCTCATCCGAGGCCGAAACCCGGTTCTTTTCAACAAGCTGCAGTACGACGGCGACTGGAACAACCGACCCCGCGACGCCGCCAGCGTGACCCGATGGATCAGCAACAAGACCGAGCGCACCGTCGCCTGGCAGATCATCAAGCTCGGCGTGCCCGTCGAGGAGTGGCACGACGCGCCGATCCTGTACATCACCGGCTCGAAAGAGCCCACCTTCTCCGACGAAGAGATCCAGAAGCTCCGCGAGTTCGTCCTGCAGGGCGGGACGATCCTCTCCGCAACCGAATGCAACGGCCCGGGCTTCCGAAAGGGCATCCGCGAAGCCTACGCCAGGATCTTCCCCGAATATGAACTGACGCCGATGGGACCGGACCACCCGATCTACTCGGTGTACCATGAGCTGCGTGGCAAGCCGAAACTGTACCGGATCTCCAACGGCGTTCGCCCGTTCGTGATCCACACCGACGAGGACATGCCCCTCAGCTGGCAGATGCAACGCGTCTCTTCCCAGAGCAAGCACTTCGAGGCGGCTGCCAATATCTACATGTACATCACCGACCTGGGAACGCTGCATAACCGCGGTGTGACCTATTGGCCGAAGGAACCCAAGCGAACCCCCAGTAAGACAATCAAGCTGGCCCGGCTGAAACACAGCGGAAACCACAACCCCGAACCCTACGCCTTCAAACGCTTCGGCCGGCTGATGGCCAAGCACAACCACGCAAACGTCGAACTGGACGGGCCCATGGCCATCTCGTCGCTCGCACAGAAAAACCCGGACATCGTGACGCTGACGGGGACCGGGTCGTTCTCCCTCAGCAAGGACGAGCAAGCCGCCCTGAAGAAGTACGTCGACGGCGGCGGGACGCTCCTGGTCAACTCGCTGGGAGGCAACAAAGCCTTCGCCGACGCCGCGCGGAACATCCTCCGCTCGATGTACCCCTCCATCCCCCTGCTGCGGACGCTGCGAAGCTCCGACCTCTACAACGTGGAGGGACTGGCGATCCGCGAGGTGTCCTATCGGCCTTACCGCAAGGGCGGCAACCGACAGAACCGCAACTACAAGACCCCGCGCCTTCGCAGCCTGACCATCAACGGCAGGGAGGCGGTGATCTTCTCCGAAATCGACATCGTTGAAGGTCTGCTGGGCATTCCCGTCTACGAGGCCGACGGCTACACGCCCGCCAGCGCGTACGAGCTCATGCGGAACATCGTGCTCTACGCCGAGAAGAACTAAACCACCCCGCCGGTCACCCCCCAGCGCGGCGATACCCCAGCGGTATCGTCGCGTTGTTTCTGCGCCGTCCTACGCGGCTGTTGCCGTTTTACGGGCGCTTCGGTTGAGCAGGACATCGGCCAACAGCAGCCCGCCGGCACCGCCCGCCAGCGCGAGTGAGACGTACTGCATCACCCCCCGGATCGTCGGACGGAAGGTCCACCCGGACGCGGCGAACACCGCCAGCCCCGTCAGGCTGACCGCGACGGCAAGATTCAGGAGGGTCTGCCGCCTCGACGAGGTCAAACGCCTTCGGATCGCCCATTGTGCCAGCAGCACCTCGCCGACCAACACCGCCAGCTGCAACTCGTAGCCGCCGGCATCGAAGTAGAATGTCTGCTGCCGCCACATCGTCGCCACCAGCAGCGCTGCCGGCAGGTAGACCCCCGCAAGCAGTACGCGTCCGCTTGAGGCGCAGAGCATCGCCCCGCAGAGCACCGCCGTAGCCGGGATGCGCAGATCGCCCACCAACCCCGCGGGGACGGGCGTGCTGCCGTAATCGATCAACCAGGCCGCCCCGCCCGCCGCAGCCAGTCCGCCGCTGGTGGCCAAGGCCCCAGCCAGCCCGATGCGACGGGTTCGCGGGGTTTCCAGTCCCGCTTCCCACCCGGAGACCAGCACCATCGCGAGCATGACAACCGCCCAGCAGGCAGCCACGAAGAGCATGCGCGTCAGCAGAACCACGGGCAGGCCATGCAGGTTCCGCTCCTCCTCCGGGCCGCCCTGGACCAGGTCCATCACGTTGGTCTTCCACGCCTCGAAGGCGAACTCCGGGATCGCGATGGTCTCCCCGCCAGCCGCCAGCCAGTGAGTCGCCCAGAGGCCCCCCGCTCCCACCAGGAGCGTGACGAGCGGGCTGGGAACCCGCAGCCAGGCCGACGCCACCCCGCTGAGCAGGCCGAGAACCAGCCCCGCCCCGATCGCCGCCATGAAGGCCGCCCCGGGCAGCCAACCGGCGTTGATAAGCGTTGCCGCCACCGCCCCGCCCATCGCCATCACGCCCCATACGCTCAGGTCGATTGCCCCGCGGCGCATCGCCAGGGCCATCCCCATCGCCGGCAGGAGCATTGCGCCGGCCATCTGTGCCTGGAAGTTGGTGAACCCGCTTCCTTCGCCCAGGTTCCAGCCGGGCAGAAGCAACGCGCACACCCCCGCCAGCAGGGCGGTGATGGCCAGGTCCATTCGCCACGGATGGGTCATCTCGCCGGGGCGGAGTTTGTCCTCCAGGATGCTCATGTCGTTACAGCCACCCCGTCATCTCTGCCAGGCGTCGGGTCTGGTAACCGATTCGTATCGGGATGAAGCGCTGGCGTGGGGTCATGTCCATCCTTTGTGGTTTCGCGACGAGCGGCCATTGTACGCTCTGGGGCATTCGCTGGAAACCCTCGGGCGCCAGGGCGACGAGTTGTAGGGCTGGCGATCCACCGGCAGCGTTCCACCAAAGTCCTGCCCGCCAACAAGGGCTCAGCTACGGCTACTGCCAATCAGCGACACCGACGAGGTGGATTGCCGGCGGAACCGCGGCGTGGAGACTTCCGAGGCATTCCGCCGGCAAACCGTCTTCCGGTTCTGCTTGCCGGAGTTCTCCTGGTATACGCATCAACCCGGCCCGTAAGCGTCTGCCTCGCCTGTGACCGACGGTTCACCAGCCCTACCAGTCCGGGCTGGAAACCCTCGGGCGCCAGAGCGCAGACCAACGCCCGACAGCGTTGGCTGGCGGGCGTTGGGTGTCGCGTCGGGTTGCCTGGCAGTTACTCGATGACCGGGACCGGTCCGGCGAGCGCTTCGAACTGTTCGACGGCGAGCAGATCGCCGCTGCGGATCTGCTTGTTGTTCATCTCCACTTCCGGCAGTCGCCAGTGCAGCCAGTACTTCAGCAGGCTGGTGCGGGTTTCGTCGGTGGCGGCGTGGTCGGCCAGCAGCGCCCCGACCAGCAGGAAGATCGCGTTGTCGACCAGTTTGCGGGCGTAGAGGTCGCGTGTGGCGTTTCCGCTCTGGGACTTCACAAACGCCACAGCCTCGTCGGTCTCGGACAGGGCGGCGCGGATCTGCTGGATGGGCCCGGTCAGCGACGCCGGCCAGGTGGTGGCGTTGGTGGGCGATTCGAGGACGTCCTCGATGATCGTCTTGTACGTCCCCGCGGTCACACCGGCGATGGCGGCGACCACCTGCAGCTGGCTCGTCCCTTCGTAGATCGTCGTGATTCGGCTGTCGCGCAGATGCCGCTCGACCGGGTAGTCCTTCATGTACCCGCTGCCGCCGAGCACGGCGATCGCGTCGTTGCTGACGCGCATGGACATCTCCGAGGCGTAGTACTTGGCCATGGGCGTCAGCAGTTTGTTCCATCGGCCGAACTTGCGGGCGGTCTGCTTGAGGGTCTTTCGCTCGTCCTTGTCCTCGATATTGCCGAATTCGAGTTTCTTCGCCGGGCCCATTTCCAGGTCCACGCAGTAGCTGGCGAAGTACGTCAGCGACCGGGCAGCCAGCAGGTCCATGCGCGACTTGACCAGCAGTTCCCGCACGGAGGCGAAGTTGTCGATGGAGACCTCGAACTGCTTGCGGGAATGGCCGTACTCGCGGGCCACGCGGTAGGCGGCCTCGCCGATACCCAGCGACTGGGAGGCGATCCCGATGCGGGCCCCGTTCATGAGGCTCATGACGTAGGTGATCAGCCCGCGCTGCCGCTCGCCGATGAGCTTGGCGGGCGTGTCGTCGAAGAAGATCTCGCACGTCGGCGAGCCGTGGATGCCCAGCTTGTTCTCGAGGCGGCGGATCTTCACCCGCGGGCCCCGCTCGCACAACAGCAGCGAGAGGCCTCGCCCGTCGGCGATTTCCGGCTCGGTGCGGGCCAATACCAGCAGCACCTCGCCGCAGCCGTTGGTGATGAACCGCTTGACGCCGTGGACGAACCAGTTCCCCTCGGCGTCCTGGTAAGCCCGCGTCTTGACGGCCTGCAGGTCGGACCCGGCGTCCGGCTCGGTGAGCACCATCGCCCCGGTCCACTCGCCCGAGGCCATCGGCGGGAGATACTCCTGCTTGATCTCCTCGGAGGCGAAGGCGTTGATCGTCTCGGCGATGCCCTGAAGGCCGTAAATGTTCATCAGGGCGGCGTCGGCGCGAGAGAGGATGTCGTTGCTCATCGTGTAGACGAGGTTGGGGCAGTTGATCCCGCCGTATCGATAGGGCAGGGTGAAGCCCATCAGGTCGGCCTGTCCGAGGCGGTTGAGGGCCTCTTCGATGCCCGGGGCGCGGGTGACCGAACCGTCGGCCTCCAGCGTGTTGCCCACCTGGTCGGTTTCCTCGGCCGTCGGGGCGATCACCTCGGCGCAGATCTCCCCGACCGACTCGAGAATGCGGCGGTAGTTGTCCACCGCGTCGGCGGCGTTCTCCGGGGCGTAATCGAACTCCCCGGCGTAGCGGAAGTCCTCCTCGACGATCTCGGCCGTCTCGGCGACCTTGAGATGCTCGAAGAGGAACTGGATGTCTTCGTTGTCTTTATAGAAATTTCCCATGGGTCGGTCCTTGTTGGTCAGGCGTTGGCGGTCTCACCGGCGCCGGAGCGGATGGCCTTGATCATCTTGGGCAGCACTTCGGTGTAGTCGCCCACGATACCGTAATTGGCGACCTGGAAGATCGGGGCGTCGGGGTCGTTGTTGATCGCGAGGATCTTGGCAGACTCTTCCATGCCCGCACGGTGCTGGATCGCCCCGCTGATACCCACCGCGACGTACAGCGCCGGACGAACGGTCGTGCCGGTCTGCCCGATCTGGTGATCGTGGTCGACGAAACCCAGGTCCACCGCCGCCCGCGAGCCACCCACCGCAGCCCCCAGCGCGTGAGCCAGGTCCCAGACCAGCTTGAACCCGTCCTTGCTGCCGATGCCCGCCCCGCCGGCGACGATGACGCGGGCGGCTTTGAGGTTCACCTTCTTCTCGCGACGGTGCGATTCGACGATCTCCAGCGGCAGGTCGCCCCCGGACAGCTCCACCGAGACCTCGACTACCTCGCCGGAGCGGGAAGCGTCGGGCTCGGGCATGGCCATCACGCCCTCGCGAACCGTCGCCATCTGCGGCCAACGCTCGGGGTTCACGATCGTGGCGATGATGTTGCCCCCGAAAGCGGGACGGATCTGCAGCAGGAGGTTCTCGTAGTCGGTCTTGGTTCGCGGGTCGGTATGGGTGCCGATCTGCAGGTCGGTGCAGTCGGCGGTGAGCCCGCACTTCATCTGCGAGGCGACGGTGGGCGCCAGATCGCGCCCCATCGGCGTAGCCCCGTACAGGCAGATCTGCGGTTTGTACTGCTCGATCAGCGAGCAGATCACCTTGCGGTAGCTGGCGTTCTGGTAGTGGGCGAGCTTCGCGTCGTCCACCACGTAGACCACGTCGGCCCCGTGAGCGATGAGCTGCTCGGCGAGGGGCCCCACGTTACTGCCCAGCAGCGTCGCTGCCACGGGCACCGAAAGCGCTGCGGCGAGCTCGCGCGCCTTACCCAGCAACTCCAGCGGTACGTCCGAGAGCTTGCCGTCTTCCTGCTCGGCGAAGACCCAGACCTGGCCATCCTTGTTCGGTTCAATCATGGTTGTATTTCCCGGTTGGTCTCGGCGATCAGCCGATGGTGTGCTCTTCGATGAGTCCGCCGATCAGCCTGGCGACGCCTTCCTCGGTGTTCTCGAATTCCTTGTACTCCCCGCCGGCCAACACGATCGACTGGATGCGGTTGACCTTCGTGGGGCTGCCCTTCAGCCCGCACCATTCCAGGTCGGCCTCCAGGTCGGCCAGCGACCACTGCTCGATCAGCAGGCCCTTCTCCTCGAGCGTCTGGCAGAACTTGCCCACCTCGGTGGCCTGCAGCTCGGCGGTGTAGTCCTCGAAGTCGCCTTCCAGCAGGTGCTCCGCCTTCTTCTCGACCTCCGCCCGGGAGTAGGCCTTCTTGAACTTCATCATGCGTTTCGCCGCCCGGGGACGAGGCGTGTTGGCGGTTTCCATCACCGTCAGAAGCGCCGGCAACGAACCCTTGACGATCTCCCAGCCGTTGCCCACGTTCCGCTGGACGGTGATCGTGCCTTCCTGGAGATCCTGAAGCTCTTCGAGATAGGTGATCAACGTCATCCCGAGCTTCTCAGCCATCTGCGGACCCACCTGGGCGGTGTCGCCATCGATGGCCTGTCGGCCACACAGAACGATGTCCGCTTCGAGCTTGCGGACCGCACAGGACAGGATGTAGCTGGTCGCCAGCGTGTCCGACCCTGCCGCGCCGCGGTCGGTCACGAGTACCGCCCGGTCGGCCCCGCGAAACAGCGAGTCCCGCAGGACGTCGCACGCGCTGGGCAGGCCCATCGCCAGGGCGGTCACCGTCCCGCCGAAGCGGTCGCGGATCTCCAGCGCCGTTTCCAGGGCGTGAAGGTCCTCGGGGTTGAAGATCGCCGGCAACGCCTGACGATTCACGGTTCCTTCGGGCGTCATGGCCTCGCCGGTGATGTTCTTGGTGTCCGGCACCTGCTTGACGCACACTACGCAGTTGTATGCCACTCTCTGTTACTCCCGTATCGAATGCCGATGCGTTTCCCCCATATAGCAACGGCCCGCCGCAAGCGGACCGTGTTCCGAATCGAGGATCCTACGAAGCCGCCTCAACCGGGTCAAGTAAGAATGAATCCGCCCGACGACAACCGCCCGCCGGGCGAGGCGGTCATCTCAGCCCAGCCGCTTGAGAAGCTTCCACCCGCTGGGCAGCAGGCCGACGGCCAGGGCGATTTTCACCACCGCTCCGGGAAGGAACGGCACGACGCCCAGGGTCCACGCCATCGCCCCCGAGCCGGTCAACACCGTCAGCCACGCCCAGCCGCACGCGAGGATCACCAGCGTACCGAGGGACATCGCCCCGAGCATGCGGAGGTAATCGCGGTCCCAGCCGACCCGGGCGAGCGTGCCCACCGTCGCCGCCGCCAGAATAAAGCCGATCAGATAGCCGCCCGTCGGACCGGCCATGTACGCCAGACCCGCACCGGGATTGGCAAAGACCGGCAGCCCAGCCGCCCCTTGGGCGAGATACGCCAGAACCGCCGCGGTCCCGCGCGTCGGGCCCAGCAGCATGGCGATCACCAGCACGCCGAAGGTCTGCATGCTCACCGGAACAGCCGGGGCGAAGGGCAGATGGAAGCTCAGCTTCGCGCAGACGGTCATCAGCAGCGAACCGCCCAGCACAGCGGCAAGATCAAAGGCGATCGCCCTGCCGGTGCGGGCAGGTCGGGCGAGATCGGCTACGGTTGCATAGGCCATGGTGCTTCTCCGTGAAGATGGTTCAGTCGGTTCCGGCAGCGTCCTTCTCCGCCATACCGGTCGGCCACAGGGTAGAAAACCGCCCCGGCGAGTTCAAGCAGATTCAGGGATCGCGACATGGGGCCCGACGAGGGAGCCCGGCGTGTCAACGCCGGGTTGGGTGCCACCGGCGTCTCCCTGCGCCGGTGCCGTAGGGCTCGCAACTTGTTGCGGGCGCGATCGCAGGTCGATGCGCGGCGATCACTCCTTGGAACTTGTGATTTGGAATTTGGATCTTCACTTCTCTACCCCCACCTGTCGCGGAGCTCCAGATGGGGCTTCAAATGCGTTTGACCACTTGTCGCGCGTCGCGATTCGCGCGTCGCTGCTTTTTGCTTCTCTACCCCCACGGTTCGCTGCGCTCACCATGGGGCTTCAACTACGATTCATCGGGTGCCACAGGTGTCTCCGCACACCTGTGCTTTGCAGCGCCATCCGATCCACCCCCCAAGGGTGCCCGGGCTTGTGGCGTTTCGACTGAGCTTGCGAAGGAGGAACGGAGCAACCCGGCTGCTGCGATGTCCGACCACTACCAGGATCGCAATCCGGACCAACCGGGTTGCTCAGCTCGCTCAGGCTCGCTGCACAAGCCCGGGCACCCTTGATTGGGGATCGCTCAGGCTCGCTGCACAAGCCCGGGCACCCTTGGTTCGCCGGTCGGTCAGCGTCGCAGCGTGACTTTTTTGTTCAGCCCGCGTTTCTCGGCCAGGTCGATCGCCAGGTGGATCGCGGCGATCATGCTGCCGGCGTCGGCGCGGTTCTTTCCGGCGATGTCGAAGGCGGTTCCGTGGTCCGGCGAGGTCCGGATAATCGGCAGCCCCAGCGTGAGGTTCACCGCCTCCCGCCAGGCCAGCAGCTTGATGGGAATGAGCCCCTGGTCGTGATACATCGCCACGACGGCGTCGTACTTGTTCTGCAAGGCCCGCAGAAAGACGGTGTCGGCGGGGAACGGGCCCTCCACGCGGATGCCCGCCTCCCCGGCCATCAGGATCGCCGGGGAGATCACGCGGGTTTCCTCGTCGCCGAACTTGCCCTCCTCGCCGGCGTGGGGGTTCAGCCCGCACACCGCCAGACGGGGTTTCTCGATGCCGAACCACTCGCGCAAGGCCGTGTCGGCCAGGTCGATCGGGTTAAAGACCGCCCCGATGGTGAAACGGTTGCGGATCTCCTGCAGCGCCAGGTGGATCGTCGCCAGCACCACCTTCAGCTGCGGGGCTACGAACATCATCGCCACGCGCCGCACCTTGCAGCGGTCGGCGAGCAGCTCGGTGTGGCCGGGGTGCTTGGTGAACTTCGCCAGCGTCCACGACTGCTTGGAAATCGGGGCGGTGACCATCGCGTCGATCTGTCCGTCGATGGCGGCCGAGACGGCATCCTGCACGAAGGCCATGCTCGCCGCGCCGCCGAGCTTGCTCGGCCCGCGGGGCAGGGCGACGGGGAAGCTGAACTCGTCGTAGTCCAGCACGACCAGGTCGTGGGGGAAACGGCGGATGTCCTCGTGGTGGTCGCGACGGAAGGACAGCTGCACTTCCAGCGCGTCGGCGGTGTACGCCAGTTGCTCGGAGAAGCCGAACACCATAAACCGCGCCCGCCGCCGGAGCTCGGGGTCGCAAAGCGCCTTGACGATGATCTCCGCGCCCACCCCGCACGGGTCGCCCATGGTCAGGCCGATGATCGGTTTGTCTCGCGGGCCGGCCATTACAGGAAGCCCGCGTCGCGCAGCGTTTCCATGGACACGCCCCCGCTGCTCGGGCCGCCGTCGGGGCTGGCGAACAAGGCCCGCACCTGCCGCTGGACGTATTTGCCGATCACGTCCAGCTCGATGTTCACCGCGTCGCCGGGGCGGAGATCCGCCAGCGTCGTGTCCGCCAGCGTCGTGGGAATCAGCGAGACGGTGAACCCCTCAGCCAGCACGTCCACGATCGTCAGCGAAACGCCGTCGATGGCGACCGAGCCCTTGGGCACCATCTGCTCAGTCATCTCGGGCGGGAGGGCGAACTGGCCCACCCACTTGCCGGGCGCCTCGTCGATGGAGCAGACGGTGGCCACGCAGTCCACGTGTCCCTGCACGAGATGGCCGTCGAGCCCGTCGCCCAGGCGCAGGGCGCGTTCGAGGTTTACCTTCGCCCCGTCGTTGAGCCTGCCAAGCTTCGTCGCACGCAGGGTCTCAGCCATCACGTCGAAATCGGCCTGCTCGCCCCGGATGGTCGACGCCGTCAGGCAGGCGCCGCAGACCGCGACGCTGTCGCCCGGTTCGAGCCCGCCCGCCACCGGACCCAGCTCGATGGTCAGCCGCGACCCGCCGGGGGCCCGGGCCGATCGACGCAACGTTCCGACATGTTGGATGATTCCCGTGAACATGTCCCCCATCATAGCCGCCCCTCGACGCGGGGGCAACGCAGCGACCCCGGCTTCGGGCCTGGCAGAAGCATTGCCCCGCTCGCCGCCCGCGCGTAAGATGCTCCTTTGAGCACACGAAAGGAACAACACCCATGCGCGTCGCGCTGATAGGCCCGCCTCTGTCGGGCAAAAGTACGTTGTTTACCGCCGTCGCCGCTGCCGGCGGGTCGAACGTGGACCTCTCGCGTCCGGATCAGCCACACCTGGCGGTCGTGAAGGTGCCCGACGAGCGACTCGTCTGGCTGACCGAGCTGTACAAGCCCAAGAAGACCACCCCCGCGGAGCTGGAGTTTCTGGACCTGCCCGGGTTCGATCTCACCGACGAAGCAGGGCGGCAACGGGCCAAGCAGCACTGGGCGGCCATGCGGCAGAGCGACATGATCGTGCTGGTGCTCCGCGCCTTCGACGACCCGACCGTCCCCGCCTATCGCGATCGCGTGGACCCGGCCGCCGACGTCGAGGAGTTTCTCTCGGAGCTGATGTTCGCGGACATGGAGCAGGTCACCAGCCGGGTTGAGAAGCTGGAGCAACAGGTCAAGAAACCCACGCGCGACCGCGACGAGCACCTCCGCGAGCTGGACCTGATGCGGCGCATCCTCGATACCCTCGAAAACGAGCAGCCCGTCTCCGACGCCGTCCAGAGCGAGACCGAAGACAAGCTCATCCGCAGCTTCGCGTTCCTCTCCCAGAAGCCCGTCCTGGCGGTCCGCAACGTCGGCGAGGACGATCTGGGCGGCGAACAGCCCGACTCCCTCGGCGGGGTCGATTGCCTGACGCTCTCGGCACGCATCGAAGAAGAGATCGCCCAACTGCCTGGCGAGGACCGCGGCGAATTCATGGCCGAGATGGGCATCGAGGTCTCCGCGCGGGATCGCCTCATCCGCGCCTGCTACGGTAAGGGGAATCTCATCAGCTTTCTCACCGTCGGAGAGGATGAATGCCGCGCCTGGACCATTCGGGCCGGTACGCCGGCCGCCGAGGCCGCCGGTGAGATTCACTCGGACATCCAGCGCGGGTTCATCCGCGCCGAGACCGTGTCCTACGAACACATCCGCGCCGCGGGCGACATGAAGGGCGCCAAGGCCGACGGAAACGTCCGTCTCGAGGGCAAGGCGTATGCCGTTCAGGACGGGGACATCATCAACTTTCGGTTCAACGTATAGGGCCCGGCCGGGCCAATTCCGGGGAGATGCGGTTGAAGCGACGATGGGCCAGAGCGTGGCGTCGGCGTCGGTGGTGGCAGCACGGGATCCGCTTTCTCGCGTGGGGCCTGCTGGTCGGCGCGGGGTTGTACGTGACGCTCCCGTGGTGGGCCCCGACCGGCCTGATTCGCGCTCACGTCGAGCGGACCCTTTCCCGCCAGGCCGGCGTGGACGTGACCATCCAGGAGCTCTCGCTGAGCTGGGATGAAATCCGCGTCGAGGGGCTCTCCATCGCCTCGCCACCCGGCGACAGCGCCCCGCCGGTGGCGGTGGCGGAATACGTTCGCCTGCCGATGGAACCGCTGAACATCCTGCTGGGGCGCGACGTGGAATGGATGGAAGTCGACGGGCTCACCCTCTCGGCCCGCGTGCAGCCGGGCGGATCGCACAACCTCGATCCGCTGGCGAATCTCAACCTGGCCTCGCAGCCCAGACGGGTATCCGTGCGCGACGCGACGATCAATCTCCGCCTGCCCCGGCGCGGCAACCCCCTGCAGCTGAACGTGACGGACCTTCAGTTCGTCGCCGGACCCCAGCGACGCCTCGGCGAGGTCACGCTCTCGGCACGCCTCATCCAGGAGGGCCAGCCCGACGCGCCGATCTCCTTCCGCCTGACCCGCGGAGCCGGCGACCCGAGCACCATTGCCGCGGCGACCTTCCTGTTCGACGACGTGGACCTCGGCGCCCTGTCGGCTGTCGACATGCTGCAGCTGCCCCTGACCCGCCTGGAAGGGCACATGCAAGGCCGCCTGGAGTTCCGCATGAACCCCCAGGCCGTGGTCGACCGCGCCACGATGGAGCTGTCCATCCGCAAGCTCGACGCCCAACCCGCCGGCGGCCCGCAACTGGAAGTGATCGACCAGGCCGGCGTGAACATCGACGCCGCGTGGGACCTTCTCGGCGAGCGGATCAGCCTGCGGAACCTCGCCCTGGAACTGCCCGGAAGCATCCGCCTCAACGGCAAGGCCGAGCTGACCACCGCCCACCCCGAGCCCTGGGAGGCCCTTGAATCGCTCGAACTGACCGGCATGGTGAACCCATCTCGCCTGGCGGCGCTGCTCACCGGAGAACCCGGGCTGATCGACGACTACCGCGCCGACGGCCCCATCGAGTGGCGCCTCCGCGTGAAACACCGCAATCGGATCATGCATGTCGATGAGTTCGCCTTCGACGCCCGCCCGGTGCGCATCACCCGCGGCGACAGGGTGCTCAAACGCGCCGGTCAACCGCTGGCGTTCACCTCGGCCGCCACGCTGGACGACCGGACGTGGCGGGCCGAGCTCACCGATCTGCGCGCCCGCTGGAGCGGAATCGCCCTCGCCGGCAGCGCCGCCTGGAACGACGTGCGGACGCTGCCCGCGCTGCCCGACGCCAACACCCCCGCCGCGATGGCGCGCCATCTGCTCGCCCAGCTCACCTGCGACGCGACACTCCGCGTGGATCACCTCGATGGGCTGACCTCGCTCGGGCCGGCCGCCCGCAAACTGGCAGCCGTCAGCAGCCTCACCGGACGGCTCAGCGGCAGGGCGCAGCTGGACGGGGCCCGGTCGCCCAATCTGCAAGTTGCTCTGCAGGCGGACGAGTCGACTCGCCTGGCGGTGCGAGGCTGTTTCGACAAGCCCGCCGGCGTGAAGCTCACCGCCTCGCTGGACGCGAACATCTCCGCCGACCCGAACAAGGGTACACTCGCCCTGGACGATCTGGCTGCCTCGCTGGACGTGGGCGACGGGTCGGCCACGATTCGCGACGGATCCCTGCGCTGGCCGGGTCTCAGCGGGCGAGCGACGCTGCGGGCTGACGGCCTCGCCGCGCTGCTGACCTGCCTGCCTGGCCAGACGGATGCCGCCCCCGAGTTTGCCGGCGCGTTGAGCGGCGAAGCGGTCTTCGCGAATCTGCTCGAACCCGACAGCAGAACCGCCCGCCTGGACGCGACGCTCACCGAAGCCGCCATCCGCGCCCAGCCATGGTTCGTCAAACCCGCCGGCGAGGAGCTCACCCTGCGGGCTGAGCTCGACGGCCCTGCCGCCCAGCTCTGGCTGACCGGCGCGGCCCTCACCGCCAACGCCTGGACCACCGCGTCGCTGGCGGACCCATTGGCCGACCCTGACGCCGCATTCGGCGGTGAGCTCGCTGTCAGCGACGCCAACGCCCTGATCGCCCGCTCGCCCTGGTTGCGCGAACAGTTGGCCGGCTGGTCGGTTCGCGGGCCTGTGGAGCTCTCGGGAACCCTGCGACGAAGCGACGGCGGGACGCAACTCGAACTGGCTGCCGACGCCACGCGGACGCAGCTGCGGCAGGATCGCGCCCCCGGCCGATCCAAGCAGGCCGACGTCCCGCTTCGCTTGAGCGTGGCGCTGAAGGATCGACCGATAGGACAGACCCGGCGCGAGCTGGCGGTCTCACAGCTGTCGATCGCGACGGGGCAGCTCACGCTGCTCGCTTCCGGGGCGGCAACGTACGACCCCCGCGCGACCCAACCTGCCGGGGTCCGTTGGCCCCTCGCCGCCCTGAAGACGATGGACGCCAACGTCATGCTCGCCGGCAGACCGACCGGGCTGGCCAACCTGCTGCCCGAACTGGCTGCCGGCCTGGGCGAGCTGACCATGACCGACGACGCCAGCCTCGCCGCGCGCCTCTCCCTGGGGCCCGACGGGCTGAGTCTCCGCGGCACGCTGGACGGTGGCAGCGGGCGGATTCGTCTCGGCCCGCTGGTCAAGCCAGCCTCGCTGCGGGCCCGGGCGTCGCTGGCGGTCCGAGGCAGCACCGACCTGACCGAGTGGACTCTCGCCGAACTGCTCCTCGACGTGCTCGACCCGAACGACTCCGGCGAGGAGGTCATTCTCGCCCGGCTGCTGGCCGACGCAGCCGTCCAGGGTCAGCTGCGGCGCGATGGCCTGCCCGAACCCGAGAGCTTTCGCCCGGTCTCCTGGCACGCATGGCTGGCGAGCGATCACCTCGGGCGAGTCCCCGAGATCTACCCCGGCTCGGCCGGGCGAATCACAGGCGGATCGATTCGGCTGGAAGCCGAGAACCGCAGCGGCCGATGGGGACGCATCGACGTGGCGAGCCTCTCGGGCGAGAGTGTCCGGACGGTCCATCGCGGCAGGGAGGTAACCCTCTCCGGCGAGCTGACCGCCTCGCGGGTGGGTTGGTCGCCCCGCGGAGGCTGGTCCGTCGCCTCGCTCACAGCCACCGACCTCCAAGCCAGCGCCGGCGAGAACCACGCCTGGCTGATCGCGAACCTTACCGACCTGCCTCACCGCCCCACCGGCAGCGTGAGACTCCTCGCCGACACGCTGGACGACGCCGACCTCGCCGACTGGCTGGGCATGCCCGGGCCAAGCGACCCCAACGCCGTCGAGCTGCCCGCCGCCGAGGTCAAACGATTGACCGCCGCGGCAGAGACGCTCATCGAACGCCTCCGCGGGCCGATGAGGAAGATGAACGTCACGCTCACCGGCGACGTCGAGACGCTGCGCACCACCGACGTCTCGGTGAACCAGACCTACGACATGAAGCAGCTTCGCGCCGACGTGACTGCCGGCGGCGGCGAGCTGGCCGCGAACATCGCCGCGATCCTCAACGGCGGAAGCTACCGCGTGTCCGTCGACGCCGACGCCAACGACCCCGCCAGGCCGGTGGCAATGACCTTCGACCTGCTGAAGGTCATCGGAACGCCGGAAATCCAGCCCCAGCTGGCGAAGTACTTCCCGGGCAACACCGTCGAGGGGCTCTTCACCCGCAGCGAAAAACTGCAGGAGTCGCTGCCGGCATCGATCGCCTACTTCCTGGACCACCGCTACCCCTGGACGCCCGTGGGATCCGCCAAAACCATCGCCACCGACGGCTACATCGTCGGCAGGGCCGTCCCCGCCTGGATGGCGGGTATCTTCCCCCAGCTGAACCTCCAGCGATACGAGTACGACACGATGACCGGGTTCGCCACGTTCTTCGACGACGGCGTCGCACAGAACGACATGATCTTCTCCGGCGCCCAGTACGACGTGTACATGGAAGGAACCACCGACGCCGAAAACAACGCCGAGTACACCGTCGGACTCCTCGTTGCCGGAGGCAGCGCCGAATGGAACCACGCCTGGAAAACCGGCCGACTGCCACTGCTGAAAGTCCGCGGAACCATCTACGGAGGAAAACTGCTCAACCGAGAAGTGTCCTTCCTCTGGCCGAACGAAACCATCATGGCCGTCGCCGTCAAAAACAACCCCCTCGTCAGAGCATTCATCAACCGGCAAAAACACAAACGCGCCGAATAACCCTCACCAACACCCGCCCATGGGCGACAGGAACACACGCCCCGGCACAGCAGCCACATCCCGCGCACACACCCAAAAGGTGACCATGGAGCCCAGTCACCGACTGTCTTCTAAGCATCATTCGGCCTTGACGGGATTGACCAGTTCGCGCCCCAAGGCATGCGCTATGCAATTCCATTCAGCAGGATTGTTGGCACCAAAGGTTTCCATGGCCAACCCGTCTACTGCAATGAGGGCATCGCCCATTTTCTTGCACTGTGCATGGTCGCAGAGGTGCTGAGGCGATTTGATTGCCCTTTCGATCTGGTCCGCCGTCTGCTCCAACTCTCTCGAAACATTCTCCCCTGTTCGCTGTAGCTCTCGGATTCTGGATGCAATCTGGCGGAAGTCGTCTACATGAGTGGTGAAGAACTGCGCGATATCACAGTCTTCTGGCCTGCAGTGTCTTCTGATGTATACGTCCATGTGACCTTTGTTGTTGCTTCTCGGGGGCTGCTCCGCCAGTGAGCACTCGAGACCGTTGTACTCATGCGTAACAGAACGGTCCCAGGCAGGATAGCTGTCAAGAATCACCCGTTTTGTGTACTGGCGGAGTCGCCTCAATCTGAGTCTGGATTGACCTCTCGGATGCGCATCATCAACGTACTGCAAAGCCGCCACAAGGATCTCCAAGCACCTCGATAGGCGCCGCCTAGTGCGAGGATCCGCGCCGAAGCTAGCGTTGATCTGATCGATTACATCAGCTTCAGACTGGGCATTTTTGCATTTCGTGTAAATAAACGCCAGATCTTTGCACCACGACCTCTTGAATTCCAGCTTGGCGTATGATGAGGTAGCCTTGAAATGGTACTGCTGCAAGAATGCCTCTATCGGATCCCGATGCTTCTTGGCCTTCATCCTCTGGATCTGGACGCTCGTATCGAGCAGTATCGTCTTGACTTCCTTCTCTTGGCAATCCAGCTGACCCGCTGTCTTACTGGCCGTCGTCGTTATCCTCATTGGAAACGCTCCCCAGTATGCCCACTGGGCGGTAACCTGCGTCGATACAGGTTGACCGCAACGAGTTGACATGTTCCTCGGTAACCGTACCTAACCGTAGGTACTCAGCAGCTTGCTGCAATGCTCTGAGTTGAAGCCTTGTGCTCAGGTCTCCCCAAGTCGAGAGTGACATCTCAATTAGCGCTAGTAGCTCCTCTCTGCAGCTGTCCTCCTCCACCTCGTCCCAGAGATCCCCAATGAGTTTAGCAACAGTCTCGGAGGCTACGGTCGCGTCGAGGACGTCCTCAACATCGACGTCTTCAAGGATCCGGACCAGTCGCTTCACTTCTGCCTTGTCGTGCCAAGAAGAGAGTCTGCTCTCCTTTGCTTGGGCCTGCGCCCGTGATGGGCTTTGGGCTTCGGGCTGGCCAACCATCGCCAGGCCGGGCCCCAAGAATCCCGTCTCTGTTCCTTCGTTCAGCCAAGAAGCTCGTTGCGCCTGGGGGGATCCCTCACTCTCACCAGAGATTCCTTGGTCGGCCAGGCTTTCTGTCTGTGCAGGCGTACTCTCCATTACTCGGCCACCTTTCTGGCTAGTTTCTCTATAGTCTCTTCAGCGTCTTGAAAAAAGGCCCGCAAGTCATCTTCTTTCCGTTTAGCCCACCAAAAATCGAAGTCAAACACCAGCCCAGCCATAGGACTCTCGGTTTGGCGCTGGCGTTGCTTCAGTTGGGCCAACAAGGCTTCTCTCTGACCAGTTGGAAGCAGGTGGGGTGGTTGGTGTAGGCGCGGGTCTGGGGTCAGAGGTGCATCGATGTTGTATCTTGGCGCCATCCTTAGGCATAACCCCTTCGACTGGTCACTCGTCTCGTACTTCGCCATGACATCCGAGCGCCTTGCTTCGAGTTGACCCAAATCATCTTCTGTAAATATCTTTAAGCCAGCTTCCTTGACAGAATCGGACTCCGCCTTCGCTACGTCGTCTGTTGGGCGAAGCCATATATGCCTGTACCCCAGTCTGCTAATATCGCTGAATGTAAAGGTGCCCTTTATAGTTTGGAGAACCTCCGATGCGATTGGGAGAAGATCCAGAGGTGTCTCCGGGAACATCTGGTCTACCACGAGCTTTGTCGTATCGAATTTCACTGTCAGGTCATAAACTGGACACTTCAGAGCCGCGCCGGTCGGCTTTGCTTCCTCGGGCATCCAGATGCTCTTTGTAGTCTGTGGTAGTGTCTTCAAGAGAATACTCATGGCCTCGCCGCAGCGGTCCAGATACCGGTACCCATCGGAGTAGCGGGCCTCGAAAACCTGCTCAACTGTCTTGCACTTCTTAGGGGAGTTCATTCGTCTCTTTTCCCTCAATGACCGGTCCACGGTTCGCACTTAGTCCGGATTGTGCATACCTTGCCATGCACTGTTTGTTTGGATAGCACATGCATCTTAGCACATCTCAGCGGCGTGTCCACCCACGAGCCAGCATTTCGCCTCGCCGAGCGTTGCGGTTTCTGCTTGCAGACAGTTGCAGGCCATAGCTGCCTCTCACGCTATTCCACTCGCTCTTCCGCTTGCGTGTGTTTACGCGGTAAACCCTTTGCTGCCGGGGTATGCGATTCGGACGGTGCCGTTGCCGGCTGGGGGGATGGGGTCTTCTTTGTTTGCCAGTGCGCGGGTCAGTCGGGCGAAGACGGCGGCGGCCTGGTCGCTCGGCGCGTCGTCGGCTGAGCGTTGGAATGTCTCGGCTGCCTGGTCGTATTGTCCGGCGGCGAGCTGGGAGACTCCCTCGGCGAACCGTTCTGTGGTGGCGGGGTCTGCCTCGTCGGCCACCAGTACCTGCCAGACCTCGATGGGCTGGGCGACGCCGGTGATCCACAAGGCCCCGAGCGGCCTGGCGGGGGTGTCGGTGAGGTCGGCCTGCTGCCAGGCGGATCGCTCGACCAGCAGCCTGGCCCCGAAGAACTTGCAGGCCGTCTCGAGTCGCGAGGCGAGGTTCACGCAATCGCCGATGGCGGTGTAGTCCATGCGTTCGGACGAGCCGCAGTTTCCGACCATGGCCACTCCGGCGGCAATCCCCACGCGCAGCCGCAGGGTCGCGTCGGGAGCGTCTGGCTGGTTGGCCAGCTGACGGTTGAGCTCGGCGAGCTTCTGATGGCACCCGACGGCAGCCCGGACGGCCCGGGCGGGGTGGTCGGGTTGCTCCAGCGGAGCCCCGAACAGCGCCAGGACGCCGTCGCCGAGGAACTTGTTGAGGTAGCCGCCCTGCTGGTGCTGCACCACCTCGGTAACGCCGTCGAAATAGCGGTTCAGCAGCCAGACCGTCGCATGCGAGCCGATCCGCCGGGACAGGTCGGTAAAGCCCCCCAGGTCGGAGAACAGGCAGGTGATTTCCCTGCGCTGGCCTCCCACGCTGGCCATCGAGGGGTTGCGCATGAGCTGCTCGGCGACCTCGGGCGAGACGGCGTGGGAGAACATCCGGCGAATTCGGCGTCGGGCCCGCTCCTCGGTGAGTTGACGGTACGCGGTGACCACCAGGTAGCTGGCGACCATCGCGCCGGCCGGCGCCACCAGCGCCAAAACCACGCCCCCCCGCAGGAACACCGCCCAGACGTTGCCCGCCACCAGCACGCCCAGCAGCAGCATGCTGAGACCGGCCGCCCGCACCGCGCCGCAGCCCGAAGCGATGGCCGTCGCCGCCAGGCCGACCGCGAGAATCACCGCCAGGTCCCACCCCAGCCCGGCCTCGCGGACCGACCAGCCCGAGAGGATCGTGCGCAGAATGTCGGCGTGCACCTCCACGCCCGGGGTGCGAGGCCCGCGGAGCGTGGGCACGAAGTCGGCAGCTCCCGTCGCCGTCGAGCCGATCAGCACCACGCGACCCTCGACGAAATCGGCGAACTGGCCCTCCATCGCCTCGATGCTCTCGCCCAATGCCCCCCGGGCCCGCTCCAGCCGATCAATCAGCGACAGCAGTTCGCCGGCCCGGGTGAGCGATTTGCGCGCGTCGTCGGTGAGGGGGGCGTTCGGGTCGCCCAGCAGGAACGCCCGGCGGGTGGGCCCGTCGCGCAGCAGGTTCGCCAGCTCCCGCAGCGACCGTCGCAGCCGTTGCTGGACCTGCTGCTCGCGGCGTTGGGCGCCGGCCAATTCGTCGGCCTGGTCCGCGGAAGCAGGATGGTACAGCCGTCGCCGCAGGTGCCGGCCCTGCAGGGCGAGCCTCTGCTTGTGGAGGGTGTCGAGCTGCTCGGAGAGTTCGGCGCACTGCCAGTAGAGTGTCTTGATCCGCTCGCGGGGGAAGCCCCTGCCCATCGACGCCAGCTGCCAGCAGGCCACGTCGGCGGCCTGGTCGTTGGCACGGAGCTTCCGACGTTCGCGCCCGACGGCGGCGACCGCCGCTGCCGAGATGCGCACCGTGCGGTCTGACGGCCTGGACCAACGGATGATCATCCGCTGCTGCGAGTCCACCGGCAGCGAGACGGCAGAGGGACCCTCACCAAGACGCACGCGACCGTTCTCCAGGGCGACGCGAGCATCCGAGCCCTCGACGCGGCGAAGCTGCCGGGCGACCGCCAGGGCGAGCTGCATCCAGGACTTCCCGCCCGATCGGCCCAGAAGGCGGATGCGGCGCACCACGCGGTCGGCGTCGGACTCGACGGTAACGAAGCCCGTCCCGTCGGCAGCGTCGGCCAGCAGCACCAGCGGCGGGGTCATCTCGCCGTCGGCCAACGCGTTCGGGTTGGCGCCGTCAGGGTCCAGGGCGAAGCGTTCGAGCGAACGGATCGAGCGGCGGCGGAGATATTCGCGTCGCACCGCGGCGACGGCATCGGGCGGTGCGGCCAGCGGATTCTCGAACACCTCCGCCAGCACGCCCGGCAGCGAGGGCGCGGGCTGATCGGGCTCGAAGAGTTGCCCGACGGTACGGCCGATGTTGTCGGCCGACGTGGTCCCCGTGGAGAAGTCCATGTGCATCGGAACGAGCACAGCCTTGGCGTCGGCGATGGCGCCGGCCAGGTGCAGATCGTCGTACACGCGCCGGGGCGGGCCCTGCTGGAGCCACTCGGTTGCCAGGCCGCTGTATGCCTCGGCGGCAGGGTCCACCAGGCGGACCTCCTGCGGCTCGGGAAAGATGATGTCCAGCGCGATGACCTTCGCGCCGGCTGCGTCGAGGGCGGCGACGATGTCCGCGAGCACTTTCCTGGGCCAGGGCCAGCGCCCCAGCTCCTGCAGGGAACGGTCGTCGATGTTGACGTGCGCGATCGGGTCGGGCTCGTCCTGGTTGCGGCCCGTTGCCGGATCGTGGTGCACGAGGGCGAGACGTTCGTCGAGGGCGAGCAGTTCCAGGCGGTCCCACGCGCCCAGCGCGAAGGTCCCGGCGACGGTGAACGTCGCGATCGCGCCCAGGAGAACCGCGATGACCCGTGACAACCTCGGAGTGGATTCACCAGCCGACGTCATGACGCTGAGTGTACCGCCGACGGGCATGCGGCGAAAGCATCCGCTGCCGTCGCTAGCGGTTGATGTACTCGTCGTTCCCTAGTCGGCGGTCATACTCGCCGTTTCCGGGCTCCTCGCCGCTGCCGACGCTGTCGTTGCCGTTACCGATATTCTGGCTGCCGTTGGGGTGGTAGCCGAACGCCATCAGTTGCGTGAACTGGTGACCCGAGCCGACAAAGCCGATCACGCCGCGCCCGTCGCCGTGGCGCCGGAGGTAGCGAAGCTCGCGGGGTGTGAGCCCGCCAAGCGGGTCGCCAAAGGGAACGTGACGGAACATCGCCAGCAGCTCGCCCGATCGCGAACCGTCGCCGTCGGTCCATTCGCCCTTGGTGACGCCCTGCTTTTGGCCGGCGGGGTTGGTCAGTTCCCATCGTCCGCTTTGGCCGCGGAAGTACAGCCCCAGGTCGCCCCACATCGCCAGCGTGCCACCGCTGCCGCGAACGCTCAGGGTAGCCACGGGTGTGGAAACGCGGACGTCGTTCTCGCCGGCGGCGGAGTTGACTTTCGCCCGCACCGAGCCGTACTTCACGCCCAGCTGTCCCGAGGCCTTCTGGCGACGCATGTAGAACTCGCGGATGCCGATCTTCGTCGCCTGTCGAACGGTCATCCGGACCCGATCGGAGAAGGCGAGCTCCAGCTCGGCGCCCAGCCCGGTGCGCACCAGCGTCATCGCCCCGAGCGTGTCGTTTTTCTTGATGGCGGTCCACTTGGCGTCCTTCTCGGCGGCGGATCGCTTTTCGCAGATGCCCTTGACGCTCCGGACGATCGCGCGGATCGCCTCGCCATCCTTCGCATCGCCGTCGTCGACAGCTGCGTTGGGGTCGGCCGGTGCGTTCGCGTCGGCGTTCTGGGCCATCGCCGGGGCGGAAACAGCCAGCATCGCCAGCATCACCAGGAAGATCGGAATGGTTCGCATGGGTTACTCCTTCGGATCGGTCGAGGTGTTGCCCACCAGATCGGGCACCTCGCCGGTCTGCTTGTAGGTGGCGGCCCGGGTAATCACCGCGACGAACTCCATCCCGCTGACGGGCGAGTCCAGCGGCCCCTTGGTCATCATACGGCGGTACTGCAGCTCGCGGGCGCAATATCGCTGCGACGGCCCGGTAAGGGTAAGAACCACCCCGCCGGGGATGTCGATGCTCTGGTAGACCATCTGCGCCAGTCGGCCTCGGGTGACGGGTCTGGCGGCGGCGTGGTCCCAGGACGCGTCGACGATCTCCGCCTCCCGCAGGGCGGAGATTCGCTGGGCGAAGGTCTCGGTCTTGTCCACCCCGTCCCGCAGCATCAACAGCCCGCGGGCAGCGTCGTTCTCGCAGACCACAGCCTCGCCGGAAACGCGGTCCAGGAAGGCGGCGGAGTTCTCACCCGCCGGCAGCGAAGCCTCGCCGCCATCGATGGTTCCGTTGGACGCGCACCCGATGGCCAGCAGCGCCAGCGATGCCGGCAGGAACAGGGTCATCAATCGTGTCGTTGGCATGGGTCTTTCCCGCTTCTCAGAAGCTCAGCACGAGTCCGGTGTACACGAACTGGCGGCAGGTCTTGTCGGATCCGTTGTAGGCGTCCCCGGGCTGGAAGAATCCGTAGCGGACCGTCCAGCTGAGGTCCGAGGTGATTCGCCAGTCCACGTAGACGTCCATCTCCCAGCCGACGTAGCTGGAGTTGTTGGTCGCCGGAAGCGAGGTATCGCTGATGGCGCCGGAGTCTTTCGCGCGGCAGTACAGGAAGGCCTTGGAGCCCACTTCCATCCGCTCGAACCATTTGTGGTTCTCCAGCGGGAAGCAGCTGCCCCCCGCCGACCAGATGTGCAGGTTGCTCACGGCTGGGCTGAACGCGATGCCCGTGTCCCGGAAGCCGAACGCGTTGAACGCCCGGTCGCGCGTGCCGGGCGTGTTTCCGCCCAGCGTCGAGGTCGACGAGCTCGCGCGGTCGCTGTCGCCGCTTCCGAACAGATACTCCACATACAGCTTCGGGCGGGTGGGCGTATCGCGGAAGGTGTACTCCAGCATCACGTCGGCAGCCCAGGCACAGATCTCGTCCTGGCTGGCGGCCGCCCCGCTGCCGTAGGTTCGCCCCCACTCGCCGACGACCTCCACCCGGTAGGCCAGGTCCGGGGAAAGAATCGTCCCCTCGCTGCCGATTCCGACGTATCGCGAGGAGTAGTCGTACCCCTGCGTCGCCGAACGCGGTTCGGGCGTGGTGTGGTCGTTCTGCATGAGGTAGTACACGAACGGGCGGTGTCGGTCGAAGCCCTCATACGCCACCTCCACGCCGTAGAAGCAGCGTTCCTGGCGACCCGCGACGGCCGGCGAGCGATCGAGATTCTCGCTGTCGTAAATCGTCTGCCCGGCCAGGGCCTTGAGCGACCAGTCCTGCCAGCGGGCCCGAAGCTCGATCATGTCCAGCGGGGTCGCCAGCGCCAGCCCCGTTCCGATGGTGGCGAACTCGCGCCCGACCTTGAGCTTCCATTCCACCGGCGATTGGTTGCCGGTTCGATTCAGCCAGAACCGCCCCCAGTCGAACTGGTACCAGGCGCGTTCGACCATGAGGTCGAAGTCCGTCCCGCGCGACGGGCTGCGGGGGTTGTCCGTCCCGCTCCAGTCGTCCAGATTCGCCAGGCCTCGCACGTACAGGCGGTGCTCGCCGCGATAGTCCACGTCCAGCCAACCTCGCAACTGGAGCTTTCGCAGCGTGCGGTCTCGCCCGGCGGTGGGGTCGTCGTAGTCCATCACCGCGAAGCTCAACCACCCGCCGGCGCGGTAGCCGAAATCGCTTCGGCCGGGGATCTGCTCGTCGAGGCGGACGCGAAGCTGCTCCTCGTAGATCTCCAGCCCGCTGCGAGGCCGACCCTGAGCGGCAGTAGTGGACACCCCCCCGATCGCGCACAGCAGCGCAGCGACGAGGGCGGCGGAACGTCGTGTCTTGTTGTTCATGTGCACCTCGATGGGCCCGGGGGCGGCGAGCAAACGGGGCCAGTGCAGGTTATCTCGGCCAGGAGGCGTGCCTATGCGTCTCCCGCCCCTTGTCTCTGGTACGTGGGGAATCGCCGATTCCGTGAAAGGACCCCATGTGTATACGTGCAAATCTCGGATCCGTCAATCCTAAACCCGTTGGATCCGGTGCCCGGTGGCCAACACCGAATGGGGGCACGCTTCAGGTAACCAGCGACAAGCGACTGGCGGGTGCCCGGGCTTGTGCAGCGAGCCTAAGCGAGCTGCCTGCCACGACGGAGCCCACAGGGCGGAGACGGGAGCAACCCGGCGTGTAAGGAACGCGGAAAGCAGCGACACGCGAAGAGCGACACGCGGTGAAACGAAGCTGAAGCCCCATCTTGAGCGAAGCGAAAGGTGGGGGTAGAGAAGCGAACATCCAAATTCCAAATGAACAAGTTCCAAGGATTGATCGTCCCACATCGCCCCGAATGCGGGAGATCGGAATGCAGACCGATCAGCGTCTGCTTTCCTTGGAGTTCGGTACTTGGAATTTGTCACTTCACTGACGACCGGGTTGCTCCGTTCCTCCCTCGCTGCGCTCGGTCCGACCGGCACAAGCCCGGGCACCCGAAGTATCGTTGACTCCCGGGCGGCTCAGGCGTTGGAGAGTTCCACCAGCTTCCGCAGGGCGGCGGCGGCGGCGCCGGAATCGATGGACTCGCCAGCCTTGCTCATCCCGG
>CAZFPT010000028.1:0-27270 GCA_964521005.1 uncultured Planctomycetaceae bacterium | reverse complement strand
CACCCGGCACCCGGCCGTTCGACACAACAGCACTGCCGAGACGGCAGTGGCACCCCGCACACGGCATTTCGCGCTTCGCACGGCCGGCCGACTGGCTGCGTCCAAGGGTCATTCGATCACGAACCCGCTGCCGTGCCGGACGATCGTATCTTCCGGATCGTGCGGCGAGCCGCCCTCAAGCCTGAGTCGCCCGCCGTCCAGATCGCATCCCCAGAAGATCCCGAACGGAACGCTCTTCTCTCGCGTGCGCAATGCCTTTTCGTTTCCGGCGTAGTACGCGTCGTTGATGTGACGCAGCTCGCTTCGAAGGATCAGCCAGTCCTCGGGCACCGGACCATCGTCAAAGGTTACCGAAAGGCCGTCGATAACGAGATTCCGCACGCGCTGCGCGACGACCGCCGCCCGGGCGCCGCGCAACTCCGCCAGCTGTTCTCCGGGGAAGAAGGAACTCGGTCCGGGCTTGCCCGCCAGCGCGGCCGGGTCGTCGATGAAGGGGTATCGCATCCGCAGGTTCTGGAACGTGAGGTTCTCGATGACCGAGTCGCTCACGCCGCCGATGGTCACCCTGCCGTCGGTTTCCAGGTCGATATCGGTGAAGCTGACGTCGCGAATAATGCCGGCGTGGGGCGGGGTGTAATGTTCGCCGTGCCGGGGGTGCTCCGGCGGCAGGTTGGCGACGTACAGGTCGTCGATGGGAGTGCATTGGATCTGGATCGGGCGATTGAACGGCCAACCGCAATTGGTCGAACCGATGATGTTGCTGAACTGGATGTGTTCCATCACGCAGCCGCCGAGGTTCAGCAGATCGATCACACGGCTGGACCGCTTGACCACGCAGTTGCTGAAGGTGCAGAAGCGGAAGTCTTTGGCGCTCTCGTGCCCGACGCGGATCGCGCAGCAGTTGGTTTCGAGAACGCAGTTGGTGGCCGTGATGTTCCGGCAGTCTCGGCTGTCCACGGTGGTCTTCAGTGCGATGGCGTCGTCACCGGCCTTGATGAGGCAGTCGCTGATGGCGACGTCATGGCAGCCGGTCAGGTCGATTCCATCGGTGTTCGGGCCGAACAGCTCGGCCTCGATACGAATCCCCCGGATCACGGCCCGGTCACAATCGTGCAGATGGAGCGTCCACCCGGCGGGGTTTTCCAGCATGACGTCGGTGATGCGGATATCGCGGCAGTTGGAGATTTCCACCATCGGGCTGGGGCGGTGTGGCTCTTCCACCCAGAAGTGCCACTCGCTCTTGCGGGGCTGCTTCCAGAACGCAGGCCCGTTGCCGGAGATTGTCCCGCGACCGACCAGCCCGATGTCCTCGACGCCGTCGGCCATCACCAGGTGCCACGGCGTGCGATCCATGTGATGCCCCCACCGGACGGCCTGGTAGTCTTCCAGGCGGGGCGAGCCCAGCAACGTCGCGCCGTGCGCCAGTTCGAGGGTGACGTGGCTCTTGAGGAACACCGTGCCTGCCAGGTAACAGCCGGGCGGAACGAAAACCGTCCCGCCCCCGGCAGCGGCCGCTTGGTCGATGGCCTTCTGGATTGCGGGTGTGTTCAGCGTCTGGCCGTCAGCGACGGCCCCGAAGTCCTGAATGCTGAGATATCCGTTCATGTTCGACATCATGCTCCGCTGGAAGATCAATTCGCGAGACAACGTCTGTGGATTCACTCTTGCCCAGGTCGATTCGCCTGAACACCGCGCCGTCTTTGATAGCCTTTGCCCTGCCGGCACTGCGGGGGGCACCGGTCAGCCAGTGAGCCCTTTTGGGCCCGGAAGCTTCACGAGGCAAGGGAAAAATCGCTGCCACGCCGCGGGGCACATTGGAGGACAGCGCGGCGCCGACCCTTCTGCAGGAAGACCCGCCCCTGGCGGCGGAACTCCGGGAGGTTCGCATGGTTGCAGGTTGGAGGCTCGCGGCTATAATAGTCGCTCAGGCGAGGTGTCGGCCCGGGGGGTCGGCCGCCTTGACCCCCGGCGTAAAGGATGAACATGCTGCAATTTGAGGCGTACCAAGACGGCCGACTCGCCGACAGCGTCGATCTCGATGGGGCGGTGGCGTTCGGACAGGATGCGATTCCCCTCCGCGCGGAGTTCGCGGCAGAGGGGGGCGTCATCTCGTGCGTAAAGCGCGTCCCCGGCGCGTGCGGCCTATCGCTGCTGTGGAACGCCGGGCCCAGCGGGCGATTCATGCTGTCGACCACGCGTCTGCCCGAACGCAAGAGGCCTTACAATCTGAATCTGGAGTTGGCACGCGGGCAGTTATGCCGACTCGCCCAGAAGCGCGAGGACTGGGGGCTGTTCGACTTCCCCGAAGCCGGCGACCTCGGGGAGGAGTTTCACGAGGTCCGCGATTTCTTCGTCCGCGCGCTGCAGGCGGAGGACGACCCGGCCCACCAGGCCAAGCTCGCGGACACCTGCCTGGCCAAGGGCGTGACGCTGGGCGAGAAGATGAGCCTCTTCCACGCCGAGGTGCTGCTTTCGCGACGGAAGGCGTCCAACGTCAACGCATGGAGGCCGGCGTTCGGTTGCACGGTGGATCTGCTGTCTACCGGCGAGGATTACACCGCCCGCCTGCGGGAGGTGTTCGACTTCATCACCGTTCCGATGGCGTGGAAGTCGGTCGAGCCCAAGGAGCACACCTACCAGTTCAGCCAGCTGGACACCTGGATCAACTGGGCGGCCCGCAACAAGCGACGGATTCACGCCGGGCCCCTGCTGAGTTTCGAACCGACGGCGTTGCCGGAATGGCTGTATATCTGGGAACACGATTACGACACGGTACGCGACCTGATTTACGAGCACATTCAGCGCGTCGTGAAGCGATACTCCCGGCAGGTGAACGTCTGGAACGTCTGCAGCGGCATCCACGCGCACAACAGCTTCTCGCTGAGCTTCGAGCAGTTGATGGAGCTGACCCGCATGACCTGCCTGCTGGTCAAGAAGATCGCTCCGCACGCGAAGGTCATCATCGACCTCACCCAGCCCTGGGGCGAGTATTACTCGCGCAACCAGCGAACCATCCCGCCGATGCTCTACGCGGACATGGCCGTCCAGAGCGGGATCAAGTTCGACGGGTTCGGCGTGCAGATGTACATGGGCGTCCCGGTCGACGGATTGTTCGTGCGCGACCTGCTTCAGCTCAGCTCCCTGCTGGATGAGTTCGCCGGGCTGGGCAAGGGCGTTCACGTCACCGGCTGCGAGGTGCCCTCGGACATGTCTGCCGACGCGTGGGACTTCTGGTCCGGAAAGGAAGCAACGGTGAACGCCGGTCAGTGGCACGCCCCGTGGTCGCCAAGGCTGCAGGCAGAGTGGCTTCAGGCGTTCTGCCGCGTGTGCATCTCCAAGCCCTACGTCGAGAGCATCTGCTGGCGCGACCTGGCCGACTACGAGGGCCATTACGTCCCCCACGGCGGGCTCTGCCAGAACAACCTCACCCCGAAGCTCGCCTACAAGGAACTGCGGAACTTCAAAGCCTACCTCACCTCAGGACGATTCGCCGAGGGCAAAGCTCCCCCCCCACCGACACAATGACCGACACGCCAGGTCCGCTGCCGAGACGATTGGGACTCTCGCCGGCTGCCCTCAAGGGTGCCTGGCTGCTGGCGGCGGTGTTGGCCGGCGCATTGGTGGTGTGGTTTGTCGCCCAGCCTCGCATCGGGTGGGAAGACGATTCGCTGCTGCCGTCCCGCGTGCGGCTGGCGGAACAGCGCATCGACCCGCGGACGGCGTCCAAGGCGTCGCTGGTGCGCCTGCCGGGCATCGGACCCACCACTGCCGAGGCGATCATCCACCACCGCCAGATGCACGGAGCCTCGGCCATCGCTACCGAAGAGGGACTGCTGAACGTCCCGGGAATCGGCCCGCTCCGCCTCAAAGCGATGCGCCCGCTCCTGAACCTGCCCGACCCGTGCACGCCGGGAGAGACAGGAAAACGCGCCGGCCATCGTTGAGTGCCCGCGAAGAATCGCGTAGCATGGTTTTCGGTGATTGTTGGGGTTCGGTTCGCTCTTTGATGCGACAGGAAATGCGTGGTGAAGCGATGGGAAAAGAGACTGAAAATCTCGGGCTCTCTGAGGCGACCAAGGAGGAGGTCCTGCGCGAGTTCGCCCCTGCCCTGCTGATGGAGATCGAGGGTACCCAGAGCGACATCCCGCGCCTTGCGAAGGATCCGGTCGCTATTGGCGATATCGAGGCGGCGCTGCCCGCCCTGCCGACCCGCCACACGATGCACCTGGGAGATGCAAGGGAGCTTGGGTTCATCCCCGACCAGAGCATCCACCTGGTTCTCACCTCGCCTCCCTACTGGACGTTGAAACAGTACAACCAGAGCAATGCCCAATTGGGGAGCGTGGGGGATTACGCGGACTTCCTGGCTGAGTTGGACCGTGTCTGGACGCACTGCTACCGGGCCCTCGTGCCGGGCGGAAGGCTGATCTGCGTGGTGGGCGACGTGTGCCTCTCCCGCCGTAAGAACAAGGGGCGCCATACCGTGGTTCCCCTCCACGCATCGATTCAGGAGCAATGCCGTGAAATCGGATACGACAACCTCGCTCCGATTATCTGGCACAAAATCGCCAATGCGAAGCTGGAAGCCTCGGGCAACGGCGGCGGTTTCCTCGGCAAGCCCTACGAGCCGAACGCCGTGATCAAGAACGACATCGAGTTCATCCTCATGGAGCGCAAGCCAGGCGGCTATCGCAGCCCGACACTGCTGGAACGCGCGTTCAGCGTGATACCCGAGACGCTCCACAAGAAGTGGTTCCGCCAGATATGGACGGACGTTCGCGGTGCCTCCACGCGGAACCATCCGGCCCCCTACCCGGTCGAACTGGCCCGGCGGCTGATCCGCATGTTCAGCTTCGTGGGAGACACGGTACTCGACCCGTTCCTCGGCTCGGGCTCGACGGCGATGGCTGCCTGGCAGACGGGGCGCAACAGCATCGGCGTCGAGATTGACGAGGAATATCTCGGACTGGCTGAAAGGCGATTCCGTCGACACAGCAACACGCTCAACAAGCGGCACGAACTGGATGTGACCAAGCAGGAGTTGTGATGAGTCTTGATCTCTCGGCGCTGCACGATGAAATGCCAAAGGCCATCAGGCACTTCTGGAAAGCCCGCAAACGAGCGGCACGAACCCAGAGGAAGCGAGGCGTGTCTGACCAGGGAAATCGCGCCGGGGTCACCGCCGGAAAGAACATGGACGGATTCGTCGCCGCGGTTCGCCAGATCATCGTAGACAACGGACTGGACAAGGATGATGTCCATTGTGTCGGCCGCCTGGATGTGACACTGCCCGGGTTCTACCGAGCTACGAAAAACTGGGACTTGCTTGTTGTCCGGGGAGATCAACTGATCGCAGCGATCGAATTCAAGTCACAGGTGGGTTCGTTCGGGAACAATCTCAACAACCGCGTCGAAGAGGCAATCGGAAATGCAGCCGACCTGCTGACTGCGTTCCGCGAAGGCGTGTTCGGGGAGAATCCCAAGCCCTTTCTTGGTTACTTCTTCGTTATCGAAGAATGCGAAGACTCAACAAGGCCGGTTGCGGTCAACTCTCCTCACTTCCCGGCCATGCCGGAGTTTGACGAGGCCAGCTACATCAGAAGGTACGAGATTCTCTGCAGGAAACTTGTGCAGGAGCAGTTGTACGACGCTGCCGCCCTGTTGCTCACCGATCAGGCTTCGGCGAAAACGGGTGAGTACAGGCAATCGAGCGAAATGACAAGCCCCGAACGATTTGCCGCCGGTCTCGCAAGCAAAGTCGCCGCCTTTATCGCAGAGAATGGCTGACCAGTCACGCTGATTCGCCGGCGGGCTGGGTTTCGCGTCGGGGCTGATCGGTCTGGTCGTCGCCGGCCAGGCCGGGCTCGTCGCCGGTATCCTGGTCTTCTTCCTGCTGCTGTTGGCGGCGGTCTTCTGCCTGTCGGCGTTCCTCGGCCTGTTGCTTCTGGACCTCGCGCTGCTGCTCATTGACGGCCTGTCGGTGAGCGGCGTCGCCCTGCCCGCCCTCGCGTCGCTGGTCGAGGTCGGCCAGTGTGTCGGATCGACCATAGAGGACCAGCGTGTCGCCGGCGTAGATTTCAGTGTTCGCGCGGGGCGCCCCGAGGTAGCTTTCGTCGTCGCGCTGGATCCCCAGCACGCTGACGCCCTCCTGGTCGAGGTCGCATTCGTGGAGCTTCTTGCCGGCCACCCAGTCGCCCTGCTGGACGTGCTTCTCGGTGACGGTGTATTCGCCGGAGAGTTGCAGCAGCTCGGCGTAGTCCCGCACGTTGAGGTTTGTCCAGCGGTCCAGCGCCCAGCCGATGGCCAGTTCGACACCCCGACTCACCACCCGCAGCCGCGAGATGCCCAGCAGCACAGCCACCCCGCCCACCAACCAAAGCAGGCGCGTAAGTCGCTCGCTCGTCTCGGCGGTCCCCACGAACGAAAGAATGATCGAGACAATGATGGTCACCAGCCCCGCCGACCGGATCATCATCAGCAGCATGATGATGCGACGACGCACCGGGTGGTTGACGATCTTCTCGGCCTCGTGGGTGGTGAAGCCCGTTCCGGTGAACGCCGACCGCGCCTGGAACGCGGCGGCCTCCCGCGAGAGTCCCGTCATCGTCAGGGCGATGGTGGCCAGTTGATTGATGAACAGCGACAGCCCCAGCACGACCAACAGTGCGATGATCCCGATGATTCCCAGCATGCGATACCTTCTTTGAGCGAAACCAGAGGCGACTCCTGGTATTGTATTCCTTGTTCCCGTCGACATCGGAGGGAGCTTGTTGTCAGAGTCAACTGAGGAATGAACTCCATGAGCAGTATGATGCGTCCTGGCGTTGTGGCAATCCTGTGTGTTCTGACGCTGTCGGTCGGCCTGACCGCCGGCGAACCCGAGTTCGGCAGCAAGGACTTCTATCCCAGCCCCGATCGACCGATCGGCTATCGCGGAGACGGCAACGGCTATTTCCCCGGGGCGACGGTCGTGGCCGAGTGGCACGAAGGCACGCCCGAGAAGAAGACCCGCCAGTACACCGACAAGCGCGGCCGCCATCGCGACGGAGAGTATTGGGCGTTTGCCGACGCGAAATCGAAGAACATTGTCTGGAAGACGGAGATGCCCTCGTGGGTCAACGGCCAACCGATTGTCGTGGGCGATAAGGTATTCACCTACGGCGAGCCGGACCGGTTGATCTGCGTGGACGCGCGGACGGGCAAGGTGCTCTGGACGCGCATCGTGAACCCCTGGGCCAACACGCCGAGGGGCCAGACGGCGGCTGACACTGCCCGATCGATGTATCTGGCGAAGATGGCGATGGACAAGTTCATCCAGCTTCAGTTCCACTTCGGAACCTGCGGGCGGTATCTCTCCAAAGAGACGTACCTGCCGATGCTGGAGGTCTTCCTGAAAGAGGAGTTGCCGCGGATCGTCGGACGTCTGAAGGAACTGGACGCCCAAACCGACTGGGACGCCGTCGCAAAGAAGGACATTGCGCTGCTGGAGGACTATCGCGCGAACTTCACCAGCGAATGGAAACCTTGCTGGAAGCTGGAGAAGAAGGTTACCAACCTCACCAAGAAGATCGAGCATCGCGTCAAGCAGATCTCGGGGATGGACGTCCCGATGAATCACCCGTGGGGGAACATGGTCGGCTGGAACATGTCCACACCGATCAGCGATGGCAAGTCCGTCTACGTACAGATGGGGCAGGGGCAGACCGCCTGTTTCGACATGGAGGGCAAGCTGCTCTGGCAGCGGTTCTTCGAACAGGGCAAGGTCAGCACGCACCACGTTCTTTCACCGCTGCTGGCCGATGGTGTATTGGTCGACATGCACGGCAGCAGCACGCTGCGCGGGCTGGACGCCAAGACCGGAGAAACGCTCTGGGAAGCGTCCACCTCCAAGGCCGACAAGAGCAAGCGGGGTGGGTACTACGTCGCATCGCACAAGATCATGACGATCGGCGGGACGAAGTACGTCGTCACCAGCCAATGCAACATCATCCGCGCGAAGGACGGCAAGGTCGTCGGGGACTACGATTACGGACCGGCCTACGGGGGCGGGGCGCCCATCGCCGGGACCAACGGGATCATCATCAAATGCGCCAACGGGGACGGGTGGGGCGAGCCGTTCAAGGCCTTCCGCCTCAAGCCCGGCGGAGATGGGCTCGTCAAGGCCACCAAGCTATGGGAGGGCAAAGGCAACAGCGGGTACCAGTCGCGCATCGTCACCCCGTCGCGGGCGTATCTCTTCGGCAGGGATGGGATCATCCGGGATCTGGCCAGTGGCGATATCGTCGCCAAGCATCGAGGCTTGGGCGGGGAGTTCCGCATTCTCGCCGGCGACCGTCTCATCTCGCGCGAGGGCGGCAGCGGCCACCGCTTCCACAGCTCCTGGTCGCACCGGCGGTTCGATGGCCAGGTCGTCATGCCCTTCACCGTCTCGGACGTGAGCGACCCGAGCAAAGTAAAGGCACTGCACGTGAATCTGCTGGGTGGAGAGAATCAGCCGCGTCTGCCCGAGGTCGAAGCCCTGCTGCCGACACTGTGGAAGCACCCGGAATTCTACAACGCCATGGGCGGTCGGCCGGCACATGGCGTGCATACCGACACCTGCTCCATGCCCAGCGGAAACCGCCTGTTCATCCGGACCGTCTCGCACCTGTACTGCATCGGCGATCCGAGCGAGGAATACGACTGGAACCCCGCCAGTCGATGAGGCCGGCTTTGTTGAGCGTCCGCCCTTCGCATGCGAGGCCGGCATGCTCGACGGGGCAAGCAGTACAGACGCGTGACTTTCGGGTGTTGCGGAAACGGCGCTGGCGGCCATAATGTCGCGTATGGCCAAACGCCACTCCAAGGACCGCTTCCGCTCGACCCGCAAACAAGGGCGCGAGCCGGAAGGCTATCTGCATCACACCACCGAGCCGCTGCAGAACCTGCTGTTCCTGCTGCCGCTGCTGGCGGTGTTCCACGTGGGTGTCTGGGCGTGGAACATCCATGGCTATCCGCAGTACCCCCTGCGGGTGCTGCTGGGATGGTTCGGCGTGACCACTTCGCTGCTGCCCCCGCTGCTGGTGGTGGGCGTGCTGCTCGGGCAGCACATCGCCCGCGGGGACCCCTGGACGCTTCGGCCCTGGACGTGGGCCGGGATGCTCGGCGAGGCGATCCTCTGGACGCTGCCGCTGCTGGCGATCCAGTACCTCCGCAACCTCGCCGCCGCGGGCGACCTGGCCGCCTCCATGCCCGCCAGCAGCCAGTTCTGGCGGCAGGTGGTGTTCTACGTGGGCACGGGCATTTACGAGGAGTTCGTCTTCCGCCTGGTGCTGATCTCGCTGGTGATGCTCCTGCTGGTGGACCTGGCCGGGCTGGGCGAAACGGTGTCCGCCGTCGCCGCGGTGGCCGTCTCGGCCGTCCTGTTCGCGCTGGCGCATTTCGGCGTTCCCGGCGTGTGGGAAGGCGGGGAGTTCAGTTGGGCCCGAATGGGGTTCCTCATCCCCGCCGGTGCCCTCTGGGGCGGGCTGATGGCCTTTCGGGGGTTCGGCATCGCCGTGGCGTCGCACGCCGCCTGGAACGTGCTGTACCTGCTGATCTCCTGACCCGCCCTGCCCTCTGAAACAGCGAAGGCGGTGTTGCCTCCTGGCGATCCCCGCCCGGCAGCGCACCGCCGCGCGGGGACATCAATGCCCCACAGGAACCTCCGGTCTACTGCTCGGCCTGCAGTTCGCGCATGACGGCTGCGTCGCGGGCGCAGAGGTCCGGGTAGTCCGGGTCGCTGCCGACGTCCGGGCAACGCTTCCACGAGCGGGCACACTTGGGGTACTTCTCCCGCGTGTCGTACACCCGCACCTCGACGGCCTGCTCTTCGGGCAGTTCCTCGCGCACCATCCGCGCGTGGCCGACGCCGAGCAGGTCCTCCAGCTCGCGCAGGTAGGTGTCCACCAACTGGGCGGCCGGGTCGTTGGCCGGGTCGATCACGAAGACCGCTTCGGCGTCCATGGGGTTCTTCACGCCCGAGGCCCGCAGCTCTTCGAGCTTGCCCAGGCCCTGGTTTCGAAGCTCCATGAGATATTCCCAGATCGCCCCGGGACCGGCGGTGAGCTTGTCGGAGCTGAACTGTCCGAGGTCGGGGTTCACCGGGCGGAGATCCTCGGCGTAGCGGAGCTGCTCTTCGTCGTAGTCCGGCAGCGACGAGAGATGCACGCTGGCCGGCTCGTCGGGGTCGCGGGCGGGAATGTTCTCCCACGCCTCCTCGGCCGTGTGGGGCATGATCGGGGCCAGCAGCTTTACCAGCGTGGTCACCACGCGATGCAGCACGGTCTGACTGGCCCGGCGGCGGATGGCGTCGGGCGACTCGCAGTACAGGCGGTCCTTGACGGCCGACATGTACACGCTGGAAGCCTGCACCGTGCAGAACTCGTACATCAGCCGGGCCGCCCGGTGGAATTCATAGCGGTCGTACGCCTTGCGGACGTCGCGGATCAGCAGGTCCAGCTCCAGCTCCATCCAATGGTCCACCGAGTGCTCGGCCGGCTCGGTGGCATTCTCGGCCGGGTCGAAATCGCAGCAGGCCATCATGCAGAATCGAAGCGTGTTGCGGATCTTTCGGTATGCGTCCTCGCTCTGGGCGATCAGCGATTCGCTGCAGCGGACGTCGTCCTGGTAGTTCTGCGAGGCAATCCACAGCCGCAGGATGTCGGCACCGCGCTGGGTGAGCTGATCCTGCACCGAAATGTAGTTGCCCTTGGACTTGCTCATCTTCTCGCCCTTCTCATCCACGATAAACCCGTGGGTGAGCAACGTCCTGAACGGCGGTCGCCCCTCGGCCCCCAGCGCCGGAAGCAGCGAGAGCTGGAACCAGCCGCGGTGCTGGTCCGACCCTTCCAGGTAGAGGTCCACGGGAATCTCGTCGGCGAGGCGACGCCGCTGGACCACCGCATGCCAGCTCGAACCGGACTCGAACCACACGTCGAAGATGTCCTGACCTTTGATGAGCGTGTCGACGTTGAACTCCGAGGCGTCCTCGAGGGCGTCGTCGGTGTCGCTGTCCCAGTACACCAGCAACTCGCCGGGGGTCATGGTGAACCAGGCGTCCGAGCCTTCCTCGCCGATCAGCCGGGCGACGGCACGAACGCTGTCGGGCGTCAGCAGCGGCTTGCCGTCCTCGTTGTAGAACGCGGGGATCGGCAATCCCCACGCGCGCTGGCGGGAGAGGCACCAGTCCGGGCGGGACTCCAGCATGCCGCGCATGCGGTTGCGTCCCCAGGCAGGGATGAAGTCCACCCCCTCGTCGTCGGCGCCCCGCCCGGTAACGCTCATCGCCATCTCGCGCAGCGACTTGCCCGAGCGGGCCAGCGGCTTGTCGACGGCGACGAACCACTGCTCGGTCGCCCGGAAGATCGTGGGCGTCTTGGATCGCCAGTCGTGCGGGTAGCTGTGGGTGATGCTCTCCGACAGCACGAGGGTCTTCTGCCGGCGGAGGTAGTCCACCACCTTCGCGTTGCCGTCCCAGACGCTCACGCCGGTGAGCCAGTCGGGGGCAGCCTCGTCGAACGTGCCGTCGGCCCGGACGGGGCAGGCGATCTCCAGGTTGTTGCGCAGGCCGGTGCCGTAGTCCTCCTGCCCGTGGCCGGGGGCGGTGTGAACCAGGCCGGTGCCGTCTTCCAGCGTGACATAGTCTGCCCCCACGACCGGGCAGGTCGTCTCCATCAGCGGATGGCGGTAGGACAGCCCGGCTGCGATGATGTCGTTGCCCCAGATCTCGCCGGCGACCTCATACGAACTCAGCCAGTCGGGGCGGGCGTCGCGGGTCTTCCCGAGGACCTTCTCGACCAGATCTGCCGCCAGCAGAAGCGTCATGTCGCCATCGGCGGTCCGGCAGCGGACAGCGGCGTATTTGTGGTTCGGATGCACCGCCACGGCACGGTTGGCCGGCAGCGTCCACGGGGTTGTGGTCCAGATCAACAGCTTCGCCGGGCCCTCGCCGGGGAGCTGCTCGCCGCCGTCGACCACGTCGAAGGCCACGAAGATGCTCGTGTCCTCGCGGTCGTGATACTCCAGTTCGGCGTCGGCCAGCGCGGTCTGGTTGGCGATGGACCAGTGTACGGGCTTGAGCTGCTTGTAAACCGCTCCCTGCTCGACGAGGCGTGCGAACACTTCCAGGACGGCCGCCTCGTAGCCGGGATTCATCGTGATGTAGGGTTCCTCGAACACGCCCATGACGCCGAGACGTTTGAACTCGTCGCGCTGCAGCTCGACGAACTCCTGAGCATACTGGGCGCATCGCTTGCGGATGTCCATCGCGGACATCTCAGCGGCCTTGGGGCCAAGCTCGTCCATGACCTTCGCCTCGATCGGCAGGCCGTGACAGTCCCACCCGGGCAGGTAGGGCGCGTCGAAGCCGGTCATTGTGCGCGTGCGGATGACCATGTCCTTGAGGACCTTGTTCAGGGCGGTTCCGATGTGGATGTTTCCGTTGGCGTAAGGCGGGCCATCGTGCAGGAGGAAGCGGTCGTCGAGCTCTGCCTTTTTGCGGATCTGCCCGTAGAGGTCCTCCTGCTGCCACCGCTGCTGGATGGCGGGTTCCTTCTTGAGCAGTCCCGCCCGCATGTCGAAACTGGTCTCGCGGGGGTTGAGGGTGTCCTTGTACTTCTTCTTGTCGCTCTTGTCGGCCATCGTGTGTTCACTCCCATCGCCGGATTGGTGCAACGCCCCGCCACAGGGTCGAAAGCCCGCGGGGAAAGCAACGTAGGGTACCCCAAGCAGCTGCGCGCGCGAAGTCAAAAATGATGGCCCGTCGACCTCGGCCGCTTCGAATCTGCTTGCTGAGACGAAATCCGCGTCAAATCCCCAATTCTCGGAACTTCTTCCCGGTCGCGTGCGTACAATTCAATAGAGGTGAGGCAGGCCTTCGCTGCCGGCGGTTCTGGTAGAAGGAGGCACGACAATGACAGACCGCATTTTGCTGGATATCGAGACCCAGAGGGACTTTTTCCTTCCGGGTGGACGTTGCTATACGAAGCAGGCGGGCAAGGCACGCGCCCGCATTTACGACCTGTTCGCGTGGGCCCGGGCGGAGGACGTCCCGGTGATCAGCACGGTGCTGCGAGTGCGCCCGGGCGAAATCGGGCCGTTGTGCAAGAAGCCCCATTGCATCGATGGAACGGAGGGCGAGCAGAAAGTCCCCCGGACCATCCTCCGCAGCCACGTGGATTTCGGCCTGCGCAACAGCACGGACCTGCCCGAGGACATTCTGGAGACCCATCAGCAGGTCATCTTCGAGAAGCGCAACACCGACCTGTTCGACCATGCCCGGGCTGAGCGGCTCATCACGGAGCTGGCCCCCCGCAAGTGGATCATCTGCGGAGCGGGGTTGGCCCAAGGCATCTTCGAGGCGGCCGTCGGACTGCGATCCCGCGGCCACGAGGTGCAACTGGCGTCCGACGCGGTGGCCCACCTGAAGGACCGCCAAGCCGAGATGGCCATTCGACGGATGATCGCCAAGGACGTCGAGATCGTGCAGACCGACGAGATCATCGCCCAGGCCCGGGAAGAAGCCCGGCAGAGACGGGTGGAACAGCGACGACGTCGGCTGCGCGAAAGCCGAAAGGTTCCCGCCTGAAGAGCATGGGCGGACGGCGAGCAGTCTGTCCGTCAGCGAAACATCCGGCCGAGGTCGCGGTATGGTTCTGCGCCCTCGGCCGGTCTACGCGCACGCGCATAAAAACGGACGGCCGGTCTGCCCCTTCCCGGCCGCCCAGATGGCTGCGCTTGGCCCAATGCCAAGGCAACACATCAACGTGTATTATCGGCGTGTGAAGGGATGGGTGTAAATCCCTGTTACTACCAGTTTGCACTGGTATTTACCCTAGGGCTATTTCCGTCGCAACATCTGCAGAGCAAATAACTTGTGCTCTCTCTCTGCGCCAAACACCCCCCGAAGTCACCGGTTTTCCGTACCATTGCGGTTCTCGAATGGAGCCCTAACTCACTTGACTGGCGCCGTTTGTATATCGACATCGGCCGGGCCTTAATGCGCACACCCGGCGTCCAGGGGAGCCTCCCGACCCCTTCCGGCGACCCGGCGAATCGCCCGCGTAACTGAACATGGCTGCGTTTTTTGCGACAAAAGACTTGATTTTGCTGCGATCAGGATGGAAAATGAAGTGTCAAATCGCCGGGAACCGGGAATACTCTGAGGCCGTTGAGTAGGGACAGGATGACTGAAGGTCGTTTCGGATCGTCATCCATTCCCGGGCAATTCGGTATCCGTCAATCGTGGGAACTATGACTGCTACAGAAGCTGCCATCCTGTTCGGGGCTGTCGCCGCCGCGGTCATGCTGGGGTTGGTTTTCCTCCGCGGCAGCAAGGACGAGTCTGCTTCGCAATCGGTGTGCACCTGTCGGAGCGACAGCGCACAGGACGACGAGGGAACCTACTGCAGCGAAGCGACCGTCGAGAAACGCTGCGCGCGTCGAGACCAGGAGTACGTCGAGAGCTGACCGCTCCGCGTCGACCTTGGCGCCCGCTGTACGCTCCCGGCCTCGGCGCTACTTGATGCAGTAGAGATGACCCTTGCCGCGTCGGTACATCGCCCCCGATGGCCCGACCACCGGCGTGCTGCGTCCGGCGGACAGCTTCCCGGACGTGATCTTCTGGAACGTACGCCCCGGCCGGGCCACCACGTAACCACCGCCCTCGGAGAGAATCAACAGCTTCCCGCCCACCAGTGTCACCGACGGATACACCGTGCCCCGCCCGAGATCCAGTTGCTGCTCGTAGACGACCTTCCCGTCGGCAGCGTCGATGGCCGAGAAAACGCCCCTCTGCGTGACGGCGTACAGCAGCCCGTCGTGAAGCACCGGCGAGGCGTAGTAGCGGTCACGTTTGGGCGTGGTCCGCCAGAGCTCCCTGTGCTGAACCTTGCCGTCGGCGTCCACCGAGAAGCGAATCGCCTTCCCGCCATTCTGCACGAAGTAAACCGCCTGGCCGTCGACCACGGGCGAATTGTAGCTGAGGCGCGGAAGCTTCTCTGCCACCACCGTCCCGTCGGCAGCGTCCACAGCCCGCCCGCCGGAGGAAACCACCAGCGTTCTGCCTCCCGCCTTGACCACCACCGGCGTTCCGAAGGCGTTGCGGGCTTCCCCGCGCCAGAGCACCTTGCCCGAGGACGGGTCCAGCGCCCACAGGTCGCGCACGTGGCAGATGAGCTTTCCGTTGACGAGTACAGGCGAGGCGGAATGGCCCCAGCCGCGTTTGGGAATCTCCACGATGCGGGCCCACTGCCGCTTGCCCTGCATGTCGTAACAGGCCGCCACGCCCGTGCCCAGCAGCACCCAGACGCGCTTGCCGTCGCTCAGCGGAGTGGGCGAGGTGTACCCCGTTCGGCCATGCGTGCGGGGCATGTGAAACACGGTGAGCTTCTTCATCTCCTGCTCGATGGGGCGGGCCTTCTTCCACAGCGGGAGTCGCTGATTCTCCAACGTATGGACAGCCTGGTGCATCGCGTTGGCGTCCTTCTTGAGTTCGGGATCCTTGCGGGCCTTGCGGATCTCCTTGCCGAGCCGATCCAGCTCCTTCTTGATCGGGGCGAGCTTCTCCTCCAGCCGGCGATAGGCGACGGCGTCCTCTTCGAGTTTCTTCCGCCGGGCCGGGTCGGAAGCGGTGTCCAGGTAGGTCGTGGTTCGCTGCCAGAGGACCTCCCCGTCGCCGTCGAGACACACCAGCGCGTTGGGCTCAGCCATTACGAAGATGCGCGTCAGGCCGGCCGACGTCTTCACCACGCACGGGGTGGCGTTGGACCAGTCCGGAAGCTTCGCCTTCCACGCGACGGCGTTGGCGTCGGACAGGTCTGGCAGAGAGGCCGAGGGATACACGCCCTGGCCGTCCGTCCGCCAGCCGACAGCGTCTTCGGCACGCAGCACGGACACGCATGCAAGGAACGCGAGACACACACCGAGACAACAGCCGGGTCGACGATACATGGCGATCCACTCCGTCAGAAAAGAAACAACACGAGGGCGACACCCTCCACATGAAGGAAGATAGTACCATTTTACTCCGACCCGATGCAATCTCCCTGCACGCCCGACGGGCTCCGTCATCTCAGCCGCACGTCGTCAGACGCGGTAGGGGTTCCGATCGTCGTCCTGGTCGTCCTTCGGGCCCTGCTCACCCCCGGTGGCCGGGGGAGGCGGAGGCACCTGCCCGACAACCGACTCGGTCGCGGTGGACGGGCCGGTCGCCGCATCAGGAGAGAACCCGCCGGCGATGTTGCCCTCCGCCGAGGCGAGCGCCGCTTCCTCCTTGGCCTTGTCCCGCTTGTGTATCACCACCAGCCCGATAACGGGAAAGACGATCATCGCCACCCCGCCGGCCATCATGCCCATCGAGAAGACCACGGCCATCGGCTTGCGATCCTTCTCCAGAATGATGATGCGGTCCAGGTCAACGCCCGGGAAGCTTTGGCGGATGAGGTCCTCTTCCTCACTGTCCAGACTGTTGATGGAGTTGACGACAAGGCCCTCGATCGATCGGCCGTCGCGGATGGCCGGCAGACGGTCGACCTCGCCGACCGTGTCGTACTCACTGGTCTTGATGAGCACCTTGAACTTGTCGATCCCGGGCAGTTCGTCCTCGGGAATGTCGTCGATCTTTCCGTACTTTTCCAACAGCGACCGCATCCGCCGGGCGAACACATGCTCGGACGAAATGACCGGGTAATACGCCTTGGTGACCGCGTCGGTGCTGGAGGGGTTCGTGCCCGTGGCATTCTCGAATTCGTACACGATGCCGAAGTACAGCCTCATGTGATCGCCGAACTGCACGTGCGTGGTGTCCAACTCGCCGCCCTGTTCGAGCTTGGCCAGGTCCACCTTCTCGGGCTCCGAGCCGGCAGCGGAACCGACGGCGTACTCCTGGTAGCCGAAGTAGAACAGAATGCCGCCCAATACCATGATTCCGAGCATCACCCGAAACATACGTCACCTCTTCCTGGGATCCCTGTCGCCAAAGTGAGCCCGGCTTCAGCCCTGGTCTCCAGGCCGCCGGACACATCGTATTTGACCGACGACGGCCGAACGTGTCCAGCGAAAGTTGCGGAAACCGCCCCTCCTGCAAGACATCGCAAGCGAGATGCAATAATTCCGTTTGGCCTGCGGGGGCCGGAATGGTAGCATGGGCGCTCGACCATTTCATCGCAGTGAGGCCGATGGACAAAACTCCGCAATCCTGGGAAGAACACCGCCGACGAATGCTCCGCGAGACCGAAGTATTCATCGAGTACGGCCTCGCGCATCCCGACGAAGTCATCGAGATCCCCGCCAAACCCGTTGGCGAGGGCGGCTTCCCCTCCGACGTGGGCAAATGGTTCTGGAACGTCATGCTCGCCGAGAAGGTCGACGGAACCGTCTCGCGCTTCCGCGCGATGTTCCGAGGCCGAGGCAAACCACGCCGCGCCGGACGCTGGCGCCGCACGTGACCACCGTTCCTGATACAGCAGACTGAATCGCCTGTCCGCTTTTTCCGATAGATCAGTGTGGCCGACGTGTAGCCGGCCGACCGACGACACGGAAAGAGGGTGCCCCCCATGAACGATCTGGACACCATTCGGACTCACGTGGACTTCCTGCTCGAGCGGGCCCGCCGAAGCGACCTGAGCAAGGAAGAACGCCAGCGGATCTCCGCGGAGGTCAATCAGCTCTGGACGCAACTGGCCTCGATGAGCCACACCAAGAGCGACAAAACCGCATCGGCCGACAAGACCGACGAACCCGCCCCCAGCAGCGAAAGCGAAGACAGCGACAACACCGTCCGCTTCGTGATGTAAGAAAAAGGGGGTTCACGCGTCGCACGGCCCTCCAGGCCGTGTCTGCAGGCCCGCCGTAGGGCTCGCAACTTGTTGCGGGCGCAACGCCGAAGTCCGAAACAAAACAGAACATGGGCTGGAAGCCCATGCGACGCGCAGCCGTAGGACTCGCAACTTGTTGCGGGCGCAACGCTGAAGTCGGAAACAGAACATGGGCAGGATACCCATGCGACGGGGAAACCGGGGCTTGAACATCGCCCCTGCCTCAGGGCTTGCAGTAGTCCACGATCTTGGCCAGTTCGCTGCGGAGGTCGTGGCGGGAGACGATCATATCGACGAATCCGTGCTCTCGCAGGAACTCGGCCCGCTGGAAGCCCTCGGGCAACTCCGCCTTGATCGTATTGGCAATGACCCGCGCGCCGGCAAAGCCGATCAACGCGTTGGGCTCGGCGATGATCAGGTCCGCCAGCGACGCCCAGCTCGCCAGAACGCCGGCCGTCGTAGGCTCGGCAAAGACCGCCAGATACAACCCGCCGGCCTCGTGGAACCGCGCGATGGCCGCCGAGGTCTTGCCCATCTGCATCAGCGAGAGAATGCCCTCCTGCATGCGCGCCCCGCCGGACATGCACACCATCAGCACCGGCAGGTCGTGCTCGGTGGCGTACTCGAAGAGGCGCGTGACCTTCTCGCCCACGACCGACCCCATCGAGGCCATGATGAAATCGCCGTTCATCACGCCCAGACACACACGGCGACCCTTGATATACGCCACGCCGGTGAGAATCGCCTCGTTCGTGCCGGCCTTGTCCTGGTAGCCCTTGACGTACTCGGCATACTTTCGGCCTCGCCACTCGAACTCGAGCGGGTCGGCCGGGAAGATCTCCGCGAAGAGTTCCTCGAAGCTGTCCGGGTCCACCAGCTGCGCGACGCGATCGCGGGCGCCCACGCGGAAATGGTGCTCGCACTCGGGGCAGACCTGCAGGTTCTCGACCACGCTCTTGCGGTAGAGAATGCCCTCGCACCCCGGGCATCGCAGCCAGAGGCCGTCGGGGATATTCCGCTTCTCGCGCATCGTCGGCCCGGTGAACACGGACGGATCGTACGGATGGGTCGGTTCGCTTTTGATGGGTTCTGCCATGTGGGGCTCTCCCGTTATATCAGGTGGTCGTCGGTCTCGTAGGCACCCCAGGTGAAGTCCGGGTCGCCATTGCACCAGAGGGTTTCCACGTCTTCTTCGCGCACGATGCTGCGCAGCAACGTCAGGGCGACCGGGCGGAGCACCAGCAGCGGCGAGCCGGTGCCTTTCTTGCGTCGGATGATCTCCCGGACGGCCCGCCGGAGTCGCTGCTCGACGTCGCCGAGGCTTTCCCCGCCCGGAGGCTGGACGGTTTTCGGCGTCTTTCGCCATTGGCGGAACACGCGGGGCTGGCGTCGTTTGATCTCGTCGGTGGTCAGCCCCTGCCACAGGCCGTAATCGATCTCGCGAAGCTCCTCGACGGTGTGTCGTTTCACCCCGAGCTTCCTGGCCAGCAGCTTGGCGGTCTGCTTCTCGGCCTCGCCGGGGGGGCAGTACACCGCCGAGACGGAGCAGTCTCCCAACTCGCCGGCCAGTCGCAGCACCTCGTCCACCCCGGACTCGCTGAGCGGAACGCCCGCGTTGGACTCGATGCGGGCCTGCTCCTCCCAGACGGTCCGTCCGGTGCGAGCGAGGTACAGGGTTACCTTCTTGGTGGGGGCAAGCTTCTTCATCATCATCTCGCTACCCTCCTGCCGCGGTCCGCAATGCCTGGACCGCCGCGGGCACGTCGTCGGCTGCGAAAATATTATTGCCGGCCACGAAGGTATCCGCGCCGGCCCGTGCGCATCGGGCGCAGGTTTCGGGATTGATCCCGCCATCCACTTGGAGGCGCTGGTCCGGGCGGAGTCGGCGCCGGATCTGCTCGATTTTCGGGAGCTGGTCAGCCATGAACGATTGCCCGCCGTAGCCGGGCTCGACCGTCATGACCAGGACCATGTCCACCGCCTCCAGCACGCCATGGAGGCATTCGCTCGGGGTTCCGGGTCGCAGGGTGATGCCCGCCCCACAGCCGAGCTCGTGGAGCCGGTCGATCAGCCCCAGGGCCGTCTCGGTGGCGCGGGTCTGCTGGTCGGCGTCGGCCGGCGGCTGGGGCGAACCCCCGTCGCAGCACGCCTCGATGTGAAACGTGATGCTGTCGACGCCGGCGTCGGCAAACCGTTCGATATAGCAGGCCGGGTCCGTGAGCATCAGGTGGACGTCGAGCGGCGCGTCGGTGTATTGGCGTATTTTTTTTGCGAAGCCCGGCCCCATGGAGAGATTGGGCACGAAATGCCCGTCCATGATGTCCACGTGCAGGACCTGCGCGCCGGCGGCAAGCACCGCGTCGATCTGCGGGGCCGGGCAGGCGAAATCACACGCCAGCAGCGACGGAGCGATGACCGCCTCGCCTTTCAGCCTGGCCCATGGGTTGTCGGGATGATCACTCATGCAGTCCGTCTGCTTCCTCGACCAGGCCGCCGCGCGGGTCAGCCCTCGTGCAAAGCAAAACCCACCGCGCTGACGGTGGGCTCTGTACGTACCCCGTATTGTATGACCAAGGGGGCGTCGTGTCTACCCGATTCAGCGCTGCGAGAAAGTGGCTTTTCGCCCAGAAACGGGCAAAGCCCGAATGACGCGACGATTGCACTGTCGCCATTTGCCATGGTTGGCCGATAGGATTCCATAGCCGAATGTCCGCGCGCCGAGCGAATACCTTGCATGTACCGCCCGCAAACGGATAATGGATCGCAATGGAAGCATCCGAAGGGCAAGGAGCACATCCGATGACATGGAAACGGATATCCTCGATCGTCACACTCACAGCCGTGCTGGCCGCATTGGCCGTCGCGGGGTGCGACACCAAACCCAAGCCGCCCACCGCACCGGGCGGGGGCGAGGTGAAGTTCATCGAGGTCGACACGCAAGACAGCGCCGAGTACGACGCGGTCGGCAACATGGAGGCGGCGAGGCTGGACTACCGCTTTCGGCTGAAGGTTCTCGAAGCGTACTACGAGAAGACCGGCAACCTCGACAAGCTCCGCTGGACCCGCCGCGAACTGAAAAACCTCGATGAGGCCCAGACCTTCCAGTGGCAGGGCGTGTCCGTCGAGCCGCCCAGCGGCGAGTCGGTCGAAAGCAGCGACGAACGGCTGATCGTCGAACGGGCGATCGTTGCCCGCCAGGCGTGGAAGGACGCCGTCCTCGATACCTACCGCTTCTACAAGGGCAAGAAACAGGACTTCCGGGCGGCGATGGTCCGCAGCATCATCGCGCGGTTCGACCCGATCCGCACGTACATGTACTTTCTCGATGCCGAGATCCCGCCGGCCGAGATGGAACCGACCGAGGTCGTCCCCGAAGCCGACAAACTCTACGAGGAGGCGTATCGCCTCCATCGCGAGGGCAAGGGCTTCCTCAACACGTTCGTGACCACCGACTACGACAAACAGCGTCGGGCGCTGGTGCTGTTCCGCAAGCTCGTGAAGGAATACCCCCGTTCGACGAAGATCGCCCTCTCTGCCTACTTCATCGCCGAGATCTACAAGGAATACTTCAACGAGAACGTCCGCGCGGTGAAATGGTATCAGCGGGCCTGGCAGTGGAATCCGGACATCGATCAGCCCGCCCGGTTCCAGGCGGCGACGGTGTACGATTACGACCTGGCCAACGACGACAAGGCCGTCGAGCTCTACCGCGAGTCGATGAAGAACGACCCCTATCGACTCCTGAACTACGAGCACGCCCAGGACCGCATCCTCGAGCTGACCAAAAAGAAAAAGAGATAGTTCCCGCCCCGGCGCCCGAATCGGCCGGAGAAAGACTCGGGAATTTCCGCAATACCGCCCCTCGCGTCGGCCGTTATACTGGTTGAGTGAGGGGCGAGCCTTGCGCCCACGTTCGCAACCCGTCCTTCTCCGTCAAGGAGAACACCATGCCAACCCGCCAAACCCGCATCGTCTCGGCCCTGCTGCTGGCAGCGATGGTCCTGTCGATCGGTCCTGCCGCCCTGGCCGAGCCGTTCGAAAACCCCAAGGTCAAACCGCCCCGCGCCAAGCCGCACCGACGCTCGGCGGCAGAGGGCATCCCGCCGCTTCCCCTGCCCGCAACGCCGTTGCGCCGCTCGGAACGCAAGCGCCAGCCCGCACCGCCGGCACTGGTGGGGATGATCCAGTTCTCCGACACGCAGTTCAAGATGGTCGACGGCAAGCGGCAGCGCGTCGAGCTGTTCCCCACCACCCAGGTGGACATCGAACGGCTGATGAACTACGCCAACCACCGCCTCAAGATCCGCTACCGCTACAGCCGAACCAGCCTGCAGAAGTTCTCGTGGGACCCGGCTGAGCTTCCGCTGCTGTACATCACCGGTTGGACCGACATGCCCCGCTGGACCGACGGGATGATCAAGAAACTCCGCCGCTACCTCTACGACGGCGGAACGCTCGTGCTGCACGCCCAGTGCGGCCGACCGGAATTCCAGAAGGCGGCGCTGCGCCTGATCGCCAACACCTTCCCCAAAGGCTCGGACGACCACCGCCAGTTGGTCACGCTCGAAAACGACTCGGCGATCTATCACTCGTTTTTCGACCTGAACCGCAAGATGCGGATCCGCCAGGGAAAGAAACCCATCAAGGTGCTCAAGAAGCCCGTCCTCCAGGGCGTGTACCTGGGCTGCAGGCCGGCGATAATCTACTCGCCGATCGACATGAACTGCTCGTGGGACGTCGAGAAAAACCCCATCGAAGGCGGCGTGCTCTACCACCAGGACGACGGGCTGATGCTGGGCGTGAACATCGTGGCGGCCACGCTGGCGAACTTCGAGTACGCCAAGAGCTGGGGCACCCAGAAGCGGTATCCCGAAGCCGACAAGAAGACCCGCGACCAGCTCGTGATCGCCCAGGTCTCGCATGGCGGCAGCTGGGACCCGACCCCCCACGGCCTGCCGAACCTCGTGAAGTACATCCAGAAGAACACCACCCTCAGCGTGAAATTCCAGCGGGACGTGGTGGACCTCGAAGGCGTGGACGTGTTCAAGCAGCCCGTGCTCTACATGACAGGCCTGCACGATTTCAAGCTCAGCGAGACCCAGGTCAAGCGGCTCAGGACGTACCTCGCCAGCGGCGGGGTCCTCATTGCCGACGCGGCCGCCGGTCGGGTGGCGTTCGACAACGCCTTCCGACGCGAACTGAAGCGAGTCCTGCCCGACCAGAAGCTCAAGGACGTCCCCCTCGACTCGCCCGTCTACGCCATGCCCTACAAGATCAGGGCGGTGGATTACACCTCGCTGGTCAAGGCCCAGCAGAAAGAACTCAACACCCCGCAGCTGCTGGGCGTGGAAATCGACGGCCAACTCGGCGTGATCTACTCGCCCCTGGGACTGTCCAACGGGTGGGAGCAGCTGGGCTTCCCGTACAATCGCGGCTATTCCGATGAAGACGCCATCCGCCTGGGCGTGAACCTCTTCGCATACGCCCTGACACACTGACCGACGAACATCCCGCCCCGAACCAACCGGCCCGCTGCGGATCTCTCCCGGCGGGCCGGTGTTTTGCGCCCCGGCCGACATGGGCGCAAAAAAACAGCCGGTGAGGGAAAGGAGGACAGAAACCTCACCGGCTGGAGGGACCATTCAGGCGGGCGGTCCCTCTCGCTCGCTCTGTATATACTATCGCATAGATCCGCCCTCAAGTTCCACATAAAATCCTATTTTTCGGATTATATGCATAGATCCGGCTTGCAATATCGAACCGGACGCCAGCTCATTTCAGCAAATGGCGTGGTAATGGGGACTTGCATGCCTTGGCGGGGCCGACGAGTTTGCCCGCTATTCCGCTTTTTTGCGAGCTTTTTCTGGCGATCCGCACGGAACCGGGGCGGTTGGGGAGTACTGCAGGGAAGGCTGTATCCACCTGTAGGGTCTTTCAAGCAGATAAGCGTCGGCTGCAGGGGGTCACTCTGGGGCAGTGTGGAGGGATGGTTGGGCGGGTTCCCTGCCGGGCCGATCCCCTGGCCCGACGGGACGGATGATCGTGCGGAGGCTCGGTCTCCGCTTGGTCTCGTCGAAGGTCACCCCGACTGGTGAACACCCCTGCAGCCTGTATTGTATGGAGCAGGCCCCGGGCGAGATCGCGACAGATCTCGGCCGACGTGAACTGTTGGAATGCCCCGCGGCATTTCATCCCCTGGTTCAACCTGCCCCGTGTTGTGCACCCTCCAGATCGGCCGACCGGACCCGCTGCTTGAGCGAGATTTTGCGGAGTCCGGGGGCGTCGCTCCTGCCATGCGGCGTAAGCGTTGTCGGTGACAAAAGTTTCACCTGTTCAGTTTTTTCGCCGCGCGGTAGCATGGACATTCCGTTCCCGAACCATCCTGAGGATCGCAGCCATGACGGACAGAATCCCTTCCGACATTGCCATTTCCCGCTCTGTCGCCGCCCGCCCGATCGCGCAGATCGCCGAGGAGGCGGGCATCGCCGCCGATGAGCTCGAACCCTTCGGCCATCACATGGCCAAGGTGCAGTTGGGCATTCTCGACCGCCTCGCCGACGCCCCGGACGGCAAGTACGTGGACGTCACGGGCATCACCCCCACCGCCCTGGGCGAAGGCAAGACGACCACCGCCATCGGCCTGACGCAGGGGCTGGGCGTGCTGGGGCGACGCGCGACGGTGTGTCTCCGCCAGCCCTCGATGGGTCCGACGTTCGGGCTCAAGGGCGGTGCCGCCGGCGGAGGATACTCGCAGGTGATCCCCATGGAGGACCTCAACCTCCACCTCACCGGCGACATTCACGCGGTCTCGGTCGCCAACAATCTGCTGGCAGCCGCCATCGACGCACGCATCCTGCACGAGGACAGCTGCGACGACGATCGCCTCGCCGCGATGGGGCTGCGGCGGCTGAACATCGACCCCTACAGCGTCTCGTGGCGGCGGGTGGTGGACGTCAACGACCGCGCGCTGCGGAACATCACCGTCGGACTCGGCGAGAAGACCGATGGCCGACCGCGGCAGACCGGGTTCGACATCTCCGTCGCCTCGGAGATCATGGCCATCCTCGCCCTCACCGACGGCCTGACCGACATGCGCCGCCGCCTGGCACGCATCGTGATCGGCATGGACAAGTCCGGCGCCGCCGTGACGGCAGAGGACCTCGGCGTGGCCGGGGCGCTGGCGGTACTCCTCAAAGACGCCATCAAGCCCAACCTCATGCAGACCCTCGAAGGTCAGCCGGTGTTCATCCACGCCGGGCCGTTCGCGAACATCGCACACGGGAACAGCTCGGTATTGGCCGACAAGATCGCACTGAAACTCTCGGACTACGTCATCACCGAAAGCGGGTTCGGCTCGGACGTGGGCATGGAGAAATTCTTCGACATCAAGTGTCGCTACTCCGGACTGGTCCCCGACTGCGTGGTGCTGGTGGCCACCATCCGGGCACTGAAAATGCACGGCGGCGGGCCAAGGGTGGTCCCCGGAAAACCCCTGGACGAGGCGTACCGCCAGGAGAACCTCGCCCTGCTGGGAATGGGTGTGGGCAACCTCCAGCGACACATCCAGATCGCCGAGATGTTCGGTGTTCCGGTGGTGGTCGCCATCAACCGTCACCCCACCGACACCGACGCCGAGACCCGGCTGGTCATCCAGGCGGCCGAGGCGGCCGGCGCGACGGCAGCGGTGGTCGCCGACCACTGGGCCGAGGGAGGCAAGGGCGCCGCCGAGTTGGCCGAGGCGGTGATCTCCGCCTGCGAGCAACCCCGGAACTTCCGGTTGCTCTACCCGGCCGAGATGCCTCTGCGCGAGAAAATCGAGACCATCGCCCAACGCGTGTACCTCGCCCGGGGCGTCATCTACGAGCCGCTGGCCGAGAAACAGATGGACGCCTGCGAGCGGATGGGCATGAACCACCTGCCGATCTGCATGGCCAAGACGCACCTGTCGCTCTCGCACGATCCGTCGCTCAAGGGCGTTCCGCGGGATTTCACCGTGCCTGTCCGCGAGGTCCGCATCAGCGCCGGGGCGGGCTTCCTGGTTCCGCTGCTGGGGACCGTCCGCACCATGCCCGGGCTGCCCAGCAAGCCCGCGTTCATGGACGTCGACCTCGACGAGAACGGCGAAGTCGTCGGGCTGTTCTGAGCTCACCGACGCCCGGAAACTCATGTGGAGTATTGACGCTTGTTCGGGATGACGCTAACCTGAGCCTAACAATAGAAGGGGTGCAACTGATGGCGATTGAGCTTCGCAATCGTAGCAAGTCTGAAATCATCTTCTGGGTTGGGCTTCTTGGAGGCGTGGCCTCAATACTGTCATTCATCGGGAGCTTCTTTGTCCCCACGGAGTGGTGGTTCCGATACATCGCAGTATCATCATCCATCTATATCGTGATTCTCCTCCTGATATGTGCCTACGCGATATGGGACCGAGGCAGGACGATAGCGGAGCAAGCCCGGCAAAATGCCTCGAACGTCGCTCGGATCGAGGGGGAGAGAAGCTTGCTGGAGAAGGAGCGAGATGAAGCAACGCGATACGCCAGGTACATCGAAGCTTTCCCCAGGCTCCATGGCATCTACCACCCACTGCGTGACGCATTGGTTGCCATGCAACGCCATCCACCTGAGCCGGATGATGTATTTGACATGGATCTGTGCCGTAAGATTCTGGACGTCTTCCGTGACATCTTCAACGTGGTCAAAGAGCAGGAATTTTCAACGTGCATCAAAAACTTCTGCGACCAGAGCGTTCTTCAGACCATCTGCAGAGACAGTGTCAATGAAGCGAAGAGGGGAAATGACGACGACACAAGACGATCCCCTGTAAACGACAACACCGATTTCATGCAGTTGATGCACGGCACCAAGCCCTACTTCTTCTGCAATGACTTGGTTGAGAGGTCCCGAGCAGGGCAATACGACAATGACAATCCTCATTGGGCAGACCATTACCGGAGTACCATCGTCTGGCCGATACGCTGTAAAACATTCGGCCAAGAGAAGTTCGAGCTATTCGGATTTCTCTGCGTCGATAGTATGGCAACAGACGTATTTAACGAAGAGACAGATGTGGAACTGGGCGCTTGCGTTGCCGATATGATCTATGCATACTTCAACCGTATTGATACAATACACCACGACTGACTGATCTTCTGAAAGGATCGTAAAGATGGCAAAACTGGCTTGGGAAGATCCTGAGAGATGTCCCGTGGTCAACGGATACGTCGTGAGGGTAATGACGTCAAGTCCGAAACCGCAGTCGGCAGAGCATAGCGAAAGTGGCCACCAGATCGGGCGCCGTGATTCAGCATCCGGCACAAACATGTCTGCTTCTGAGCATAACCCGCAGTAGCACGTCTAAACACTTTCATATACAGCCCATATACAACGCCCCGTCGGATCGCCCGGCGGGGTCGTTTGCTGCGCGGTGGATGGCGCC
>CAZFPT010000027.1:9540-28232 GCA_964521005.1 uncultured Planctomycetaceae bacterium | reverse complement strand
ATTCGTGAAACGATACGGAACGGTACGGCAGCGGCGTTGGCATGTCGGTCTCCGAGAGTCTGTGTTGCGGTCTGAATTCAGCATACCGATCCGCCGCCCGATTGGAAGGGCAGGCCGTTTTCGACACAGCGCGACGGCCAACTTTGTGACTTGCGCGGGGGAATCTGGTGTTGCATCCTGCAAAGGTTGACTAAGGAAGGGGTTATGTCGCTATCTGCCGATGTTGCATAGGCTGGGTCCCCCAGTTTAGCTAAATTCTCCAGATTTGCTGTTAAGGCGGGGCGGGGGGGCTCGTTAATGGGGAGTGAAGGCAAGCAGCACTCGCCGGCGGCATCAGCAACGGTCAGCCGATCGGCGGGAGGCCGAGTATGGGTCGGGGCCTCTTGAAGCCGGGCATTTGCCTGGTCCTTCCTGAACGCCCCCTGAGCAGTAAAGCGGTTGTTTCTGCACCCCTTCCGTCGGTTGGACTTCGACGGGCAGAGACGACACCACATAGCACAAACGTATCAGGTGCGGCGCGTTACCTCCGGGTCGGGGGTTCTCAAGACCAGTCTGCGTATGATCGGTCTGCGCCCACATGTCAAAGCAGGACCAGAAGGAGAGTATTGACATGCTGGCAATCAGAAATAACTTGATGGCCGAGCAGGCATCCCGGCAGTTGGGGATCAACTACCAGAACTTGACCAATTCGGTCCGGAAGCTGAGTTCCGGTCTGCGGATCAACTCCGCGGCCGACGACGCTGCGGGCATGGCGGTTCGGGAATTGATTCGTGCGGACGTCGCGGTGCTTCGCCAGGGAGCCCGGAACGGCCGGGACGCAATCTCGATGCTGCAGACGGCAGAGGGTGCGATGGGCGTGGTTGACAGCGTCCTGATCCGCATGCGGGAACTGGCGGAACAGAGCGCGACCGAGTCGTATTCGAGTGCTCAGCGTGGGATCATGCACGACGAGTTCCGGCAGCTGATCGAAGAGATCAACCGCATCTCGAACAACACCGAGTTCAACAGCATCAACCTGCTGAATTACGACTCCACCGACGCGACGGACCCGACGGATCTGAAGATTCACCTGGGCACGGCTGAGATGATCCAGGTGGACCGTGCGGACATGACCTCGACGGGATTGGCGCTGACCGAATCCAACGCGGTGTATCAGTTCAATGGGCTGAGTGGTTCGGACGTTACCTCGGCCACGAACATCAGTGGTGATTTCACGGTTACCCTGGAAGGCGGCACGAGCTTCACCGTGACCGCGACCAGCAACGGCGAGACGATCTCGGCGTTGGCAGCGGCAATCGCCGCGTCGTCTGCCAGTGCGTCGTTTGACGTGGCCACGGTCACCAATGCCGACGGGACGATCGGCATCCAGATGGCCGCTCTGTCGGCTGGTAGTAGTTACAATGTTTCCGCTGTGACGGCCGCTTCTGCGAGCCTGGCCTCGGCGATCGAGACCGGAACACAGGTGACCGAAGGTGTCAACGATGCGTCCATCAACACCGCGGTCTCGGCCCGGGCAGCGTTGGGTACGATCGTGGCTGCGATCAAGACCAAGGACCAGTACCGCGCCAAGTTGGGCTACCTGATGAACCGTCTCGAAGCGGCCACCAGCGTGATTGACATTCAGGCGGAGAACCTCCTCTCTGCTGAATCACGAATCAGTGACGTGGACGTTGCTTCGGAGATGGCAGCGATGACGAGGCACCAGGTGCTTGCCCAGGCCGGTATCTCGATGCTGTCGCAGGCCAACTCCATGCCGCAGATGGCCCTTTCGCTGCTGCAAGGTTAAAGGGACCTCGCAGCGGAAGTAGATACCGGGGGCGACCCTTCAAGCTGAGGATCGCACCAAAGCCCCGACCCGGGGGTCGTCCTCCCGGAACAACGAACCCGAAGCCGGTCACCGCGACCGGCTTCGGGTTTTTTCATGGAGTATTTTGCCGTTAAAAGCGTCTTCCGTAGGCCGCTGTGAGGTGAAATGGCGGCATTCGTAATGCGGAAAGAGTTGCCATGAAAGTGGTTAGAGTTGATTAAGCCCATCGGGAAGGGGTCTGTGTGGGAAACGCAGTTTTTGTCCAAATCGCTTAAGGGATCGTGAGGGGGTTCGATAATGAGGGTTGGTCAGGCAGGTTCATCACCTCCTGTCGGCCGGGCATCCGGAAGATGCAGCTGGAGAGAAAAGGTGAGGGGACAGGCGGTGTTCGCCTGTCTGTTGCGACCACTTTTATAGGGAGAATGTACATGCTGGCAATCAAGAACAATCTAATGGCCGAGCAGGCTGCGCGTCAGTTGGGCAAGAGCTATGACCACCTGACCAAGTCGGTGGCCAGGCTGTCGTCTGGTCTTCGGATCAACACGGCCGCTGACGATGCTGCCGGTCTGGCCGTCCGCGAGCTGATTCGTGCGGACGTGGCTGTGCTGAAGCAGGGAGCCCGCAACGGTCGGGACGGCATCTCCATGCTGCAGACTGCCGAAGGTGCGATGGGTGTCGTCGACGACATCCTCGTTCGTATGCGAGAGTTGGCCGAGCAGAGCTCGACCGAATCGTACTCGAGTGCTCAGCGAGGCATTATGCACGCTGAGTTCTCTCAGTTGATCGACGAGATCGATCGTATCGCCAACAACACCGAGTTCAACGAGCTGAACCTGTTGAACGACGACACGGGCGGAAACTACCAGATCCACCTCGGCAGCACCGAGATGATCCAGGTGGACCGTGCGGACATGACCTCGACCGGTCTGTCGTTGTCCGAATCCAACGCGGTGTATGAGTTCAACGGTTTCAGTGGTTCGGACGTTACCTCGGCCACGAACATCAGTGGTGATTTCACGGTTACCCTGGAAGGCGGCACGAGCTTCACCGTGACCGCGACCAGCAACGGCGAGACGATCTCGGCGTTGGCAGCGGCAATCGCCTCGTCGTCTGCCAGTGCGTCGTTTGACGTGGCCACGGTCACCAATGACGACGGAACGATCGGCATTCAGTTGACCGCCAAGGCGGGTGGCAGCGACTTCAATGTCTCTGCTGTGACGGCCGCTTCTGCGACCCTGGCCTCGGCGATCGAGACCGGAACGCAGACGACCGAAGGTGTTTCGGATGCGTCCATCAACACCGCTGCCTCTGCCCGGTTGGCCTTGGACACGATCGTCTCGGCGATCAAGACCAAGGACACCTACCGTGCGAAGCTCGGTTACCTGATGAACCGTCTCGAATCGGCCACCAGCGTGATCGATATTCAGTCAGAGAACCTTCTCTCTGCTGAGTCTCGCATCAGCGACGTGGACGTTGCCACGGAGATGGCTGCGATGACGCGTCACCAGGTGCTTGCCCAGGCCGGCATTTCGATGCTGTCCCAGGCGAACACGATGCCGCAGATGGCCTTGTCGCTGCTTGGCTAAGGCCTGACACGATAGAACGGAAGGCGGTCCCGACACTTGTGTGACCGCACCCAAGCCCCGACCCGCGGGGCCGTCTTCCGGACTGTTTTACCCGACCGCAGAGGCTTGCAGAACGTAAAGGGCGTTCGAGCAAGTCTCTGCGGTTGTCTGTTTGCAGGGAAGCGGAAGCGGAATGCCCTCAAGTTTCCGCCGACAGACGCGATAATCAACAGTGGAGCAGGGAGACGTGCGGAACATTCGGTGCCCTGTGTCGAGATGAAGGAGATGTCCTATGAGTATGGCATTGTCTGGTGTGTTTACGGGAATGGATACCGACTCGCTCGTCGAGGGGTTGATGGCGCTGGAAGGAAACGCGCTGAAGAACCTCGACCGCGACAAGGCCGAGTACGAGGCAAAGACCGAAGCGGTCAAGAGCATCCAGTCGCGTCTGACGCAACTGAAGGACATTTCCTTTGGCCTGATGGACTCCAGCAAGCTGCTCTCCGTCGAGGCCACCAGCTCCGATACGGGCACTTTCACGGTGTCGGCCGGTGACGGAGCGCTCGAAGGTTCGCATACCATCGAGGTCAACCAATTGGCCGCCTCGGCCCGGATGGTGCAGGACGCGGGCGTCACCGCCTACGACGACCCTGCCGAGATCGGGGCAGGCACGTTCGAGTACACCTACAACGGCGTGACCCGGACGCTCTACACCACCGACGAGACCGACCTGGAAGATCTGCAGGACCTGATCAACAAGGACGGGGACAATCCCGGCGTCAGCGCGTCGATCCTCGAGCACAACGGCGAGTACCACATGGTGCTCACCGGGCAGGACGCCGGCAGCGATTACGGGATCACCGTGACGGCCAATACCGATCTGGCGGCATTTCAGCCGGCGAATTTCCTGGAAACCCAGACCGCCCGCGATGCGCAGATCAAGGTGGACGGCTACCCGGCCGACGGAACGTGGATCGAGCGGAGCTCCAACACCATCTCCGACGTGATCCCCGGGGTGACCGTCACCCTGACCGGGACTGGGACGGCCAATGTCTCGGCGAGTCGAGACACATCGAGCCTGAAGATGAAACTCGATACGTTCGTGACCACCTACAACGCCGCGATGGGCACCATTGACGGTTACATCGACTATGACGAAGAAGAAGAGCAGGCCGGTCTGCTCCAGGGCGACTCGGTCTTCACCACGATGGTCTCCCGGATTCGCGAGAACATCGTCACCTCGCTGCCCGGATTCGACGGAACCGATGACAGCTACACCCTGGCAGCCCAGTTGGGTCTGGAGTTCGACAAGGAAGGCGTCCTGAGCCTCAATACCTCCACACTCGACAGCGCCCTGAACGACGACTACTTCGGCGTCCTCGATGCCATCGGCGCCCTGAACAAGGGCGAGTCGGACAACACCCGGCTGCAGTTCTCCGGGGCTGGGTCCATGACCGAGCCCGGCGAGTATGAGGTCGAGGTCATTTTCGACGCCGGGGCGGTCACCTCCGCCCGGATCCGCATGAGCGGCCAGACCGCCTGGACGGAGATGAATGTCAACGGAAGCATCATCAGCGGCGTCAAAGGCACGGACACCGAAGGGCTTCAGCTCACCGGCATCTGGGACGGCGGAACCGGAACCCAGACCGCCAATGTCCGCGTCCAGCGGGGTTTGGCCGGTTCGGTCCACGACACCCTCGACGACATCCTGGATTACTCCGGGGGTGCGATCAACATCAAGAGGACCCAGTACGAGTCGGCCATCGATCGCATCGACGACAAGATCGATCAGCAGGTCGACCGCCTGGCCAAAAAGGAAGAGCGGCTGCGGGCGAAGTTCGCCCGCCTCGAAGCCACACTGACCGAGCTGGACTCCATGCGGGGCGCGTTCGATTCGATGATCCAGTCGCTCCAGCCGGTCAAAGCAAAGAGCAGCAGCAAGTAGGGTCGGCGAGCAATCTCAGACCCCCTGACGGAGGTTGGGTTTTATGTCGAGCGAAGGAATAGCAGCCTATCAGCAGAACTCGGTGACCACGCAATCGCGCGGCAAGATCATTGTCATGCTGTATGACGGCGCGGTGCGGTTCCTCAAGAAGACCATCCAGGCGATGGAGCAGGAAGACATCGAGCAGCGGGTGCTCTACCTCAACAAGGCCTGCGATATCATCCTCGAGCTGAACGTCTCGCTGGACATGGAAGTGGGCGGCGAGATCGCCGAGAATCTGCGCCACCTGTACATGTTCATGGTTCGCCACCTCAACACCGCCCACGCGCGGAACGACCCGGCCCCCATCCGCGAGGTCATCGGTCTGCTGGACGAACTCAACGAGGGCTGGAAGGCGATTACCGCCTGAGCGATTCTCCAGACGTCCTGAGGCCGGCGCAGGGAGGGGTTCCGATTCCGACACACCCCCGGCGGTACGTCTGCGCTGACAGGGAGCGGGGCACGGGCGCAATTCCCGGTGAATTGTCGGCCGACACGTTCCGATGACAGGTCTGTCGGGGCAGTGCTTTCGGGATTCTTCGAGCTTCGGGTCGACGGGAAACGGGTCGGTCTTGCAGGCTGCGGAAAAGTCCCCCTGATTTACCCAACTCGCCCCCTCGCTGTGCCGATGATGGCTGTAGAGGCTCGCCGTGCCAAGGTCGCCGTCTCCGGTGCGCCGTTGACGTGGCCCGCGGGTGATGCCGACCGATCATGCAGACTTGTGATGCGGATGACTGTGGGGACGGTTCCGCATTGTGGCAGGAGACGTTCGCCGACGGCAGATCGGCGAACCCCAGACAAGGGATCGAACGATGAACATTCACGCTCTGGTTGTAGATGACAGCGGCATCATGCGGAAGATGGTGATGCGCTCGCTGCGGGAGACGGAACTGGCCGACTTCGTGTTTACCGAGGCCGGCGACGGCGTCGAGGCGCTGGAAGCCTTCGACGAAGACAAGATCAACATCTGCTTTGTCGACTGGAACATGCCCAACATGTCCGGGATCGACTTCGCCAAGCAGGTCCGTGCCCAGCAGAAGCGTCACGTCCCGATTGTCATGGTCACCACCGAAAGCACCGTCGCCAAAGTGGAAGAAGCACTCGACGAGGCGGGGGTCGACTGCTTCATCGTCAAGCCCTTCACCGTCGAAGTCCTCTCCAAGAAGCTCGGCCCGCTCTTTGAGAAGGTCAACGCCAAGGGCGAAGGGTTCTTCGGCAAGCTTGCCGGAAAACTTGCCTGATGTCTTTGAGTCAGTCTCGGCTCTGCCCTGAAGGAAAACAGAGTGCCCGATACTATAGCCGAACATGGAACCATCGTAGCCGAAAGCCTCTCGTCGATCCTCTCGCAGATGTGCGGGCTGGAGCTGGAGCCCACCTCCGAGGATCCCACCGAGAATGCCCAGGGGGGGATGATCCTCTCGGTGATCTCGCTGGTGGGAGACCTCGAATGGGCGGTGTTCCTGGGGTTGCCCAAGGACACAGCCGAGGCGATCTCGCTGAAGTTCGCGGGCTTTGAAATCCCCTTCGACAGCGCCGATATGGGCGACGCGATCGGCGAGTTGACGAACATCGTCGTCGGCCAGGTCAAGAAGCTGCTCGACCAGCGTGGATTGAACGTCGAGATCTCGCTGCCCTCCGTCATGCGGGCCGAGTCTCTTGAAGTACTTGTGCAGCGCGAGATGTTCCAGCAGAAAGCGTGCTTCTGTTCGCCCGTGGGGGGGCTGTGGACCGGTGTGGTCTGCGGAACCGGACCGCTGGGCGGCTAGCACGGGGGTCTCTCACAGAGTTCAGGCTCAAGGAAGCCAACTATGTCATGGAAAGAGTCAGTGCTGCAGGCCATCAAAGGCCTCAGAGGGTGGATGCAGGTCGCCGATGTCTCCGATCCGGAAGTGATTGTCGGAGTCGGAACCAGTCTTGAGGCGGGGTTCTCCAAGGTGCCCGAGGGCGAAACGCTCGCCGCAGTCTCCCACCAGATGCTCCTGCGTCTCCAGGCGATTTACCAGGGACAGGTGGACGACGCGCCCCAGGCGATGCTTGATCTGGCCAAGTCCGTCGAGATCGCCCAGAGCTACCTTGAAGGAACCGTCGAGGAGGCCGGTCTCGCCGAGGCGATGACGCTGGCCGGCGGAGACGCTTCCTCCGGCGACGCACCGGCAGCGCAGCCCGCTTGCGATGAGCCCGCCGCTGCCGAATCCGCCGCCCCGGCGCTGGGAACCCACCTCGAACAGCTCGCCGGACGAGTGGTGGCCATGGACCCGGGCGACACGGACAATCTCCAGGCGCTGCACGAGCAACTGCTCACCACGGCCGCCCGCGAAGGGCTCGCCCTGGAGGTGACCGAGCCCATCGGTGTTGCCGCCGCCCAGCTGGACATGATTCTCAAGGGCGTCGCGCCGGATGACGGCGACGCGATGGACCTCGCCGCCGAGCAGCTCCAGATCGCCGCAGCCGCCGCGCCGGTGGAAGCGGAAGTGCTCGCCGAGGACCTCCCCGAAAACGCCGAGCAAGAATCGGCTGCCACCGAAGAAGAAGCTCCCGCCGATGAGCCCGCTCCGGAAGAAGCTCCCGCCGATGAGCCTGCAGCCGAGGAAGCACCCGCTGAAGAACCTGCCGCCGAGGAAACGCCTGCCGTCAAGGTCGAAGCCCCGACGTTCGAGGGCGAGGCGATCCTTCCCGAGGATACCGACCTGGACCTTCTCAAGGACTTCATCGTCGAGTGTCTCGACCACATCAACATGGCCGAGGCGGCCCTGCTGGAGCTGGAGTCCAATCCGGACGATCTCGACCAGATCAGCGTGGTGTTCCGCGCGTTCCACACGATCAAGGGCACCAGCGGGTTCCTGGATCTCCAGCGGATCCAGAAATGTGCCCACCTCGCCGAGAATCTTCTGGACCGCGCCCGCGACGGCGAGCTGCGCATGATCGGCGGCTATGCCGACCTCGCGCTGCAGAGTTCCGACGCCCTGAAGATGATGATCGGCGAGCTCGACGGCCTGGCGCCCGGTTCGCTTACGCCGGTTCCCGAGAATTTCGACGAGTTGCTCGCGGTCCTTTCCGATCCCGAAGGCGCCGGCGTCAGCGAAGAGGAAGACACCCAGCCGATGCGCGTGGGCGACATCCTCGTCGGCAAGGGCGCCGCCACACGGGACGACGTCGAAAGCGCCGCCGAAAACCAGGGCTCGACCCCCATCGGTCAGAAACTCGTCGCAGACAAGAAGACCCAGCCCAAGGACGTCGTCGACGCGGTCCGCACCCAGAAGAAGATGGGCGGTTCGACGACCGAATCGTCGGTCCGCGTGGGTACCGATCGTCTCGACAGCCTCATCAACATGGTCGGCGAGCTGGTCATCGCCCAGTCGATGGTGCAGCAGGACCCGACCGTCACCGAGGGCGAGGGCGGTCGCCTGGCCCGCAATGTCTCGCACGCCGGCAAGATCATCCGCGAGTTGCAGGACCTTACCATGTCGCTGCGGATGGTTCCGCTCAAGGCGACCTTCCAGAAGATGGCCCGCCTGGTGCGCGATGTCAGCCGAAAGGCCGGCAAGCAGGTGCAGTTCGTCACCGAGGGCGAGGACACCGAGATCGACCGCACCATGGTCGAGACCCTCGGCGACCCGCTGATCCACATGATGCGCAACAGCTGCGACCACGGCGTCGAGACGGCCGAGGATCGCGTGGCTGCCGGCAAGGACCCCACCGGGACGGTCACTCTCCGCGCGTATCACGCCGCGGGCAACGTGGTGATCGAAATCGCCGACGACGGAAAAGGGCTGGACCGCGAGAAGATCGTCGCCAAGGCGGTCGAGCGAGGTCTGGTGGACGCCAACAAGGCCAAGGACCTGCCCGACAACGAGGTGTTCGGGATGATCTTCCAGCCGGGCTTCTCGACGGCCGATCAGGTCACCGACGTTTCCGGGCGCGGAGTGGGCATGGACGTGGTCCGCAAGAACATCGAGTCCGTCCGGGGGCGAATCGAGGTCTCCTCGACCCAGGGCAGGGGGACGACGGTCACACTGCGTCTGCCGCTGACGATGGCCATCGCCGATGCGATGCTCCTGCGGGTGGGCGAGCAGCGGTACCTGTTGCCGACGATTACCATCGAGCAGAGCTTCCGCCCCGAGCCGGGCATGGTCACCACCGTGACCGGCCAGGGCGAACAGGTGCTGCTCCGCGGCGAGCTGCTTCCGGTGTTCCGTCTCAACGAGCTGTTCGACATTCCCGAGTCCTGTGCGGATCCGACCGAGGGTCTGCTGATCATCATCGAGGGCGAGGGCAAACGATGCGCCCTGATGGTCGACGAAATTCTCGGCCAGCAGCAGGTGGTCATCAAGTCGCTCGGTCAGGCGCTGGGCACGATTCCCGGCGTCTCGGGCGGAGCGATTCTGGGCGACGGCCGGGTCGGACTCATCCTGGATTCGACGGGCATCCTGAAGCTCGCCAACCAGCGAGGTCGATCGTCGGCCTCGGCGGCATGACCCGCAAAGCGGACGAACCGAACGAAACGAGACTCAACGCAACAGGGAGCCGATCATGAGTGACGAACCGCAGACCACCGAGACGCAGACGCAGATCGAGCGGGGCGGCAAGTACCTCACCTTCATGCTGGGTGACGAGGAGTACGGCCTGGAGATCCTGACCGTGCGCGAGATCATCGGCGCGATGGACGTTACCAGCGTCCCGCGGACGGCCGAGTTCATCAAGGGCGTGATCAACCTTCGCGGGATGGTCATTCCCGTGATGGACCTTCGGCTGAAGTTCGGCATGGACGAGGCCGAGCGCACCGAGCAGACCTGCATCATCGTGGTTTCCGTCGATGACCTGGACATGGGCATCGTCGTCGACCGCGTTCAGGAAGTGCTGGACATCCCCTCCAAGAGCATCGAGGACGCCCCGGAGTTCGGCAACGAAGTGACCACCGAGTACATCCTCGGGATGGGCAAGTGCGAGGACCGCGTGACGATCCTGCTGGATATCGGCAAGGTCGTCACACGCGAGGACCTCGCCTCGATGGAATCTGCTGCCGGCGTGGGCTGAACCGACGGGCCGATCGTGGGGATCGGACCGCTTTCCTGCCCGCCGGCAGGACGGATCGGGCGTTGCTTGCCGGGCGCCAGCGGTGCCGGGTCCAGGTGCGCCTCGATGGTGGGGCCAGGGGAACTTCGTCCGCCCGGGCGTATTGCGAAAGTGCCATCCGGATCGGGTCGATAATCCGGTGGGGTAGTTACCCGCGCGACTCCGCGTGGCGCGGGCGGCTTGGACAGGCCTCGCGGCCTTGCCGCGGGGAGACACCTTTACGGGGGTCAGGACGCGGCGGAGCGTGTTCTGGGTTCGCGAGAGTGCGATGAGTTTTGCGATCAGTGAATCTGCCGTCCTGAGCGAAACCGAATTCAACGAGATCAGTGAATTCGTCAAACGCAACTGCGGGATCAATCTGCACGACGGCAAGAAGGAGCTCGTCAAAGCCCGCCTGGGCAAACGCATCCGCCAACTGGGAATGGGCTCGTTCCGGCAGTACATGGATTCGGTTCGCAACGACTCCAGCGGGGCCGAGCTGACCACGATGCTCGACCAGATCTCGACGAACCTCACGTTCTTCTTTCGTGAGCACAAGCACTTTGAGCACCTCCGGGAGACCGTCATTCCCGCCATTCGGGCCAAGGGCAAACGGCGAATCCGCATCTGGAGCGCGGGTTGCTCCTCCGGCGAGGAACCCTATTCCATCGCCATGTTGCTCAACGAGGCCATCAACGACCTGGTCGGTTGGGACGCTGCCGTCCTCGCCACCGACCTGTCTACCAAGGTCCTCGGAATGGCACAGCGGGGCGTCTACCGACAGGAGCGGTTCCGCGAAACCCCCAAGCACCTGGTAAGCAAATACTTCAGCGTGGTCGAGAAACGCCCGGACGGCAACGTCTTCCAGGCCAAGAGCAGCATCCGGAAGCTGATCCATTTCGCTCGGCTGAACCTGATGGAGAACTGGCCCATGAAGGGCCCGTTCGACGTGATCTTCTGCCGCAACGTGATGATCTACTTTGACAAGACCACGCAGGGAAAACTGGTCAACCGGTACTTCGATATCCTCGCCCCCGGTGGGGTTCTGTTCATCGGACATTCCGAAAGCCTTACCGGAACGCAGCACCGGTACAAATACGTTCAGCCGGCCATTTACCAGAAACCGTAGCGCGGGAACTGGGGAGGTAAGCCCGTGAAACACATCGTCGGTGTAGCAGACATGAAGGTCGCCAGTGCCCCGACCGATACGATCGTGACGCACGCCCTGGGCAGCTGCCTGGGCATCGCCGCCTACGATCCGAACGTCCAGGTGGGCGGGATCCTTCATGTCATGATGCCCATGTCCAGCATCAACCCGGAAAAGGCCCGGGCCAATCCGCTCATGTTCGTGGATACCGGCGTGCCGGCCTTTTTCCGGAAACTCTACGACCACGGTGGCGTCAAGAAGCGCCTGGTCGTTCGCGTGGCAGGGGGAGCAAACGTCCAGGGCAAGAGCGACGACCGGTTCGCGATCGGGCGACGCAATTACATCATGCTCAAAAAGATCTTCTGGAAAAATGGCGTGCTCATTGAATCCGAAGATGTAGGTGGGAGCTCGGCCCGCACGATGTACCTGGAGCTCCAGTCGGGACGGTGTTGGCTGTCGACGGCCGGCAAGGAGAAGGCCCTGTGACTCATCGGATCGACCTGCTTGACAGACGGAACGAACCCAACGGCCGACCCGGCAGCGATGCCACCTCGGCGGCCCCGCTCCCCCGCGGGAGGAAAGAACCATGGCGATGAATCTTCTGATAATCGACGACAGCTCGGTCACCCGTGCGATGGTCATCAAGACACTCAAGATGGCCGGGCTGGACATTGGCGAGATCCACCAGGCGTCCAACGGGCAGGAAGGGCTGGACGTCCTCGCTGAGCAGGACGTGGACGTGGTCTTCACCGACATCAACATGCCCGTGATGGACGGCGAGGAAATGATCGACCAGGTCCGCGAGAACCCCAAGTGGAAGGACATGCCCCTCGTGGTGGTCTCCACCGAAGGAAGCGAGACCCGCGTCAATCGCCTCAAGGAGAAGGGCGCCCGATTCGTTCACAAGCCCTTCACCCCCGAACGCGTCCGCGAGGTCGTCGAGGATCTCATCCAGACCGCCTCGCACACCGGCGAGTACGACGAGGTCCTCCAGGCCGTCACCGAGGAAACGATGATGTCCCTGGCGTTCCTGTTCGCCATGCCCGACGAGGACGCCCCGTCTCAGCCCGCCGGCGACTGCGTCCTGGCCGAGGTGGACTTCTCCGGGCCGTTCAGCGGCACCGTCTTCCTGCGCCTGCCCCGGGCGGTACTGCCCGAGCTGTGCGCCAACATGCTGGGGCTGGAACCGGGCGACGACCTGCCGGCCGAACAGATGCGCGACGCCGCCGGCGAACTGCTCAACGTCGTCTGCGGGAACCTGCTTCCCAAGATCGCCGGCAGCGAAGCCGTCTTCAAAGTCGAGGCGCCCACCCTGGCCGACGACGCCGATATCCCCGCCAGCCACAAGAACCACTCGCCCGCCGGCAGTTGCCGGTTGATGCTGGACTCCGGCGAATGCAAAGTCGCCCTCTTCATGGAGGGGGCGGTGATGGCCGCTGCCGAGTTCGGATGCCTCCAGCAGGAAGGGCCGGATGTCACCTTCTAAACGCAAGATCAAGGTCCTGATCGTGGACGATTCCGCGGTCGTGCGGCAGGTGCTCAGCCGGGAGCTCTCCCGGGCACCGGACATCGAGGTGGTCGCCACCGCGACCGACCCATACGTCGCGCGGGACAAGATCGTTGCGCTCAAGCCCGACGTGGTCACGCTGGACATGGAAATGCCCCGCATGGACGGGCTGACCTTCCTGCATAAGCTCATGCGGTACTACCCGCTGCCGGTGATCGTCGTCAGCTCGCTGACCCCCGAAGGCTCGGAAACCGCACTGGCCGCCCTGGAGGCCGGCGCCATCGAAGTGGTCTCCAAACCGGGATCCATGTACTCGGTCGCCGAGTTGAGCGAGTCGCTCATCGAGAAGATCCGCGCCGCCTCGTGCGTGCGAACGTTCCGCAAGCCCAGGTCCACCCCCGATGCCGATCGACCCAGGCCCATCCAGTCGGTCAGCCTCGGGCAGACCACCCACAAGATCCTCGCGATCGGGGCGTCCACCGGCGGCACCGAAGCCATCAAGGACGTCCTCTCGCAGCTGCCGGTGACCACGCCGGGAACCGTCATCGTCCAGCACATGCCCGAGCACTTCACCGCCGCCTTTGCCGAACGACTCAACACCATCTGCGCGATGGAGGTCCGCGAGGCCAAATCCGGCGACGCCGTCGTGCCCGGTGTGGCGCTGCTGGCCCCGGGAAACTATCACATGGCCCTCAAACGCAGCGGAGCCCGCTACTTCGCCGAGATCAAACAGGGCCCGCGAGTCCATCACCAACGACCCGCCGTCGACGTGCTGATGCACTCGGTCGCCGCCAGCGCCGGAAAGAACGCCGTCGGCGTGATCCTCACCGGCATGGGGGCCGACGGGGCTGACGGCCTGCTGGCGATGAGGAAGGCCGGCGCTCACACCCTCGCACAGGACGAGAAAAGCTGCGTGGTGTTCGGCATGCCCCGCGAAGCCATCCGCTGCGGCGCCGCCGAGAAGACCGTCGCCCTCGACCAGATGCCCCGCAAAATCCTCGAAGCACTCCAGGCGAAAGTCCTCGCCACCCCCGGCGCATAACGCCCCGAGCACTGACTTGCGGAGACGTCAGTGGCACCCGTTTGCCGTCGCATGGGCATCCTGCCCATGTTCTGTTTCCGTCTTCGTTGTTGCGCCCGCAACAAGTTGCGAGCCCTACGGCCTTTTCAAGGGTGCCCGGCGTTGTGCAGCGAGCCCAAGCGAGCTGAGCAACCCGGCCGTCAGTGAAGTGACAAATTCCAAGTACCAGATTCCAAGGAAAGCAGACGCTGATCGGTTCGCATTCCGATCTCCCCCACTCGGGTTGATATGGGACGATCACTCCTTGGAACTTGTCATTTGGAATTTGGGTTTCCGCTTCTCGACCCCCACCTTTCGCTTCGCCCTTCGACAAGCTCAGGACCGGCTCAAGATGGGGCTTCAACTTCGTTTCACCGCGTGTCACTTGTCGCGATTCGCTTGTCGCTGCTTTGTCGCGTGTCGCTCTTCGCGTGTCGCTGCTTTGTCGCTTGTCGCTGCTTTGTCGCTTGCCCCCGCGGTCTTGTCTGTCCCCCGCGGTCTTGTCTTCCCCCTTCCTCCGCGTCTTGGTACGCTTGAGGCATGTTGGCCCCTGACGCGTCCATCCTGGCGTTGGCCTTCGAACTGCAACGCCCCTGGCTGCTCTCTGCGCTGCTTGCCTGCGCGCTGCCGTGGGTGTTGGCCCGTCGCGGCCAGCGCCGGGGCCGGGGCGTTTCGCTCATCAGCACCGCGCTGCAGACCATCGCCCTGGCCGGTTTGGCGCTCGCGCTGGCCGGGCCGATGGGGCAGGTTGACTCGGGCGACCAACCCGTGCTCCTGCTGCAGGATGTCTCCGCGTCGGTCCGTACTCAGCCGACCTTTTCGCCGCCGGTGGACGTCCCGCTGCGCACGGTGCGTTTCGCCCGGGGCCTTGCCGTGGAACCCGCCGCCGAGCTGCCCGCCGACGCCACACATCTCGCCCCGGCGCTGCGATGGGCTGCGTCGGTCTCGCCGGCGCCTCGGGCGGTGCTGATTCGAACGGACGGCCGATATCACGACGACGTTGCCGCCGCCGCTGAGACGCTGAGGCGACGCGGTCTGCCCGTGGCGGTTGTGCCCATGCCCGCACCCCCGCCCGACGCGCGCATCGCCGCGTTGACCGCCGCTCGCCGGGCGGACGGCAACGTCGCGCTGGTCGTTACCGTTGCGTCCAACGCGTCGCTGCATCGCACACTCGAAATCCATCAGGCCGCTCCGGTTCCGCGTCGCCTGGCGCGCCGTCCGCTCTCCCTTCGCGCCGGTGACCGGGCCACGACTCGGCTGACGGTTCCGCTGCCGGGCGGGCAGGGCGGTTCGTTCACGGCTTCGCTCACGCCGGCAGACACCGTCCCCGAGAACGATTCACTCGCAACGGCAGTGCTGCCGCGGGAGCATCGCGTCGGGTTGATCGCCGCGGCCGCCGCCCGTTGGATCGCCGCCGACCTTCAGCGCGTCGACCTGCTGGCGCCGACCGACGTGGATTCTCTGGACTCGCTGCTGCGGTACTCGGCGATCGTATCGGTGGACCCGTCGGGTGAGTCGCTGCCCGCGAAGCTGCGCGAGGCAATGGGGCGGTACGCCCGCGCGGGCGGCGGGCTGGTCGTGGTGGGCAGCGGCCCGCGTCGCAGCCCTTCCGACGCCAACGATCCGCTCGCCCGGGCCCTGCCGGTGTCGTTTCATCCCTGGCAGCGGTCGCGGCTGGACGTTCGCCTGCTGCTGGACGCCTCGGGCTCGATGGGCCAGTCCAGCGAAGACGCCACCGGGCGATTGCGACGGACCTTCGACCAGGCGGTCGAGGCGGCCCTGGCGATGGGGCGACATCTCACCCAGGCCGATCGGCTGAGCGTGTGGACATTTGCCGACACGCCGCGCCGGCGGTACACCTCGGGCGATGGGCCACCGGACTTCGCCGCCCTGCGGGACGCCCTGCAGGCCGTCAAACCTGCCGGGGCCACCGACGCGGGGAACGCACTCGCCGCCGCCCTCAAGCCCGCCGTCGCCGCGGACGCCAACGGGCTGGTGCTGCTGCTGACCGACCTGCAGACCCGTCCGCTCGACGTGGACGCCCTCGCCCGCGCGTTCGAGAAGGGCAGCCAGGAGCTCGCGATCGTCGCGACCGGCGAAGCGCCGGACACCCACCCGGGCGCCGTGCAGCTGCGGCGGCTGGCCAGGCGGACCGGGGCGTCGCTGGTGCAGCGGGACACCCTGGCGGGGCTGGCAGAGGTGTTCGCGCGGTTTGTGAAGGGCTCCCGGGCCGACGCGTTGCAGACCGGGGCGTTCACGCCGGCTGGTTCGGGGGCGGTCTTCGGGTTGCCCGCCGACGGTTGGCCGAAGCTGGGCGCCTATCTGCGTGGCCGACCGCGGGAAGGGGCCCAGGTGCTCCTGCGGACGCGGCGCGAAGGCGACGCGATCGTGGCACGCTGGGGCGTGGGAGCGGGCAAGGTGGTGAGCGTCGCGCTGTCGGCCGACCGCCTCGCCGAGGGGGAGCGGTGGAAGCGATTGATCGCGTCGGCTGTCCGGTGGGCTCGTCGAGCGACGGTCGACCCGCGATTCTCTGCCGACATCGAGCGGGCCGGCGACACGATCGCGCTGACGGTTCGCGCTGCCGACGCCGACGGTCGACCCATCAACGATCTTTCCCTGCAGGCCCGGCTGACTTCGCCGGCTGAGACGTCGCTCGACGAGAGCACCACGCTGCTGCAGTCCGCCCCGGGAACCTACCGCGGCGAGTTGCCCGCCCCCCACGGCCCGGGGTATCTCTCCGTGAGTGATGGGGACGGGCGGGTCGTCTATCGGCGCGCTGTCGGTGGGGCGATCGCCCCGGAATTCACTGCCCTGGGCGCCGACCAGGCAGCCCTGGCCGAGCTGGCGACCCGCGTCGGCGGACGGGTCATCGTGCGGGAGGCGCAGCTGTCAGCATTCCTGCAGCGGGCCCGCTCGCGAGGATGGGTGGACCTCGCATGGCTGGCGATGCTCCTGTCGGCCTGCGCGATGCTGGCTGACTGGGGGCTGGCGCGCGTCACCCGGCGCGACGGCTGATTATTTCTTCCGGGCGGAGGTCTTCGCGGCGCCGGAGCGTCTGCGCGTTTTGGTCTTCGGCTGGGGGTAGGTGGTGTCCAGGAACCGCCCGTCCCGGGCGATGACCTCGCCGTCGACGTGGATCTCGCCGCCCTTGCGCGTATCGCACACCATGTCCCAGTGCAGCCCGCTTTCGTTGGTCGCGCCGGTCTCGGGATAGCTCGACCCCAGCGCCAGGTGTACCGTGCCGCCGATCTTCTCGTCGAACAGCGTGTTCCGCGTGTACTGCTGGATGTCGTAGTTGGTCCCGAACGCCAGCTCGCCCAGCCGTGACGAGCCCTTGTCCATGTCGATCATCGCCTTGAGGAAGTCTTCGCCCTTCGAGGCGGTGGCGCGGGCGACCTTGCCCTTCTCGAACTCCAGGAACACGTCGGTCACTTCCCGCCCGCCATGGACGGCAGGGAAGCTGTAGCGGATGTAGCCGTTCACGCCGTCCTCCACCGGCCCGGTGAACACCTCCCCGTCGGGGAAGTTCAGCTTGCCGTCGCAGTTGATCCACTTGCGCCCGGCGACGTTGAAGGTGATGTCCGTGTCCTCGGCGACGATGCGGACCTCTTTGGCCTTGTTGAGCTTGCGGACCATCTTCGCCTGGGCCTTGCTCAGCGCCTTCCAGCTGGCAACCGGGTCGGAGTCCAGCAGCTTGCCGCCCGCGAAGACGAAATCCTCGTACTCGCTGAGGCTCATGTCGGCGTCCTGGGCGTTGGCGTGCGTCGGCCATTGCGTCAGCGACCAGTTCAGCTCGCCGTCGGCGGAGCGTTTCATGAACAGGCGTTTGACGCTCTCGTGGGCCTTGGAGAAGGTGGCCATCTTCTTCGGGTCGCAGCCGGTCAGATCGCGCGTGTTGGCGTCGCCCAGCAGGCGGATGACGCCGTCGATTTTCTTGGTGCGGTACTTGGTGACCGGGTTGACCCACTCGAGCTGTGCCTTGGTGGCGGTCTTGTAGAAAATCTCGCCGAGCCCCTCGATGGGCGTCTGCACCTCGACGTGCGCGCCGCGTTCGATGGCGAGGCGATACAACTCGCGGATGCCCTCGGCAGCCAGCGGCGAACCGACGATCATGATGTGCTGGCCCTTCTTGATGTTCAGCGAGTAGTCCACCAGGACCTTCGCAAGCTTCGTCACGCGGGGATCGGTCACAGCCGGCTCCTTTCGATGGGTCATGTGTGCCCCCATTGGGGCGAGTGTATTGTGGCGACCCGCGGGCGAAGGTGCAAGCGTCTCCCGCAGCGAACTCTTGCACCGCCCCGAACCAAGGGCGAAACTGGCGACATGAGCGAACAATCCTTTTTGAACGGCTTCGTTGCCTGCCTCGAAGCCCACCCATAATTTGATGTTGGCTGTCGGGAGGATCCGGCCATGACTGCGGGCAAGCCGATGGCGGTGATGAGCTTCAACATTCTCACGACGCGGGCCATCGGTCGTCGGTGGCGATGGACGCATCGGCGGGAGGCGGTCTTGGAGGCGATCCGCGCCTTCGACGGCGACGTGGTGGGTCTGCAGGAGGCGCGTCGCCCGC
>CAZFPT010000027.1:6716-9440 GCA_964521005.1 uncultured Planctomycetaceae bacterium | reverse complement strand
GCGATCCGCGCCTTCGACGGCGACGTGGTGGGTCTGCAGGAGGCGCGTCGCCCGCAGCTGCGGTTTCTGCGGGATCGGCTGGTGGGCTTCGATGTGGTGTCCATCGGGCGGGGCGGGGGAGAGCGTCTCGGCGAGCACACCCCGGTGCTGTTCCGTCGCGAGCGGTTCGAGAAGCGTGACGAGGGGCATTTCTGGCTGGGGCCGACCCCGGACGTTCGGGGCAGCCGATGGTGGTGGTCGCTGCCGGCGCGGGTCGCCAGCTGGGTGCGCCTGGCGGACCGGGCCAACGACGGCAGGGAGTTTGTCGCGGTCAACACGCACCTGTGTTGCTTCTGGCGGCGGGCCCGGCTGCGGGGGGCGAGGTTGATCCGCCAGCACGTCTCTGCCCTGGCAGGGGGCGGGGCGTGCGTGGTGACCGGCGATTTCAATGCTACCCTTGGCGGGGCGGTGCATGATGAACTCACCCGGGCGGGCAGTGAGGGCGCCACGCTGCGCGAGGCAGTCTCAGAGGCGTCGGTCGAGGTCGGGCGGCGACGGATTGATTGGATTCTCTGCTCCGAGCATTTCGACGTGGTCGACGCGCGGATTGATCGCACGCGTCGGCAGGGGCGGATCCCGTCGGATCATTGGCCTGTAACGGCGCTGCTGGCGTGGGGCGAAGGGATGGGCTGAGCGTTCGGCGCGGAGAACCGGGGTCGATGCAATGCACCGACCCCGGCGATGCTGCCCCCGGACGGGCGCGGACCCGTCGGGGACGGCCGTTCCTTCCTTCCAAGGGAGGAGGAACGGTGGTTCAGCAGGCTTCTTTTGACAAAATCTCATCAAGAGTGGTTGATTTTACCGACCTCAACAGATACATACAGTTTGGGTGCTGTCTCTTGCCCCTGTCACAAAAGGACTTACAATAGGTGAACAATGTTGGCGGACCGGCTCGCCCGCCTCGTAAGTACAGGTATTGTGGCATAGTTCTTTCGTCATTGCGAATAAATTATGGAAAATTCCCCCAAAAACGAGGTTTGCGCCCGCATTGCGCAGCTGCGCCGGGAAGTGACCGGTCCGCGGGGCAAGTCTGCTTTCGCCCGGCAGTTGGATTTGCCTGCCAGCACGTATGACTACTACGAGAACGGCAGGGTCCCGCCGGCCGACGTCCTGGTCAACATCGCGAAGGTGGCCGGTGTGAATCTTTGCTGGTTGTTGACCGGCGAGGTCGATTGCTCTGCTGGTGTGGGGGCGGACGATCCGGTCCTGCAGCGGGCGGCCAAGCTGATTGCCGAGCACCCGGCCTCGGCCGGTCCGCTCCAGGCGTTTCTGGAGATTCTCGAGCAGACCCGTTCGTTCCCGTCGAAGGACATCGAGGGTGACTATCGCTCAGCCGACGATGACGTCGAGCAGTTGATCGGCGAGGCGGATCGGCCCGGGGCGATGGACGTTCCCGGCTCGCGCGATCCGCAGCGGGCTCGCGAGACGTGGGTTCCGGTTCTGGGTCGCACAGCTGCGGGGGTTCCGCAGTTCTGGCAGGGTCAGCAGGGTCAGGGCGTGCCCACGCTGGAGCAGATCGTCGCCCGCCACGCCGGCCAAACGCCCCGGCAGGTGACCGTCGGCAGGTCGCAGGGAGACGAGTCGCCCGCGGACCTGGCGGAGGTGGTCACGCTCACCCGTCCGGACGCTTCGGACGTTGCCCAGTTCGTGGTGGCCGAGGACGTCAAGGCCCGCTATCCTGATGCATTCGCCCTGCAGGTGGACGGGTCCTCGATGGATCCGGACATCCGGCACGGGGACCTGGTTCTGCTCAGTCCGTCGGCCGAGGCGGTCGACGGACGGGCCGCGGTGGTGCAGTTGGCCAATCAGATCGGCGTCACCTGCAAGATCTACCGCCGCGAGGGTCAGACCGTACACCTGGTGGCGCTGTCGCCGAAGGTTGCGCCGGTGTCCGTGAGGGGCGAAGAGGTCATCTGGGCGTTGCGCGTGCTGGCGAGGATCCGCGCGTAAGCATCGCCGGCCGTGGGGCGAAAGGACAGTCGCCAATGCAGGTGCAACGCGCCATCGACATCGCTCGGGATGCGATGGGCTCTCGCAAAACCCAGCCCGAACGCGAAACAGGGTACATTTTCCATCACGGTCTGCGGGTCTCGCAGCTGGCGCTGCGCCTGGCGGATCTCGTCGACGAACCCATCGAGGTCTCGCGCGACGTGCTGCGGGTCGGCGGGTTGTTTCATGACGTCGGCAAGGGCGCCCCGGCCCACCAGGACGTCGGGGCTGAGCGGGTTGGCGAACTCCTCTCGGGTGCCTGTCCGCCCGGCGAGCTCGCGCAGGTATCCCGGCTGGTGCGAATGCACAACCGGCGCAACTCGCCCGACAGCAGCGTCGCCGAGCGCGTCGTGCAGGACGCTGACGTGCTGGATCATTTCGGGGCGATGAGCGTGTGGATGGCGTTTCACTGGAACGCCGCCCATGAAGACCCGCCGCAGGAGTGGATTACCTACTACGAGGGCGAGAAGAACCGGCAGTACCTCGCTTCGGCGCGGGCGAGCCTGAACTTCCCGGCCTCCGTCGAGGCGATGGACCGCAGGTTGGCGATCGAATCGCGGTTCCTCGGCGAGTTTCGCCAGGAGTTGCAGGGCCGGCTGTGATATCACAGAACAACAGGGGCGCATCGAACGTCTTCAAGGAGTAGAATCGACCCCGAAGCATATGCGAATTATCGGTGGGCCTCGCAGGACCCTC
>CAZFPT010000027.1:0-6616 GCA_964521005.1 uncultured Planctomycetaceae bacterium | reverse complement strand
CCGGGCCGATTCGTCGGGTGCCGATGACGTGGACGATGCCGTCCTGGGCCTGCTGAAAGAGGCGGGCATCGAGCCGACCGAGAAAGGGATCCGCTCCTGGCTGGTGGACCTCAACCCCAGCGCCGACCACGAGAAGCGGGCCCGGGACGCCTTGAAAATGCTCGGCGACAAGGACTGGCGGAAACGCGAGCAGGCCACCTCGACGCTGCTGTCGTTGCCGGCGGTTCCGACCGATCAGCTCGAAGAGGCCTCCCGGAGCGATGATCCGGAAGTCGCCGCCCGCGCGAAGGAGATTCTCCGCCGTCGCGGCGAGGGTATCTCGCCGATCCTGCGTGCGTCGTTCCGGGTGATCGCTGCGCGGGGTTATCACGAGTGTCTCGAACCGGTGTTGAGCGTCCTGCCGCTGTGCCGCAAGGCGCATGTGCGCAGGTCGGCCGCCGAGGCGCTGCGGGCGATCGCCACCCCCGGCGATTTCGAGACGATCCGCCGGGTCTTTGACGCCGCCGCGACCGAGACGCGCATAATTCTCATCGAGCCCCTGGCCGTCACGCTGGGTCCGGATCGCAGCGAGAAGCTCACGCAATGGATGAACCGCGGCAAACCCGAGATCCGCATCCGGGCGGCCGTGGCGATGTTGAATCTCAAGAACCGCTCCGGCCTCAAGGCGCTGGTGGATCTGCTGGACGCCAATGATCCGCAGGTTCGATCGCAGTCGCTCTCAACGCTGCGGGCGGTGACGGGGCAGTATTTTGCCCTGAACCCGACCGAGTCTGCCGGCGACCGCCGGGCGGGGATCAAGAAGTGGTCGCAGTGGGTCGACGCCAAAGGCAGCTCGGCCGAGCTGCGCCTGCCTGCCCGACTCGTTCAGGGATGTCGCGGTAACCTGGGGGGCAACTACCTGTTGGCCTATGGCTACAAACAGAAGGTCGAGGAGATCGATCCTCGTGGTAAGGTCGTCTGGTCGCACCAGGCGCAGGGAGCGTGGAGCGCCGAGAAACTCCCCAACGGAGACGTGCTCATCGCCGCGTATTCCGAGAACAAGCTCATCGTCGTCAACGCCAAGAGCGAGCGGGTCTGGGAGTATGGGATCAACTGCCTCAACGCCGAGCTGCTGCCGAACGGCAATTTCCTGGTGGCCAACTACAGCGGGAACCGGGTGATCGAGGTCACTCGCGAGAAGGAGATCGCCTGGAGCTACAAGACGCCCGGCAGCTGCACCGACGCCGAGCGCCTTCCCAGTGGAAATACACTGGTCGCTGCAGGCAGTTCGGTCACAGAGGTCACGCCCGAGGGGAAAACGGTCTGGGAGCACAGCTTCGGCACGCAGGTGTACAGCGTTCAGCACCTGCCCAACGGAAACGTGCTGGTCGCGCTGCTCAGCCGAAGCCGCATCGAGGAAGTGGACCGGGACAAGAAGGTGGTCTGGACGCACAAGGTCAACAGTCCCGCCGACGCGTTTCGCCTGCCGGGGGGCAATACACTGGTTACCGGAAACAACGTCGCCTATGAGATCACGCCGGAGGGCAAGAAGCTCTGGTCTCGCGACGGGCTCAGCTACGGGACGCTGAGGAAGTAACCCCATCCCGCACTGGAACCGAACGGAGCCGCATTGAATTACCGCATCATCAGTATCGGAACCTGCTCGCAGAATCGCCTCTGGGGCGAGAACGCCGCTGTGCGCACCGCCCACGCCACCACCACGCTGGTCGAGGACGACCAGAAGCGGATCCTCATCGATCCGTCGCTGCCGGCGCCCATGCTCGAAGCGAAGTTCTTCGAGCGCACCGGCAAACGGTTGGCCGACGTGACGGACGTGTTCCTCACGACGCTTCGTCCGACGCATCGAAGGGCGCTGGGCGAGCTGGCCCACGCGCGGTGGCACGTACATCAGCCGGAGCTGGAGGCGTATCGCGAGCATCTGCAGGGCCTGCTGGAGAGCGAAGACCGCCTCGAGCAGGAAGACGCCACCAGCGTCCGTCACGACCTGGAACTGCTGGCGAAGTGCCAACCCGCCCCCGAGCGTTTCTCCTCGCAGGTGCAACTGTATCCGCTGCCCGGTCCGTCGGTGGGCTCAGCCGGTCTGGTGCTCACCCCGGCCACCCAGACCATTGTCATCGCCGGTGACGCCGCCCTGACGGCCGACCACTTCCAGGCCGGGCAGGTCTGGGAGGGGTGTGTGGACATGGACGCCGCACAGGAATCGTTCCAGGACCTCTACGAGGTGGCCGACGTGATCATCCCCGGGCACGACAACCTGCTGATGCGCACCCAGAACTGGCTTTAGCTTGGCGGCCTTGCTCGCTATACTGCCGCCTGCCGCATGAACTCCAACGACACACATTCCGCTGACGCCGACGCCTCGCTCTGCGAGGATGAGCCCGGCGAACAACCTCCCGGGAACCCAGCCGGGCCCGCCGGCCTGAAAGGCGGGCGGTGATGGACTGGGGCGCCTTCCTTCTGCAGGAATTCTGGGCCCTGATGGGGTTGCTGATTCTGCTGGGATTCAGCGGATTCTTCAGCGGTACGGAAACCGCCCTGTTCAACCTCACCCGCGGGCAACTCTATCGCCTGGGTCGATCGGGCCTTCGCCTCGAACGCCTCACCGCGAGGATCATGCGGCGCCCGGAGAGGTTGCTCAATTCGCTCCTGCTGGGGAACATGCTCGTGAACGTCGCCTACGCGGGCAACAGCGCCATTCTCACCGTGGGAATCGGGCAGATGCCCGGTGCGAGCGGGCTGGACATGGCCGTTCTGACGCTCTCGACGCTGCTGGGGCTGATCCTTCTCGGCGAGGTCACTCCCAAGATGCTCGCATTCCGGCTGGGCGAGAAGTGGGCGGTTCTCGGGGCAGGCCCGATCGCGCTGTTCGCGCGCGGGATGGCCCCGGTGCTCTGGCTGACCGAGAAAGCGTTCGTCGTCCCGCTGACGCGCATCATCGCACCCCGACCTTCCGGCACGGGCGACATGAGCGCCGAGGAACTGGCGACGCTGCTGGACGTCTCGGCGCGACGCGGCGTGCTGGACGACGACGCCGGAAGCATGCTGCAGGGCATCATCGAGCTGACCGACCTGAGCGTGGGCGACATCATGGTGCCCCGCGTGGACATGGTCGCCTGCGACCTCGACGCGCCCCGCGAACAACTGGAAGAAACATTTCGACGCACCGGCCTGCGGAAGATCCCCGTCTACGACGGCGATATCGACAACATCGTGGGTGTCGTGCACGCCAAGCGGCTGTTCCTGCAGCCGGACGCCACGGTTCGGCAGTTGGTGCGCGACGTGATCTTCGTGCCCGAGGCCGCCGACCTCGAAAAGCTCCTGCTGCAGTTCCGTACCAAACGTCGGCAGATGGCGATGGTTGTCGACGAGTACGGCGGTCTGGCGGGGCTGGTCACGCTGGAAGACGCCCTGGAGGAGATCGTCGGCGACATCCCGGACGCCGAGGGCGAGCGCTCGCGTCAGCCGGTGCAGCGCATCGGAGACGACGCGTACCTCGTGGACGGGATGCTCTCGATCCACGAGTGGGTGGACGCCTTCCATATGGATATTACCGTCGAACGCCATCGTACCATCGGCGGTTTCGTGGCGTCGCTGCTGGGACGCATGCCCCGCGTGGGCGACGAGGTGACCTACCGGAACCTGCGGTTCGCCGTGGTCTCCATGCGGGGGCGGCGGATCGGACAGCTGCGCATCGAGCTGGAAAGCGAGGCCAAGGCATGATGGGTCAGTTGGCGGACATCCTGCCCTGGCTGATCTGGCCGGTGGTTCTGTGCTTCTCGGTGACGCTGGATGCGCTGTACTCGGGGTTGGAGACGGGCATTTACCGTCTCAACCGCATCCGCCTGGACCTGCATGCCGAAGACAAGTACTACCCGGCCGTCCTGCTCCAGAAGATGCTCCACAAGCCTAGCTATCTGTTGGCAACGTCCTTGATCGGAACGAACGTCTGCCGCTACATCTCGACTTTCGCGATCACGTCGATGTTTCTCATGGGCGGGGCCGGCGGAAACGCCGACCTCTACACCGTGGCGCTGACGACACCGGTGCTGTTCATCTTGGGCGACGCGGTTCCGAAGAACTGCTTCCAGCGGCTGGGCGAACGTCCGGTCTACGCCCTCGCCCGGTTCATCCGCGTCAGCGATATTCTGTTCCGCTACACGGGCCTCTCGCCCCTGGTGATCGCCCTGTCCACGGTTGTCATGAAGCTCACCGGCTCGCGCAAGGCGGCCAGTGACCCGCACTGGCAGGACCCCATCGGGACGGCGATGGCCGAGGGGCACGCCAGCGGGGCGATCACGCACTTTCAATCGGTGATGGCCGACCGCGTCATGCGCATCGCGCAGGTCAAGGTGCGCGACGTGATGGTGCCCATGGACCGGGTCATCAAGGCCGACGCGGAGATCGCCCGCGACGAGTTGATCGACCTCTACCGCCGACACGACGTCTCGCGCATTCCGTTGATGCAGTCGGATCGGTCGGTGGCCGGGCTGCTGGACGTGTACGACGCCCTGACCAGTCCCGACGGCGCGACGCCGCGCGAGATGATGACCGAGCCGACCCTCCTGCCCAGCCAGACCAGCGTGGACGACGCGCTGCTGCGCATGCAGGCCGCTCACGCCGTGATGGGTGTGGTTGCCGACGAGCACGATCGCCACGTCGGGATCGTCACGATGAAAGACCTCGTCGAGGAAATCGTCGGCGAACTGGAAGCCTGGTAGTTCGTTGTCCGGCGGCGACGATCATTTCTCGACCACGCCGGTAGGCCAGCGGCAGAGCGTGCCCCCCTCGCCCAGCGGGTAGCCGGCCGGGATGCCCGCGCCCATCGGACGATCCCAGCTCTGCCCGTCGACGGTGACCGCGAGCCCTCCGGCGTGCTCGATCGTCGCCGGCTCGCCGCGACGGATCGCCATCACGCAGTAGACGTTCAGATGGTCGGCCGGCTCGAACTCCGCCGCCAGGTACTCTCGGCCGGGATAGACGTGCTTCTGGCCCGACTGAAAGGTGCGCGTCGAGTCGGGTATCCTGCGTACCTGCAGCGAACGGGGCGGTGAACCCAGCAGCTTCGCGGAGAGAACCGTTCCGTCCTCCGCCCGCAGAACGAACCCCGCGTTGTCGTCCAACAGCTCGGCCTGCAGGTCCCGTCCGAACGAGAGCGTCCACGTCCACGGGCGTCCGAGGTGGTCGTCGGCAACGTCCAGCATCGCCACCAGCACATCGCAGCCGCCACGGACGGAGTAGTCCACCCCGACCCATCGCTCGCAGTAGGCCATGTTCACGCGGCGGAGGTCCATCCCCACCACGCCACCCTGATCGTGCAACTGCCGGTACAGGATCGCCCCATGGTCGAGCCCTTTCGCCGAACGTCCCTCGCCCGGGAAGAAGACCGACTGGTACGCGACGTCGCCGCGGGCCTGTCCGCCGCCCATGGCCCAGTCGTGCCCCAGCGCCGCCAGGCGGATCGATCCGGCGTCGTCCTGGTGATGGCCGCCGGGATGGGTGTGCTTGGCGTACAGCCCCAGCACGGAATCGTCGCCGTCGCGGTAGCGGTTCCGCAGGAAGACCAGCCCCTGTCGCGAGTCGGTCACGTTGAGCGGCAGGACGTTCTCGGGCGGCTCGGCCGGCGTGTCATATGGATAGCCCAGGAGCGTAAACACCCACCCGCCCCAGCGGGAAGCGAAGTCCCGCTGGCCTTCGATTCCGTTGAGGCGGTCGTACATCCAGCGCAGGGCGCCTTTCTGATGGTCCGGCGCCAGCGCGATGGCGTTGATGGCGGAGTTGGTCCGGTTCCAGACGAGTCCCGCGTCATTCCAGGAGAGCATCGCCCCGAAGGTTGCGTCGTTCTGCTCCGAATCGCCCACCACCTCCCGGGCGGTGGCGGTGATGTACGTCGAGGCGGCGATCTTCGCCAGGTGAGGCAGGTCGGCGAGGAAGTCCGTCCCGTCCAGCCGCCTGGCCGCCAGGACCATCGGCATCCAGAAGCACGCCGGGTACAGCATGTACCCCAGCCCCTCGTGGTACAGGCCCGCGTCGCCATGGTGGGCCAGGAACGGCCAGGCCCGGCCTCGCGACCAGGCCAGCCCTTCGGTGAGATCCCACCGGTCGCCCTCAGCGTTGCGCGGCAGTCCGTGGGCAGCCATCGCGGCGATGGCACTGCCGGCATGACCGACGCCCCAGTGATTGTTGATCACCGTGTGGGGGTCGCCGCCATCACCGACGTGATAGAAACTCCGGTGCAGTTCGACCAGGCGGTTGGTGATCTCGATGCGCTGCCCGGGAGACCAGCCATCCCAGCAGCACTCCAGCGACAGGGCGGTCATCAGGCATTGCGTGCCGCGCCCGAGATTGTGGCGATTCTCCCAGGCATGCACCCGCAGATACTCATACGCCCGGGCAGCGTACTGCTCCTCGCCGCTGAGCAGATGCGCCACCAGGTACGACTGGAGCAGGGCATGTGCCTCGTCCTCGATGGCCTTGCCCGCACTGGGGTGGTCGACCAGCGAATCCTCGGGCGACTCGTGGGAACGCTGCATGGCCAGCTCGTAAATGGCGGCTGTGGTGGGCTCGCCTTCGGCCAGGCGCCTTCGGGCGTCGGCGATGTCGGATGAATCAAACCACA
>CAZFPT010000026.1:1820-29414 GCA_964521005.1 uncultured Planctomycetaceae bacterium | reverse complement strand
CAGCTCGCTTGGGCTCGCTGCACAAACCGGGGCACCCTTGAAAGGGCTGATCGCCCGTAGGGCTCGCAACTTGTTGCGGGCGCAATCGCAGGTGTCGCGATTCGCGTGTCGCTCGTCGCTGTTTACCCCCACCTTTCGCTTCGCCCTTCGACAAGCTCAGGACAGGCCAAGATGGGGCTTCAGATGCAGTTTACGGCTTGTCGGGCGTCGCGATTCGCGTGTCGCTCGATACCTGGAGCGTGCCCCAGTTCATCGTGCACACCTCCACCTGCACTTTTCGTCTTTTTCATTGACCCAGGCGGTTTGAATGGCGTATCTTACTGCGTACTTGCGACCCGAGGGCTCGTCTTGGGGCGGTTTTTCGTGCGCCGAGGCAGTCAGTGGAGGTCAGCACGGCTGCGGTGTCCGTTTTCGGGCGTCTTGGCCGGGGCCTCATCGGGTCGTATCGATTTGGATCAGGACAGGCAGGTTCGCCGGCGCTGGACGCCGTCGCTGCCGGGATTGAGTACTATGAGTTGTCATCGCGCGAGGATGGGAGACGCGACGTGAGAGCGACCTGGGACCAGGCCGGTGCATAGGCGTGGAACCATCCCGGGTGCCGTTCCCGCAGCGGGCAGATGTCCGCTGGGCGGGAGGCGCTCACACGCATTTGCCGCGTGGGCCTTGGGGCCTGTCGGGGCAAACGCCCCGCCGGGCGGGGCATGACGACTCACAGGAAAACCGGTGCAGTGACGGGCGAGAAAGTGGGCGATGGAACCCACTTTTTTTGATGGACCGACGCCGGCAGGACCGGCCCGGCGCCCGAGAGGGCAACTGACAGACAGGAACCGCGAATGAACCAGGAACTGCTGCGTATCGTCGACGCCTTGGCCCGCGATAAGAACATCGACAAAGAGGTGCTCTTCGAGGACCTCGAGGCCGCGATGTATTCCGCCATTCGAAAAGCCAACGCGGACACCGAGGACGTCGAGGTCCACATCGATCGCGAAAATGGCGAGATCGCCGCCTCCGTCGACGGCGAACCGATGGCCATGCGCACGCTCGGGCGGATCGCCGCCCAGACCGCCAAGCAGGTGATGATCCAGCGCATCCGCGAAGCCGAGCGGGGCAGCCTCTACGACGAATTCCTGGAACAGCGAGGCCAGATCGTCACCGGCAAGATCGCCCGATGGGAAGGCGGCTCGCTGGTGGTGGAACTGCCCCGATCCGAGGCGTTCCTGCCCAAGAGCGAGCAGATCCCCGGCGACTCGCACCGCCCGGACGAGCGCATCCGCGCGATGGTGCTGGACGTTCGCGAGAGCCCGGCCCAGGTGAAAATCATTCTCTCCCGCTCGCACCCGGACTTCATCCGGGCCCTGTTCGAGCTGGAAGTGCCCGAGGTGGGCGAGGGAATCATCCAGATCCAGGCGTTGGCCCGCGAGGCAGGTTACCGCACGAAGGTGGCTGTCCATTCGGTGGATTCCAAGGTCGACGCGGTGGGCGCCTGCGTGGGCATCCGCGGCAGCCGAATCCGCAGCATTGTCGATGAACTGGGCGGCGAGAAGATCGACATCGTCCGATGGAATGATTCGTCGAAGATGCTGATCGCCAACGCGCTCAAGCCGGCCGAGGTCGCCGAGATCGCTCTTTGCTTCGAGCTGGGTCGTGCGACGGTCGTGGTCACCGAAGACCAGCTGTCCCTGGCGATCGGCAAGCGAGGCCAGAACGTTCGTCTCGCGGCGAGGCTGACCGGATGGGACATTGACATTCTCACCCCGGGCGAGTTCAACACCGGGCTGGACACGCTGGAAAAGGCCCTCCGGGCGATTGAGAGCATGGACTCGACGATGATCGACAAGGTCGTGGCGATGGGCATGGTGAATGTCCTGGACGTCGAGGAGGTTGGCCCGGATCCGCTGGTGAACGAGCTGGGCATGGAGCGTGCGTTGGCCCAGAAGGTGGTGGTGCATTGTGCCCAGGAGGCCCGCCGGGTCGCCGAGGAGCAGGCCGCCGCCAAGGAAGCCGCCCGCGCCGAGCAGCAGGCCCCTGCGGCGGCTGACTCCGGGGAGGCTGCCACGACGGACGAAGGGGCCTTGGCCCCCGAGGCGCCCAGCCCCGCCGAGGCGTCCGACGAGCAGGGCGAGCCAGCCCCGCCCGTCGAAACAACCGACACAACCGAACAGACAGAGCAGACGCAGAATGAATCGCCCGAGGAGGCCGCCCAGGATGCGGTTGCTCCGGCGATCGAGCCGTCGAAGCAGTCCTCTCCGGAGATCACGGAGACCGACCGCGCCGCCGGCGGTTCCGAGAGCACCCAGGCACCTGAGTAGGCGCCGGTCGGCCGACGGAACAGAATCGAGGTGGAGCAGCGCCCATCGACTCGCGAGTGGATGCAAGGCGCTGCCCTCCAGCGACCCGAACCGAGGAGGTTCACTTGGCAACGCGTGTATTTGAGTTGGCCCGAGAGCTCGGCGTAACGAGCAAAGACATCCTGGCCAAGTGCCGGGCGGAAGGCCTGGACATCAAGAACCACATGACCGCCCTGTCCGCCGGTCTGGAAGCGACGGTGCGCGAGTGGTTCTCGGAAGGTTCGGTTTCGACGGCCGTCGAGACGACCGACCATGTCGACCTGGACGAGATGCGCGCCAAGGCCGCCCGAAAGCGCCGCAAGAGGAAGAAGGAAGCGGAGGAGGCCGCCAAGGCCGAGGAGCCCGTTGCCGCCGAAGAGGCCGCCGAAGAGAAACCTGCGACCGACGAAGGCGAGGGCGAAGGCGAACAAGCCGAAACGCCCGAGGAGGCAACCGCCCCGATCGCCGAAGAGGAAGCCGCCGAGGTCAAGGGCGAGCAACCCGCCGCCGAGCAGGAAGCTCCCGCACCGTCGGTCGACGAGGAAGAACCAGCGCCCGCCGCCGAACCGGTGATCGAGGAAGAACAGCCCCCCGCCGCCGAGACCCCGCAAGCGGAGGCGGAGGCAGAGGAAGCTCCCGCCGTCGCCGCCGAGAAGGTAGAGCTCCCCGTCGAGGCCGAGAAGCCCGAGGAGACCGAGCAGCCTGAGCAGGTCGACGACGAGGACAAGGAAGCCGAGCCCAAGCCCCCCGCACCGGCCGGCCCGCAGGTGGTTCCCAAGCCCGCCACGTTGAAAGGCCCGCGCGTGGTCCGCGTGGAGAAGCCCGACTTCGTCCGTCGCCCCACCCCCAAGGGTCGTCCAAGGCCGGGCCAGGGCGGACGGGGAGCCCCGGGTGGACGAGGCGGACCTCCCGCGCCGGCCCCGGCGGTCCGACGCGGGATGTCCCGCGCCGCCGGCGCGGGGACAGCCGGCACCGAAGAAGACCGCAAAGGCGGAAAGGGCAAGAAGACCCGCCGATCGCCCCGCCGCAAGGGGCGCACTGCCGAGAGCGGCAGCGGCGAGAAGCTCAAGGAATGGCGCAATCAGGATCTCATCGAGCGGTCGCAGCGACTGGCGGCGGCAGGCTCGGGACTGCGTCGTCATCGCGCGAGCGTCGGACGGGGTCAGGGCGCCCAGGGCCCGCAGATCAAGACCGGCAAGGTCGAGATCGAAGAGCCCTTCACCATCAAAGACCTTTCTGCCGCCACGGGCATCAAGTCGGCGCATATCATTCGTCAGTTGATGGCCGATGGCATGTTGGCGACGGTCAATCAGGTGATCGACCCGGCCAAGGCACAGGAGATCATGCTCGAATATGACGTCGAGCTGGTCGTCAAGAAACAGGTATCCGCAGAGGACGAACTCATCGAGCAATTCGAAGCCCGCGAAACCGGCGAGCAGACACGCCGCGCCCCGGTGGTGACGTTCCTGGGTCACGTGGACCACGGGAAGACCTCGCTGCTGGACTACATCCGCAAGACCACCGTCGCCGACGGCGAGGCGGGGGGCATTACCCAGCATATGGGCGCCTACCGCTACGACCGAGGCGATTCGCACGTGGTGTTCCTGGACACGCCCGGCCACGAGGCCTTCACGGCGATGCGCGCCCGCGGTGCCAACATGACCGACGTGGTGGTGTTGGTTGTTGCCGCCGATGACGGCGTGATGCCCCAGACCATCGAGGCGATTTCCCACGCCAAGGCGGCGGGCGTTCCGATCGTGGTGGCGATGAACAAGATCGACGTACCCAACGCCAACGTCAACCGTGCGCTGGGTCAGCTCGCCGAGCACGACCTCCAGCCCCAGGAGTGGGGCGGCGATACGGAAGTGATTCACACCTCGGCGATGACCGGGGAAGGAATCGACACGCTGGTGGAAACGCTCAGCCTCGAGGCCGAGCTGCTGGAACTCAAAGCCGAGAAGGACGCCCCTGCCAGCGGGTATGTCATCGAGGCCGAGATGGATCCCTCCCGCGGCGTGGTCGCGCGGATGCTGGTGATGAACGGAACGATGCGCGTGGGCGACGACGTGGTCGCCGGGCGAAGCTACGGCCGCGCCCGGGCGATGACCGACCCGATGGGCAACACCATCGAAGAGGCAGGACCGGCCACCCCCCTTGTGCTCTCGGGTTTGGATGAGGTTCCCGAGGCCGGTGACAAGTTCTACGTCGCCGAGAGCGTCGAACAGGCCCGGCAGATTGCCGGTGATCGCCGCGAGGCCCAGCGTGAACGTCAGCTCAAGGCCAAGCCCGGCCGCAGCCTGGAGAGCCTGCTGTCCCGCATGGACACCGGCGATCTGAGCGAGGTGAACCTCATCATCAAGACCGACGTGCAGGGCACGACCGAAGCGGTCGTCGGCGCGGTGACCCAGCTCAACAGCGACGAGGTCCACGTCTCGGTGATTCACCAGGGCGTGGGCGGAGTAACCACCGGCGACGTCACGCTGGCCGAGGCGTCCGACGCGATCATCATCGGGTTCAACGTCGTTGCCGACGCTGCCGCCCGCAAGGCCGCCGAAGCCGCCAACGTTGAGATCCGCACCTACCGCGTGATCTACGACATCACCGAAGACATCCGTCGCGTGCTGGAAGAAGGACTCGCCCCGGAGGTCCGCGAGGAGACCCTTGGCAGGGCGGAAATCCGCCAGGTGTTCAAGAGCTCGCGCCACGGCAACATCGCCGGATGTATCGTCACCGACGGGACGGTCAGCCGAAACGCGAAGGTTCGCATCACGCGGAACAACGTCGTGATCGAAGACGGCCGGGAGCTGGACAGCCTCAAGCGGTTCAAGGACGACGTCCGCGAAGTGCGGGCCGGGATGGAATGCGGCCTGAAGGTCGCCCGGTTCGACGACGTCAAGGAAGGCGACATTCTGGAATTCTACCAGCAGGTGGAGGTGGCCCGGACGCTGTAGCCGACACGGACCGCCCCGCGCTGCGAAAGCGGGTCCATGGCAACCATCGTTGGCGTGGCGCACCTGGAGTTTCGGGTTCCCGGAGCCCGCAGCCTCAAGGACAAGCGACGCTTCATCAAGAGCTTCAAGGATCGCACGCGCAACCGGTTCAACGCCTCGATTGCCGAGGTGGCGGACCTGGATACCTACCGATCGGCCGTGCTGGCCGTGGCGATGGTCGCCAACGACCGGCGCGTGCTGGAAAGCTCCCTGCAGCAGATCGTCAATCGCGGCGCGATGCACCGCGAGATGGTCCTGACCGACAGCGAAATCGAGTTTTTCTGACCGCCCCATCGGCGGACAACCAGACAAGACACCATGAGTCGACGAACACAACGAGTAGCCAACGTCATCCGCCAGATCATCGGCGAAGCCATTCTCGGCAAGCTGGCGGATCCGCGGGTGAACCCGGCCCGGACGAGCGTGACGCGCGTGGAGATCGACGAAGAACTCGTCGACGCACGCGTCTATGTCTCGGTCATGGACGAAGCGCCCAACCAGAAGCTCACCATCAACGCCCTGCGTCACGCCAAGGGCTACTTCCAGGAGCAGGTCGGCCGGCAGTTGCGGATCCGCCACACCCCGTCGCTGACGTTCGAGTTGGATGAGCAATTCAAGAAGACCCTCGAGACCTACCGCCTGATCGACGAGGCGATGGCCGAGATCCGTCAGAAAGAGGACGACACTCCCGAGACCCCCTCCGAGAGCCCCGAGACCGGCGGCGAGGGAGATAATTCTCACCCGGCATAGGACAACCGCTCGATGAAGAACGCCACGCAGTATGAGAAGAAGCTCAAGAAGCTCCTCACCGACGCCCGCAAGCTGCAGGTGGACAAGCCCGACCAGGTCGACTCGCTGGAGCTGCTGATCCGCTCGGTGCTGGAGAGCAATGTCCCGCCCCGGCGGGTGGACGAGGCGATGGACGCCCTGCGCGGGGCGTTCGTGGACTTCAACGAGGTCCGCGTCGCCCTGCCCCGTGAGCTGGTGGAGGTGATCGGCAAGGACTTCCCCTACGCCAAGCTCAAGGCCCGGATGCTCTCGAGCGTGATGCAGTCGGTCTTCATCCGCCGCAACGAGATCAACCTCGCCTACATGGAAGAGATGACCAAACGCGACCTGCGACGGCATCTCGAAGAGATCGGTCTGACACCGTACGCCGCCGCATTGATGGTGCTGGTCGGCTTCGACGGCCATGCCATTCCGGTCGACGAGGACCTGCGGGACCTGCTGGAGATCGAGGAGTACATCTATCCCGGAAGCGACATCCCGGACGTGCAGGGGTTCCTTGAACGGGTGATCTCCCAGAAGAACGCCCTGCAGGCCCACGAGTTCTTCCGCCGGTGGGTCAAGGAAAACGCCAAGACCCTCGAGAAGAAGCGCGAAGGCGAAGGTCATGAGCGCAAGGAACTCGCCGAACAGCAGGCGATCGAAGCCGCCCAGGCCCGCCAGAACGCCGAGGAGCAGGCCCGCGCCAAGCTGCAGGCGGAGGACGAAGCCCGCAAAGCCAAGGCCCGCGCCAAGGCCGCCAAGAAGGCCGCCGAGAAGAAGGCCGCCGCCGAGAAGTCCGCCAGCAAGACCACCGTCACACGCAAGAAGTCCGAGGTGGACTCCGAGAACCAGGCCAAAGAGAAGGCCGCCAGGAAGACCGCCAAGAAGGCCGCCAACAAGACCACCCGGAAAAAGACGAAGAAGACCACCAAGAAATCCGCCGCGAAGACCTCGAAAAAGACCTCGAAGAAGGCCTCGAAGAAGTCGGCTGCCAAGAGCAGAAAGAAGGTCAAAAAGGTCGGCAAGAAGCAGACCGCGAAGAAGGCCTCGAAGAAGGCCTCGAAGAAGCCCAGCCGTAAGAAGTCCTCGAAGAAGAGCAATTCAAAGAAGAACAAGAAGTAGTCCCCGCCCGGGCGGGGCCGCCGGCAGGGACGCTCGATTGAGGGGCTCGGGGCGGTGTCAGCCCGGCCGCGATAAACGCAAGACAACCTGACAGGCGGGACGCCCGTCCTACTACGAAGAAGCAGAACATCGCGACAGGCGGGACGCCCGTCCTACTGCAAAGAACTTCACAGCAAGAAAGCACCATGACGACCAAGACCCCGGATGACAAACTCGTACTCGGTATCCCCAAGGGCTCGCTGCAGGAGAGCACGCTGGATCTCTTTGACCGCGCCGGCTGGTCGATCCGCGTTCCGTCCCGGAGCTACTTCCCCACCATCGACGACGACGAGATGTCCGCGATCATGTTCCGCGCCCAGGAGATGAGCCGCTACGTCGAAGACGGCGTGATCGACGTCGGCCTGACCGGCTACGATTGGATCCGCGAGAACGGCTCGGACGTGGTGGAAGTCTGCGAGATGGTCTACTCCAAGCGGGAAGCCAAGCCCGCACAGTGGGTCCTTGCCGTCCCCGAAGAGAGCGACATCCACAAGCCCGAGGATCTCCAGGGCGGGATCATCGCCACCGAACTGATCGGCGTGACCCGCAAATACTTCGCGGACAAGGGCATCGACGTGAAGGTCGAGTTCAGCTGGGGCGCCACCGAGGTCAAGGCCCGCCTGATCGACGCGATCGTGGACGTCACGGAGACCGGCTCGTCGCTGCGGGCCAACAAACTCCGCGTGATCGACACGCTTCTGAGCTCCACCCCCCGACTGGTGGCCAACAAGGACGCCTGGGCCAACGAGTGGAAGCGACGCAGAATCGAGGACCTCGCCCAGCAGCTTGTCGGCGCGATCTCCGCGCGCGGCAAGGTGGGGCTGAAGATGAACGCCCCGCGCGAAAAACTCGACAGCATTACGAAACTTCTTCCCTCCGAAAAGAGTCCAACCATATCGGAGTTGGCCGAAGCCGACTGGGTCGCGCTGGAAGTGATCGTCGACGAAAAGACCGAACGAACGCTCACCCCCGAGCTGAAACGGGCCGGGGCGACCGGCATCATCACGTATCCACTCAACAAGGTGATTCCATAGTGTGTAAACGACATCCAAACGCGTCCAACCTGACAGCACTGCTCCTGGGCTTCCTCGCTGTGACGTTCCTGGGCTGCGGGCCCGGAACCAACGACAACGCCGCAGCCGCCACCTCCGCGACCGACGCCAACGTCGCCCTCCCCGACGCCAATGCATCGGCCGACGGCGACGCGAATCAGCCCGTCGCCCCTCTCGCGGCGCCCTCACCCCCCCCGCTGGCCAAGAAGGCTACCCTCTCCCTCGACCAGCTCGACCCGAACATCCCCGCGCTGACCAACAAGAAACAGCGTGAGCTTCCCGCGCCGGCCAAGCGCGTGCTCAAACAGGCCGACGAAGCGCTGGACGAGAACAACACCCCCCGGGCGATCAACCGCCTCGAACGCGTCAAAGGATTCGACCGCCAGAACGTCGAGGTCCTCAAAAAGCTCGCCGCTGCCTACACCCGGCTGCCCAACTGGGGCAAAGCCATCGACAACTACGAAGCCGCCGCCGAGGTCGCTCCCAATGACATCGCCCTGCAGGTGACCCTCGCGGACCTGCTGCAAAAGCAGGAACAACCCGAAAAGGCACTGCTGCACTACCGCACCGCCCTGCGGACCTCCGCTGCCGACCCCAACAATCCCCTCGCCGCCCATGCGCTGCACCAGGCTGCGGACCTGCTGGAGAACCAGGGCTACTGGCAGGCGTCGCTGGAGGCCTACACCACCCTCGAGCGCTGGCTGGTCGAGCACGGAACCGTCCACGCCACGCGCGAGTCGCTGCGGGCGCTGGTGACGCATCCCGAGCAACTGCTCAGGAAGCGAGGCCTCCTGCTGCTGCGCCTCCGCAAACCGGGCGAGGCAGCCAAGCTGCTGACCCGCGCCCATCGCCGCGACCGCGACGACGCCGACACGGTGGTCGCGCTGCTGAAGGCCTACCGGGCCGACAAACAGTTCGACAAGGCCGAGGACGTGTTGGTGAGCCTGCTCACCGAGCGAACGCTGCGAACGTACGTGCTGCCTCTGGCCCGGCAGTTGTCTGTCGCCTCCGACGACCGAGACATGCCGCTTCGGCTGTGGCGCGCGACCACGAAGAAACGCTTCGATCGTCAGATCGGGCTCACCCTCGCCCGTGCCGCCCAGACGATGGGAAACCTCGACGACGCCGCCACCATCCTCGAAGCGATCGTCCAGGCAAATCCCGCCAGCACGTCGGCCGCCGAGCAGCTGGCGGACCTGTACCTCCGGCGGGACAAGCCCACCGCCGCCCTGAACCTGCTGGGAACGGTCTACAACGCCGCTCCCTCCCGGACCGACGACCTCTCAGCCGTCCTGCGTCGGGTCGCGGACTCCTACTCGCAGGCCGACGCCCGCAAAGTCGCCTCCGCCACGCTGAAGGACAAAAGTTCCACCGCCGGCCTGCGGTACGCCGCCGGCAGGCTGGCTGCCACGAAGGGCGCAGACGAGCTCTCTCGCGAGCTTCACCAGGCTGCCCTCGATGCCGACCCGGACTTCTCGCCCGCCTACGCCGCCCTGGCCGAGGACGCCCTGGCCAGCGGCGACGCCGACCGCCTCCGCAAGCTCGACGCACAGCTGAAGTCCGTCGCCGCCAAGGCCCCCTCGGCCATGCTGCTGACCGTCCGGGCACGGCTCCAACTGGCCAGACTCCAACCGGCCACCGCCCTGGACACGCTCGCCCGGGCCCGCAAACTCGACGACGCATACGTGCCGGCCGCCCTGCTGCAGGCCGACATTCTGGACCGCCGCGGCGAGACCGCCCACGCCCGCCGCATGCTGCTCGAAACGCTCCTGAAAGCTCCGCGCGACGCGAGGCTGTACAACGCCCTCTTCGAGAGCTACTTCCAGAATCGCCGCTTCGCCGAAGCCGAAGCCATCGCCTCCCGCGCCACCCAACGACTCGCGCCGCCGGCAGAGGGCAAGCTGATGCAGGCCCGCCTGGCGATGACCCAAAGGAATGCCGAGCAGTTTGACGAGTTGATGAAAGACCTCAAACTCGCTCTGGGAGACGACGTCCGCGTCCGAAGCCTCGCCCTGCGAAACGAACTGATCGGCTTTTCGGGCATGCTCCCCAGGGATGTCTTCGAGCGGATGGAGAAGCAGATCTCGACCCTTGTGCAGAACCATCCGAACTACGAACCGGCGCGCGAGCTGCTGGCGTATCTCTACGGACAGGTCGGACAACACGAGCCCGCCTCGAAGCAATGGGGCGCGATGTTCCGGCGGACGCACGCCGCCCGGCCGGCAGCGATGTCCTACGCCGCCGCCCTGGTGCAGATGCAGCGGTTCGACCCCGCCGCCGAGGCGATCCAGGCAGCCCGCACGTACGACCCCAACGACCTGATCCTGCGGCGGATGCTGCTGGATATCTGGCAGCGCGGCGAACACTACGCCACCGCCGCCGAGCACGCCGCCCGGTGGTACAACGCCGAAAAGGACGCCCGGGACAGCTCGGCCCTGAAACGCTGGTACTTCTGGCGGGCCGTCGAACTGCTCGGCAAGGCGAAGAAGTACGACGCCGCGATGAAGATGATAGCCGACCGCCTCGAAGACGACGCCAACGCCGACACCGAGACGCTCCGCGCCCAACGCCTTCGCATCCACGCCGAAGCCGGCGAGTACGGCAAGCTCGCCGGAGAGGTCACCGAATGGGTCAAGGAACTCACCACCCGCGCTGAAGAAAGCAACGACGGCGATGAGTCGCTGGAACTGCTGGAACGCCGCCGCTACGTGCAGCGTCTCTCGGCGGCATTGCTGATGGAGCAGAAACAGTACAGCCGCGCCCAGAAGCTCCTGGATGGCTGGATCGACGGAAAGGCAGACGCCGCCGTCGAGCACCTGCGGACCATGAAGATTCTCTGCTGGGGCGAGGCCGGCGAGCTCAAAAAGGCCCGATCCTACGCCGAGAGCTGGATCGAGAGTTCCCCCGCCGCCCTGGCGCCGAGACAGGCGCTGGTGGCCGCCCTGCAGGACGCCGAGCAATACGCCGATGCCGCCAAGCTCCTGGGCGAGTGGGTCAAGAGCATCAAGGTGCCCACCGACCTGGCGACGCCCTCGCGCGGCGAGGCCCAGACGCTGCACTGGTCGCGGGTGACGCACGTGGTGGCGTTGGTCTCGGCCGGCGAGAACAAGTCCGCCCTGGCCAAGGCGGACGCCTACCTCAAGGAGCACCCCCGCGACGCCGCCCTGCTGCGGTACAAGGCCCTTGCGCTGAGCGAACTGGGGCGTCAGAAGGACCAGATCTCCGTCCTCGAGCAGATCTACAGCATGGATCGCCAGGACCCGGGCATCAACAACGACCTGGGCTATACCTACGCCACGACGGGAAAGAATCTCGACAAGGCCGAGCGAATGATCCGCCAGGCACTGCAGGCCCAGCCAGGCCAGACCGCCTTTGTCGACTCGCTGGGTTGGGTGCTCTACAAGCAGGGCAAGTTCTCTGCCGCCGGCGAGCAGTTCCAGCGGATCCTGGAAGACCAGGCCTTTGTCGACGCCAACGACCCGACGGCAGCCCACCCGGTGATTTTCGATCACGCCGGGGACGTGATGTACCGCCTGGGCTGGAAGCAGCGTGCCCGGGATCTGTGGAGCGACGCCGCCCGTCTGGGCATGAAGGTCAAGGAACGCACCAGCGAGGTCAAAGACGTCATCATCCGGGCCGAGGCGAAGCTGGTGGCCCTGAAGGAAGGTCGCCAGCCCGATCTGGCGCCGCTGGGAGAGGGCGTCAAACCCTCTTCGCAAACGGAGGACTCTCCGGTAGAATAGTGATTCGTACCTGGAGCAGACCCGACGCAATCGGGGCCCTCAGCCCCATCAACCGGAGATACCACGCACATGGCTGGACACAGTAAATGGGCGAACATCAAGCATAAGAAGGCCCGCAATGACGCCGCGCGCGGAAAGAAGTGGAGCAAGTGCGCCCGCGCGATCATCGTGGCCGCCCGCAGCGGCGGGGGCGACCCGGACATGAACCTCACCCTCCGCTACGCCATCGACGAGGCCAAAGCGGTCAACATGCCCAAGGACACCATCGAGAAGGCCATCAAAAAGGGCACCGGCGACCTCGAAGGCGAAAGCTACGAGGAAGTCGTCTACGAAGGCTACGGGCCCGGCGGCGTGGCGTTCATCGTCGACTGCCTCTCGGACAACCGAAACCGCACCGCCCCCGAGATGCGCAAAATCTTCGAAAAGTCCGGCGGACAACTCGGCGCCACCAACTGCGTCGCATGGATGTTCGAACAGAAGGGCACGTTTGTCGTCTCGGCGGACAAGGCCGACGAGGACACGCTCATGGAGGTCGCCCTGGAAAGCGGTGCCGACGACGTGCAACGCGACGGCGACGTGTTCGAGATTCTCTGTTCACCCTCGGCCTTCAGCGCCACCAAAGAAGCCCTGGAGTCTGCCGGCATCGAGCCGGACGCCGCCGAACTGGCGATGGTCCCCAACAATACCATCGCCGTCGAAGGCGACCAGGCACGCAAGGTCCTTCGCCTCATGGAAGCACTCGAAGACCATGACGACGTCCAGAAGGTGCACGCCAACTTCGACCTTCCCGAGGAAGTCCTCGCCGAGATGGAGTCCTGACCGGACGAGACACCCCCAGCGTTTCCCAAGCGTGTCGACCCATCGGCCGACACGCTTTTTTTCTGCGCCCGCGGCAGGGGCATTCGATCGCCAAGGTTTGCAGAAGGTCGGCGGCAAATGGGCCGATGTAGTTATCGGGCCGATCGGACGGGATCCGCCCCGGAGGAGTTCCGCTGCACAACAAGAGAGGGTAACCATGCCGTATCACCTGTCCCGAGCTGCGCTTGTCGCGGCAATGCTGTTGCTGTGCCTTAGCCTGTCGGCCTGCCATTCGGACCTGCCGACCCAGAGCACGCTGGTAGTCGTCGTCCACGACCCACAACTGGCGGAGGCGATTCCACAGCTGCAGGAGAACGGCGCGTCGATCCGCGCTCTCGCCGGCAAGGACGGCTGGGAGATCCGCAACGACGCCGACTCGCGCCAGGCGATCGAGACGTTGCTGGGCGAGATGGATCAGAGAATCTCCACGCAACGCGACAGGCTTGCCGCCGTCTACGAGCAGCAACTCATCCCCGGCGGGCACAGCCGATACGCCAACCAGTGCCTCCACTCACTCCGCGACGCCCACAGCAGACGCAATCGCATCGCCGTGGTCCTGGAGCAGATGGACCCGGCCCGATTGGGCATCTCAGACTCGCGCGCCGTTCGCCTGCCCGATGGCGGATGGAGGCCGGTGGCGGCGTGGTACGACGCACGCCTGCCCCTCCGCCAGCCTTGCCCGACCGACGAACTCATCGAACAGGCCGCCATCGAATCGACGACAAACATCGGCCAGCGCCTTGTGACACTATCGGCCGGGCCGCCCGTGGCAAGTCGCTGAGGGGCAACTGGCCGCCCATTACCGACTGCTAGTCGCTGAGTGTTTCGACTTTCCACTTGCTCAGCGGGCGGGGCTCGGGCGCATCGGGCAGCTTCTTTCGGGCGCCCTCGAGGGGCACAAACTCCACGACCAGCCGAAGCGGACCCTTGCCCGCCTTGGTCCGGATCATCAACCGGCGCACGCCACGGTTGAGCTTCTGCGGCTTCTTCTGGACGGCCGACTCGGCGGTAAACGCCAGACCATCGGGCGAGAGAATCCTCGCCGCCAGCCGACGCCCGTCCTGGTGGAGAATCGCCGTGTCGCCGCTGATTTCGATTTTCGCGTCCGTCGTCATGCCCCAGGCGACCTCGCAGGCCCGCTTGAGTTGCATCTCGTCCTGCACCACAAACCGCCCGGCAGCGCGGTCCAGCAGCGTTCCGCGCTTCGCCTTCTCGCATAGCCCCGGGAAGAGCCCCTTCATCGCAATCACCGCCAAGCCCCGCTGCTTGTCGCTATGGAAGGTCGTTATCTCCGATGTCGCGTAGGGATCCTGGCTGTTCCCGTCCAGCGTGATGACGTTGTGGCTGAGCGAATTGAGCCGATAGTACTGCCACCGCGTGCCGCCCCGTTTACGGTCCCAGTAGCCGGGCAGGTTGTAATCGTCCTTGCCCAGGTCGCGGGCCCACCGGACGCCGTTCGCTTCGATCTCGAAGTTTCCCAGGTCCAGGTGGCCGTGATTGACCTGGTTGAACCCCGCCTTCACGCCCAGCCACAGGGCGTTCGGGTCGGCCCAGGCAGTTCGGAACGTCGCCACCTCGACCGGCCCGCCGAACCGCCAGTCCAGCTTGAGCGTGGGCGTCTTCTGCGGGGCCGGCGTGTACCACACGATGTTCTGGGCCTTGCCGCGTCCGTCGGCGATCAGCTGCGACTGGCCCCAAGCGTACATGGGCTCGTCGAACTCTCGCGCCAGCCAGTACAGGCAGGGCTGGTCGGTCAGCTGCGATCGTTCGCCGATGTCCGCGAAGTTCAGGACCATCCCCGACGGGCCCGTCATCGCCAGGGGAAACGTACCCGCCTCGGCGAGGCCGTCGATCTTCGATAGGCCGAAATCCGTCCCCAACGTCGTCTGCATCGCCCCCAGCCCATAGGCGGTGTAGCGGGTGGCGTAGGCCCAGTAGCTCACGCCCTCGCCCCAGGCACCGTCCGGGCCGTAGTGCTTCAGCGCGTTGGGCATGAGCTCGACCGCCTTGGGGACGATGCGCCTGGCGTGGCTGGGGTCTTCCGGGGCGATCGCCAGCGCCCCCGCGCTGAGCCCTCCGAGGCAGACCTGGTTCCAGTTATGCTCGCTGCGGGCCCACCAGGCGCGGGGCTTGCCATTCCGCAGCTGCAGAGCTTGGCGGCCGGGCTTCATCCCGTGTTTGACGAGCCCTTCGCGTATCGTCTCGCGGTCGGCTTCGCTGAGCGTGTCGTAGATCCAGTCATACCCCACACCCACACCGTGGGACATCTCGGCGACGTCCAGAAAGTGCGACGGGTTCCAGTCCTTGAACCCGCACACAGCCAGCAGGTTGCGCCGCAGGGCGTGGGCATACTTCTTCTCGCCGGTCCAGCGGTAGGCGACCCCCAGCGTATACACACGGTCCACCAGTTCCCTGCTGACGCCCAGCAATCGCGGGCCCTTCAGAACCCGCTTGAGCCCGTTCGCCTTGAGGAGCTTGTCCGCCCGGGCGTTGTTGTGGGCGACAAGCTTCGCCAGCAGCGCGTCGGTCTCTGCGAGCTTCTTGAGCTCAGCCAGGCGCTCTTCGGTCAGCAGGATCCGCGGGTGTCCGCCCCGGAGCTTCTCAGCGACATCCCCGCCGACCGGGACCTTCACGTCCGCCGACGCACAGCAGACCAGAGACAAAACAGCGGCTGCCACAACGATCAACAGATTCATGCGAAGTGCTCTCTTTCGGGGCGTGGCGACCATGCTATACTCTCCGCCTGCCGGGAAGCCGGGCCGGCAGGCAACGACAGGAAGGTGCTCTGTGAATATCGGCATTGTATCGGACACACACGGAAACGCCAGCCGACTGGCGGCCGCCATCGATGCGCTCAGCGCGATGGGCATCGGAGCACTGGTCCACTGCGGCGACCTCTGCTCGCACCAGTGCCTGGACCTGCTGGCCGGGGCGGACGCGAAGGCCTATCTCGTGGCGGGCAACATGGACCGCGCGATGGGCGACCTGTCGACAGCCGCCCGGCGGGGTCGCGTCACGTACGCCACCGACTTCGTCGCCGTTCCGCTTGCCGACGGAAAGCACCTGGCCGCCACCCATGGCCACCTCTCTGGCCTGCTCGATGAGCTCATCGACGGCGGGCAGTTCCCGTACGTAGTCCACGGCCATTCGCACCGCAGGCGGGACGACCGCGCAGGGCAGGTGCGGGTGATCAACCCCGGCGCGCTGCACCATCCGCGCGGAGGGTTCGAGCCCAGCTGCGCCTGGCTGGATACGCGCGCCGACGAGCTGCGCTTCGTGCCGATCGGCTGAGCGCCGTTGCGCTCGTCAAGAGACGGTGTGCACGACGATGGTATTCGCAGAGCCGGGTTGCCCGATCGGTCGACCTGAGACGACCACGAGCTTCTCGCCGGCCGAGGCGATTCCGAAGTCCTTGGCGAACTGCTCGAACAGCGCCAGCACCTCGCGCGTATGCTCGGGTGCGTCGGCCTGGCGGGCCTGGACGCCGTAGTAGAGGCACATCCGCCGCACCGCCCGCCGGGAGGGCGAGATCGCCAGGATCGGCCTGGCCGGGCGTGACTTCGCCAGCGCCCGGGCGGTGGCCCCGGTGGCGGTGAATACGCAGACAGCCGCGATTTCCTCCTCGCCGAGGATGCCCTTGACCCCGCCGGCGACGGCAGCGGCAATGGGCAGTCTCGCCAGCCTCGCCGGGGGCGCCTGACACAGCTCGTCGTGGTAGGTCTGCATCTCGGCGACGATGCGGTTCATCATGGCGACCGTCTGGACGGGGTAATCGCCGACGGCCGTCTCGCCCGAGAGCATCACCGCGTCGGTGTGGTCCAGCACGGCGTTGGCGACGTCCGAGACCTCCGCCCGCGTCGGAACGGCCGAGTGCGTCATGCTTTCGAGCATCTGCGTGGCGATGATGCAAGGCTTGCCGGCCTGCTGGGCCAGCAGCGCGATCCGCTTCTGGGCGACGGGTACCGATGGCAGATCAATCTCCACGCCGAGATCGCCGCGGGCCACCATAACCCCGTCGCTGGCCCGGATGATCTCGTCGATGTGGTCCAGCGCCTGGGGCTTCTCGATCTTGGCGATGATGTGAGCATCGCAGCCGTCGCGCTCCAGCAGTTCGCGAAGGGCGTTGACATCGTCGGCCGACCGCACGAACGACAGCGCGACGAAGTCGAAATCGTGCTGGGCGATCCACGCGGCGTCGCCGCGATCTTTCTCCGTCAGCGCCGAGAGCGTGAGATTCGTGTGAGGCAGGTTCACGCCCTTTCCGCTGGAGAGCACGCCGCTTCGCTGGACCCGTGTGACGATCTCGTCGGGCGGATTGACGCGATCGACCACGAGCTTGATCTGCCCGTCGTTGATGAGAATGGTCTCCCCGACGTCGGCTTCATCCACGAGTTCCGGCAGGGTCGTGGAAATCCGCCCCGCCGAGCCTTCCACCGGCTCGCGCTGAATAATGAGCTGCTGTCCCTCCGCCAGCAGGACCGACCCACCCCCGATCGGCCCGACGCGAATCTTCGGGCCACAGAGGTCGGCCATCACCGCCAGCGGCTCACCCGACTCGCGTTCGACCTGCCGAATGGCGTCGAGAAAGCCCTGCCGCTGTTCGGGCGTTCCGTGGGAGAAGTTCACGCGGAACGTGTCCACGCCGGCCCGCGCCAGCTCGCGCAGGCGATCGGGCGTGCCGCTGGCCGGCCCGATGGTGGCAACGATTTTCGTTCGGATCTGCATGGCGCTATTGTATCCACGCTCGACGCGAGTGAAAGACCCAACCGCCCAGCCGCTGCAGGCATGACGCGAGGAAGACGTCCGTCAATCGCTCCGGCTGATCCGATCCAGCACGTCGCCGGGCGCGATATCCTCCAGCGACGTCGCTTCCAGCACCGTCACAGCCGGCCCGATCGGGCGGAAGTGGTCTGCGTTGCCGGCAGGGCCAAACAGGCTCACCGTCCGCCTGCCGATGGCGGCAGCGAGGTGCGAGACGCCCGAATCGTTGCCGACCACGACGTCCGAGGCAGCCAGCACGCCCGCCAACTCTCCCAGCGTCAGCCCAGGCAGGAGCGTTCCGGGTGCGTGGCAATCCCGCAGCGCGTCGACCAACCCCCGCTCGCGTTCGACGGGCCCCAGCGACCACCGCACCTCCCAGCCGCCCGAGACCAACTCAGCCGCCAGCGCGACGTAGCGACCGAGAGGCCAGTTCTTCTCAGCCGACCCGCTTCCCGGATGCAGCAGGACCGAGCCGGCCGTCCCCGCTCCCCCGGCAGCCGAGAGCTTGTCCTCGCCTGTCCGTCGCAGCGCAGCCGGCACGGACCATCCGGGCGCATCCAGCGCCGGTGCGTCCATTCCCAGCAGGTGTGCCCAAAGCCCCAGAAGATGCCCAGCGAACCCGTCCGCCGGGCGAATGGGCAGGAAGCTGGCCCGCTCGACCCGCGCCGCCCCCGACAGCCTTTGCCCGTAGGCCGACGCGCCGTCGCCAAAGCAACTGACCAGCACGTCGTGCTCGCCCAGCCGCCCCGGCAGCGCGCACTGCTCCAGGGGCGTGTCCGTGAAGAGCTCCGGGATCGGAAGCGAATCGAAATCCATCGCCTCGGACACTACCCCGAGCGTCCGAAGCAGATCGGCCTTCTGCCCGCCGGCGATGAGCGTCGCCCGGCCGGGCAGTCGCTCCAGAAGTCGGCCGAACAGCACCACGTCACCCAGCGCCCCGGGGTGAACCGCCAGAACGCGAATCTGCCTGCTCACTCGATCCACCCTCCGCCGATCAGCCTGCCGCCGTCGTAGACCACTGCCGCCTGCCCCGGCGTGATCGCGTGAACGGGCTGCTCGAAGGTGACCTCGAAGGCGTCGTCGCCGGTGCGTTTCACCTCGGCCGATGCGCCGCGGTGGTTGTAGCGGATCTGCACCGTCGCGCGGAACTCCCGCGGCACGTCGCTGTGCCAGTTGGCCCCGCGGGCGGTGAGCTGCCGCGCATGGACCTCCTCGCGCGGACCCAGCACGATGCGATTCGCACCGGGATCGATCCGCGTGACGTACAGCGGAACGCCGCCGGCCACCCCCAACCCGCGACGCTGCCCGATCGTATACAGCCCGTAGCCCTCATGCTCGCCGAGGACCTCGCCGCCGGCGTTGACGATCTGGCCGGGGCGGGCCGCGTGGGGCGCCCGCTCCCGCAGCAGGCGGGCGTAGTCGTCGTCCGGGATGAAGCAGACCTCCTGCGAATCGGGCTTGTCATGAACGGGCAGCCCCCACCGCCGCGCGAGCCGGCGCGTCTCAGCCTTGTCGGCGAGCTCACCGACCGGCAGCAGGATGTGCCCGAGCACGTCGCGAGACAGGTCGAACAGGGCGTAAGACTGGTCCTTGGCCGCGTCGGCCGCCCGCACGATGGCAGGACCGTCGCCCCGGTCGACCGCCCGGGCATAGTGCCCCGTCGCCAGGTGGCTGCAACCGAGCGAACGGGCGTGGGCCCACAGCGCCCCGAACTTGATCCGCGCGTTGCACAGCAGGCAGGGGTTGGGCGTTCTGCCGGCGGCGTACTCACTCACGAAATGCTCGATGATCGAGGCAAACTCGCCCGAGACATCCAGCACGTCGCACGCGATGCCCAACGCCTCGGCCACCGCGAAAGCGTCGTCGCTGCCGGTGGCGCAGCCGCCGGCGGGCAGGCCGACCTCGCCCGGCTCGTAGAGCTTCAGGTGCGTGGCATGCACGTCCCAGCCCTGCTCCAGCAACAAGGCCGCCGCAACGGAGGAATCCACCCCGCCGCTGAGAGCAATCAGGACGCGTTTGGGGGTTTCAGAATCCATGGAGCCATTCTACACGCCGTCCGCCCGCAAGGCACGCCCAGGGCGGCTGGTGCAGGGCGGGGCAATTCGCCCTTGCCTCCGGACGCGACTTTGGAGATGGTTTGAGGACTTCCCCATTGCGCCGGGTCGGCCGGCAAGGAGAAATCGAATCGATGAACGATGACAGACAGACGAACGAATCGGCTGCCCCCGCCGTTGTGACCGGCACTGCCCTGGCACTGCGCAGCGCGGTGGGCGGCGTGCTGATGGGTCTGGCGAACCTCGTGCCGGGAATCAGCGGGGGAACCATGCTGGTGGCCGCAGGGATCTATCGGCGGTTCATCGACGCGATCGCGGAGGTCACCACGCTGAAGTTCCGCCCGCGTTCGCTGCTGGTACTGGCGGTGGTGATCGTCTCGGCCGGTGCGGCCATCCTCCTGCTGGCCGGTACCGTCAAATCGCTGGTGGTGGACTATCGATGGGTGATGTACTCGCTGTTCATCGGGTTGACGCTGGGTGGCGTTCCGATCGTCTGGCGGATGATCGACCGCCCCGGGAAGATCGTCTGGCTCGCCGCGGCGCTGGGCTTTGCGGGGATGGCGGGAATCGCAATCGCCCAGTCCACCTCCGCCGGCGGGGCGGGCGCCAACGAGGGACTGGCAGCGATGTTCCTGGCCGGTGCGTTGGCTGCCAGCGCGATGATTCTGCCCGGAGTCAGCGGCGGGTACCTGCTGCTGGTGCTCGGGGCGTACGTGCCGATCCTCCAGGCCGTCGACGAACTCAAAAGCGGACTCAAAGGGGCCGATGGCGCGTCGCTGGCCGACCCGCTGCTGCAGGTGGTCGCGCCGGTCGGAGTGGGAGTGCTGGTGGGCATCGTAGCCGTCAGCAACCTGCTGCGCTGGCTGCTGCATCGCCACGCGAGGCCCACCCTGGGCGTGCTGCTGGGGCTGCTGTTCGGGGCGGTGATCGGGCTTTGGCCGTTCCAGAAAGGCGTGCCGCCGCAACTGGGCAGCACGTTGAAGGGGCAGGTGGTCACCCCCAGCATGCGGGCGGAGCTCTCGCCGGACGATTGGCCAACGGAGTTCTTCACGCCGGAGTGGTGGCAGGTCCCCGTGGCTGTCGGGTTGATCGTGGCCGGCTTCGCCGTGACCACGCTGATCGGCAGGCTCGGCGGCGACAGCGGAACCGATCCGCAGGAACAACCCGATTGATGGGTTGGCCGCCCGCTACCCGCCGCCGATGGGGCCCTTGATGCGGTCGACCTTTTCTTCCTGGGCTCTCAGGGCGGGGCTGCCCTTGAGACCCTCCCACTGATCGCGGTAAAACTCCACCATGCGCCGTCGCTGCGCCGGCGGGGCGTGCACGTCATAGTCGATCGCCTTGACGCCCAGCACCTTGACCAGGGCGGCGTGCGAGCGGGCCCGGACCAGCGGAGAAGGATCATCGAGGCCTTTGAGCATGGCCGGTACGCTCTGGTAGTCGTAATTGTGACCCAGCGAGCGGATGGCGGCCGCCTTTACCTGCGGCTCGCGGGCGCTGCTGAGCACCTCGCGCAGCTGCGGGACGGCCACCCGCCCCTTCGCCCCCAGACGCAGCACTGCCTTTTCCCGCTCGTCGGCCTGCGGGGCTTCGATGGCCGTCTTTGCGAGCTCCTCGGCGCTGGGCTCACCATCGGCCAACGGCCCGTAGAGATAGAGATACTCGCCGACCGCGACGATCAGAAGAACCGCCAGGATCGCGCCCACAATAATCTGCTTACGTGTCAACTGAGGCATGGAACCGTCTCGTCTCGCTCAGGGGATCAGTCGGCCAGCGGGCGGTCGACGTCGGGCTTCCACATCTCGTCATGGACGTTCGAGAGGCCCGGGTCAATGTCGTCGGGATTGTAGTCGGCCACGCTGCCATCGGCGAAGGCGGCGTTGACCTGCCCCAGGTGGCGCGGGGCGACTTCCTCGTCCCACACGTCGGTGGCCGATGCACCGACCACGTCGGCCACCAGCTTGTTGTAGTCCAGCAGTAGGATCTTGCGCTCGGCGCGGCGGAAGGCGTGCTGCCGTGCGTTCATCCCATAGGTGGAGTTGCCCGCCAGTTCGGTGGTCACCATTCGGCTGCTGCTTCCGGCCGGACCCCGCTGCGTGACGATCTGGCCATCGTAGATGAACTTCTTGTTGCGGTAAGCGTCGACCTTCCATCCGATGGCTTCCAGTTCCTCGTCGCTGATCGGGACGTAGGAGAACTGGTTCTCGGGATTGCTCCACCAGTCGCCCAGGCCCGAGCCGTCCGCGCCGTACTGGGCGTAGTCGTCCGAGAACTCCAGAATCAGCGCGTGGTCGGGCTTCTCGCTGTAGTGTTTGTCCCATCGCTGGCCGCTACGGGAGCTCCAGGGCCTGGTCTTCATCCGCGGGTGGGAGTTGGACATCGCAATGTCGGCCGTCACGCCGTTGAAGGTGGCGCGTACGGCGAATCCGGGCATGTCCACGAACTGGTCGTACCCGTCGGCCGACGGATCGTCCTTGCCCCAAGGCCCCATCTCCGGGTCGATCTCGGCGGCAGGACAGAGGAAGACGTCGCTCTCGCCGCCGGCGTATTCGCTGAGCTCGCCCGGCCAGCCATACACGTTCCGCACCACCGCGTCGGTGTATCCCAGCCCCCTGTTCATACGGTCGGCCTGGCGCGTCGAGTAGGCGGTGCCCAGTTCCTTGAGATTGTTCTTGCACAGCGCGGACCGCGCGAGCTCCTTGCTCTGCTGCAGGGCAGGCATCAGGATGGCGATCAGCAGCACGATCACCGAGATTACCACCAGCAGCTCAACGAGAGTAAACCCGTGGCGCATAGAGCGTTTCATGTCATCACCTCAGAAGAATCGGCCAACCCCGCAGCGCAGAACCTTCCAATCCTGCGGCCTTCAGGCGAAACTGGCTTGGTACACCTACACATATTATCGTCATTGACGGGCCAAAACGCAACTTTCGTTTGCGTCAGCAGCATCGTTGAAATGCGTCCGAATCACGGATTTCGTGACGGGGGCGGGGGATCAATCAGCGGGGTCCTGCCGTTTTCCGGACGGGGCAGAACCCACTTACTCCTCGGCTGACTCCTGCATATCGGCTTGGAGGTCGCCGTCCTTGGCGGCATCTTCTTCCTTGATCCTCAGCCGTTCGATGCGATCCCTCAGCCGGGCCGCCTGCTCGAACTCCAGCGCCTCCGCCGCTTCGAACATTTCCTCCTCCAGCTTCGCGATCAACTCGGTGCGGTCAAACTCCTCCTCGCCGGCCCGGATGGCCTGGCGGGCGGTCTTGCGGGCCTGGAGCTGTTGGGCGAGCCCCTCACGAACCGCCTTCTTGATGGTCGTCGGGGTGATGTTGTGTTCCTCGTTGTACGCCATCTGTCGCTCGCGGCGGCGTGAGGTCTCCTCCATCGCCTGCCGCATCGCCGCCGTGATGCGATCGGCGTAAAGGAACACCTTGCCATCGACGTTTCGCGCGCATCGCCCGATGGTCTGGATGAGGCTGGTCGCCGAGCGGAGGAACCCCTCCTTGTCGGCGTCGAGAATCGCCACCATCGAGACCTCCGGCAGGTCCAGCCCCTCGCGAAGCAGATTCACGCCCACCAGCACCTCGAACTTTCCCAGCCTCAGGTCGCGCAGGATGTCCACGCGGTCCAGCGTGTCCACCTCGGAGTGGAGATACTTGCAGGTGAACCCCTCCTGCCGGATGTACTCGGAGAGGTCTTCGGCCAGTCGCTTGGTGAGCGTGGTAATCAGCACGCGCTGCCGGTTGCCCACGCGGGTGCGGATCTCCTCGAGCAGGTCGGGCACCTGTCCCCGTGCCGGACGCACCTCCACCTGCGGGTCCACCAGGCCGGTGGGGCGGATAACCTGCTCGACGATATCCCCGCCGGACAGCTCCAGCTCGTAGGCAGCCGGCGTCGCCGAGACGAACACCGCGTCGGTGCACATGCCCTCGAATTCCTCGAACTTCAGCGGACGGTTGTCCATCGCGCTGGGCAGGCGGAACCCGTGCTCCACAAGCACCTCCTTGCGTGCCCGGTCGCCGTTGTACATCGCCCGCAGCTGCGGGATGGTCACGTGCGACTCGTCAATGATCATCAGGAAGTCGTCGCCGAAGTAGTCGATCAGCGTGTAGGGTTTCTCACCGGGCGATCGGCCGTCGAGGTGGCGGGAGTAGTTCTCCACGCCCGAGCAGTATCCCACCTCCATGAGCATCTCGATGTCGTACTTGGTGCGGGCCTGGAGCCGCTGGGCCTCGAGCAGCTTGCCGTCGTTCTTCAGGGCGATCACGCGGTTGGCCAGCTCCTCCCGGATGTTCGCGACGGCCGCCTCGATGCTGCCCTCCTCCACGACGTAGTGCACCGCCGGGAAGATGAACACCTGGTCGGTGCTGGATAGACGCTGCCCCGTGGTGGGATTGATCAGGTGGATCGCCTCGACCTGGTCGCCGAACATCTCCACCTGGTAGCCGAACTCCTCGTAGGCGGGGTAGATGTCCACCGTGTCGCCGCGGACGCGAAACGTGCCACGCTTGAAGTCGATGTCGTTGCGGTCGTACTGCAGCTGCACGAGGTGTTCGAGGATGGCGTTGCGCTCGCGGAGGTCGCCCACGCGGATCGTGCAGACGCTCTTCTGGTACTGCTCCGGGCTGCCCAGCCCGAAGATGCACGAGACGCTGGCGACGATGAGCACGTCCTTGCGGCTGGTCAGCGAGGCCGTCGCCGCCAGTCTCAGCCGATCGAGGTCGTCGTTCCGCGAGGCGTCCTTCTCGATATAGATGTCCCGCTGGGGGATGTACGCCTCGGGCTGATAGTAGTCGTAGTAGCTGACGAAGTACTCCACGGCGTTGTCGGGAAAGAGCTCTTTGAACTCCTCGTAGAGCTGGGCCGCCAGTGTCTTGTTGTGGCTGATGACCAGCGTGGGCTTCTGCAGCCGCTGCACCAGATGGGCCATGGTGAACGTCTTGCCCGTACCGGTGGCGCCCAGCAGCACGTTCTTGTGCTGGCCCATGCGGAGGTTCTTCTCGAGCTGGTCGATCGCCGCGGGCTGATCGCCGGCAGGCTGATATTCGGAAACCACTTTGAAATCGGGCATGCGTTCCTCTCGACGTCGGGAAACCCCGCGCCCGATCCCGACAGGCGCGGCAACGCCTGATTGTACCAGAGACCCCCGCCCCGACCAAACCCAACAACCGGCGCCACAAAGACGCGGTGGTCGACATGAATTGGGGGCACGCTCCAGGTAAACAGCGACACGCGAATCGCGACACGCGGTGAAACGAAGCTGAAGCCCCATCTTGAGCCTGTCCTGAGCTTGTCGAAGGGCGAAGCGAAAGGTGGGGGTAAACAGCAAAACTCCAAATTCCAAATCACAAGTTCCAAAGAGTGGGTGTCCCGCATCGACCCGCGATCCCGCCCGCAACAAGTTGCGAGCCCTACGGCCTTACCGGGTATGAGAGTTTCCGCACGTTAACCGGACGGATGATCGACCAGGAAGCCCGGCGTGCCAACGCCGGGTTGGATGGAGGGACGGGGCACCGGCGTGCGGAGACGCCGGTGGCACCCGAGGTATCGTTGAAGCCCCATCTTGAGCGAAGCGAAAGGTGGGGGTAGAGAAGCGAAAATCCGAATTCCAAATGACAAGTTCCAAAGAGTGGGTGTCCCGCATCGACCCGCGATCCCGCCCGCAACAAGTTGCGAGCCCTACAGCCGACCGTCGCATGGGCTTCCAGCCCATGTTCTGTTCTGTTTCGTGTTCGGCAATCGCGCCCGCAACGAGTTGCGAGCCCTACAGCCTTACCGGGTATGGGAGTTTCCGCACGTTAACCGGACGGATGATTGACGAGGAAGCCCGGCGTGCCAACGCCGGGTTGGATGGAGGGACGGGGCACCGGCGTGCGGAGACGCCGGTGGCACCCGAGGTATCGTTGAAGCCCCATCTTGAGCGAAGCGAAAGGTGGGGGTAGAGAAGCGAAAATCCGAATTCCAAATGACAAGTTCCAAAGAGTGGGTGTCCCGCATCGACCCGCGATCCCGCCCGCAACAAGTTGCGAGCCCTACGGCCGACCGTCGCATGGGCTTCGGAGCCCATGTTCTGTTTCGTCTTCGGCAATCGCGCCCGCAACAAGTTGCGGGCCCTGCAGCTACTCCGTCATCTGCGGATCGGCCGGGTAGTCCAGCGGGTCTTCGCTGCCGGCGGCGCGGAAGCCCTCGCGGCGGAGTCGGCAGGAGTCGCAATGGCCACACGGACGTCCGCCCTCGAGCGGGTCGTAGCAGGAGTGCGTCAGGGAGTAGTCCACCCCCAGCTCCAGCCCGCGGGCGATGATCTGCCCCTTGGTCAGCTGCACCAGCGGCGCGTGGATGCGGTATCGCGATTGGCCCCGGCCCGCCGATGCCGTCGCGAGATTCGCCAGCTCCTCGAAGGCGGCCACGAACGCCGGACGGCAGTCGGGATAGCCGCTGTAGTCTACCGCGTTGACCCCGAGAAAGATGTCCCACGCGCCGACGACCTCCGCCAGCCCCAGCGCGATGCTCAGGAAGATCGTGTTCCGCGCGGGCACGTACGTCACCGGAATGCCGCCGTCATCGGGGCGGTCCTTGGGCACGTCGATGGCGTCGGTCAGGGCTGAGTGCCCGAACCCGCCTGCCGCTGAGAGGTCCAGGCAGACCACGCGATGGTCCACCACGCCCTGGGCCTGCGCGACGGCCCGGGCGGCGTCCAGTTCCCAGCGGTGACGCTGGCCATAGTCGAAGCTCAGCGCGCAGCAGGCGAACCCCTCCGCCCGCGCAATCGCCAGCGCTGTGGCAGAATCCAACCCGCCCGAGAGCAACACGACAGCTTTGTTCGTCTCGCAAGTCATCCGTTGCAGGATAGCGTCTCCTCGGCTCTGCGACAACGGCCCGGCTGCCGCAAGATCGGCACTGAGCAGGCCGGGCAATCTTTGCGCGAAAATCACAACTCGGCGCTGGGCGCAACTCCAGATGAGATTATAATGTATGAAAGTTGTGCCCGCGGACGCTCCGCATGCCCCGCGCTGCCGTCGGGCACGCACGCGGGATTTCGCCCGGTGTTGCGCGTGGCGGGCACGCGCCAGCCAGGCGGGGGGCACGCCGACCAACGCCCACGAGGCACCGTCGGCGAACAAAAGGAGACGAAACGTGAGGAAAGCAATCACCGCTGTCGCTCTGCTCGGACTGCTGGCAGGAACCGTGCAGGCAAAGAGCTACAGCATGGTCGGCTATTGGCGGGAGGACCGGACGGGATCGGAAACCAAGCTCTACGCTGGTGCAGCCGTGGATGGAAGCACGCTTAACAGTCAAATCCTGGTTTGGGGAGCAACTGCAGGAGTCCCGGCTTCCCAACCAGAGAGTTCCCCTTGGGACTACGAAACGCCTTACACGGTTCCTGGTACTCCGCCCGTTCCGTTCGTGTCGGATGGAGTGAACATTGCAATCAAGGCAGCGGATGGCTCCTTCATTAACTTCCTATCCGACGGTGCGGGGACCAACCTCTCGAAACAGATGGATAGCCCCGCCTATCACCCTTCGGAGTTCCTGTTCACGATGGACATCATCGAGTGGGGAACCACCAGCGGGTCGGGGGGAACACCACTGGAAGGCACGCTCACCGCTACGTGGAGCAACGACCTCGCCCCACTGCAAACCTTTGGGCCGACCGGCAATGAAGACGCCATCTACGGCGTGGGCCCAGAGGATCTTACGACGGACAACCAAGAAGGAGATTACGGCCTGTTTGTCACCGTTGACATCCCCGGCATTCCCGATGACGCCGTCGTTCCCGAGCCGTTGACGATGTTGGCTGCAGGCGCGGGGATGATGGGGCTGGGCGGGTACGTCCGTCGGCGCCGTCGCGGCTGACCGAGCCCACACGAAACGCACGAAGAACACGC
>CAZFPT010000026.1:0-1720 GCA_964521005.1 uncultured Planctomycetaceae bacterium | reverse complement strand
TCCGTCGGCGCCGTCGCGGCTGACCGAGCCCACACGAAACGCACGAAGAACACGCAGCACAGGCAGCCGGCGGCTCAGTTCCGTCGGCTGCCTTTTTCATGCGCAGCCGATTGGTCTATAATGCCCTGACGCCGCGACGCGAACCACCACTGGAGGCAACACATGAGATTCGCCACTGCCGCTCTCGCCATGACGGCCGCCGTGTTCTGCACTGCCGGCGGGCTGCTTGCCGATTGGCCTGGTTTCCTCGGGCCTGACCGCACCGGCGTCAGCACCGACGGGACGAAGCTCGCGAGATCCTGGCCGAAGGACGGGCCCAAGCAGCTCTGGACGCGTACCATGCAGACCGGGTTCGGCGGAGCCGCCATCGCCGACGGGAAGGTCTTCGTCATGGACCGCCTGCCCCAGAAGGCGGACACCCTGCACTGCCTGGACCTGGAAACCGGCGAGGAGCTGTGGTCCTACCGCTACGACGCCCCGGGCAAGCTCCGCTGGAAGGGCTCGCGGGCGACGCCCAGCGTGGACGCCAACCACGTGTACACCGTCGGCCCGTTCGGGCAGGTCCACGCCATCTCTCGGCGCACCCGCAAGCCGGTCTGGTCGCTGAACCTTGCCAAGGACTTCGGCGGCGAGGTGCCCATGTGGGCGTACGCGTCCTCCCCCCTGCTGCTGGGCGAATGGGTGGTTCTCGCCCCGCAGACGCCCACGGCCGGGCTGGTGGCCGTCCGGCGGGACGACGGCAAGGTCGCCTGGAAGTCGCCCTCGCTCGGCGAGGCGGGCCACAGTTCGCCGATGCTCATGACGCTGGACGGAATCCGGCAGATCGTCCTGCTCGCGCGGAAGCAGCTGGCGGGCGTGGACCCCAACACGGGCAAGGTGCTCTGGCGGTTCAAGGACTTCACCTCCCGTCGGCCGATCCCTCAGCCGGTGAAGGTGGGACGGCGCGAGCTGTTCTTCACGAGCGGCTATGGAATGGGCGGAGTCGTTCTGCGCATCACGCGCGACGACGCCGGCCGATGGGCCGTCAGCGAAGCCGCCCGGAACGAGAGCATCTCTTCGCACATCGCCACGCCGATCACCCACGGCGGGCACGTCTACGTGCCCGGCAACTCGCGGAACATCGACGAGGGCCTGATCTGCCTGACGCCCGAGGCGAAGGTGCTCTGGAAAACAGGCCGACGCCCGAGCTTCGGGTTCGGCAGCCAGCTGTTGGCCGACGGGCTGCTGGTGATCGCCGACGCCCAGAAACGCGACCTGGTACTCGTGGACCCCAACCCCAAGGAGTTCCGCGAGCTGGCGCGGGCGGACATCCTCACCGGGCGAAACCCCTGGGGGCCGTTGGCGATCGACAAAGGAAGGCTGATCGTGCGCGACAGCGAGAAACTCCTCTGCCTCGACCTGCGAGCAAAAAAGGAGACCGACTGACGCCCAGCCACGCCACCATTCGGGGAGGCCTGTTATCGCATGTGGCGATTCGCGTGTCGTTCGATACCCCCACGGTTCGCGGAGCTCACCATGGGGCCTCAACGGATACCTCGGGTGCCACCGGCGTCTCCGCACGCCGGTGCCGCGTCCCGCCATCCAACCCGGCGTTGGCACGCCGGGCTTCCTCGTCGATCATCCGTCCGGTTAACGTGCGGAAACTCCCATACCCGGTAAGGCTGCAGGGCTCGCAACTTGTTGCGGGCGCATCACCGAAGACGAAACAGAACAGAACATG
>CAZFPT010000025.1:0-29416 GCA_964521005.1 uncultured Planctomycetaceae bacterium | reverse complement strand
GTGGGGGTAGAGAAGCAAAAAGCAGCGACAAGCGAATCGCGACAAGCGACAAGGTGGGCACAAGTGCCCACCCAGACTGATCGCCACGCCCGCGATCGCGCCCGCAACAAGTTGCGGGCCCTACAGCCTTCTCAGGGATGCCCGGCGCAAAACAATTCGGCCGACCCGACGAGGGGATCGCCGGGCCGACCGAGGCACCAGGTACAGGACTCACGAGACGAGGGTCCCGGTGATCCTGACGGGAGAACCGTTTCCCCGCCGGGCTGTGCCACACCCGGCGGGACCAGGCACCGGCGCGGGCGGAGGAGGAGAAGGATCTCAACCGCCCGGCCGGTAGTTGTCAGCCGATGGCGTCGCTGCCCTCCTCGCCGGTACGGATCCGCACGCAGCGTTCCAGGGGCATCACGAAGATTTTGCCGTCTCCGATGTTTCCGGTTCGGGCGCCTTCGATGATCGCGTCGATGGTCTTCTGCACGAACTCCTCGTTGACGCCGATCTCGATGCGGACCTTCTTGAGCAGGTTCACCTCGACGTCGACGCCGCGATAGGTCTCGTGGTAGCCCTTCTGCTGTCCGCACCCCATCGCGTTGGTGACGGACATCTTGTATACCTCAGCCGCGTAGAGGGACTGCTTCACGTCGCTGAGCTTTTCGGGCTGAATGTAGGCTGTGATAAGCTTCATTTTATTGCTCCTTGTTTGGCATTTCTCTGGGATGGTTCGGCTGGATTCCGTCGGGCCTGGCGGGGTGCGACGGCGAGAACGGTCTCGCCGCCGCACGCACCAGGATCGATCCTTACGTCGTGGTGAAGATCTGGAACCCGGTGTAGGCTTCCATCCCGTGCTCGCCGACGTCCAGGCCGCGGAGCTCTTCCTCTTCGCTCACACGCAGGCCGATGGTGAACTTGATGGCGAGGAACATGATCAACCCGGCCCCGAAGGCATAGGCGAAGACCGTGACGATTCCGACCAGCTGCACGATGAGCTGATCGATCGTGCCACCCACCAGGATGCCGCCGATCATCGGGCCGCCTTCCCACGCCTCGACGGGCGTGTTGAACAGGCCAGCCGCCAGCGTGCCCCAGGCGCCACAGACGCCGTGGACCGCGACGGCACCGACCGGGTCGTCGACCTTGAGGACACTGTCGATGAAGATCACCGCCAGCACCACCAGCACGCCACCGATGGCACCGATGACCACCGCGAAGGCGGGGGTGACCGTCGCACAGGGCGCGGTGATCGCCACCAGGCCGGCCAATACGCCGTTGAGCGTCATGGATCCGTCAGGCTTCTTGCTGATGATCCACGAGGTGAACATCGCCAGGATGCCGCCCGCACCGGCAGCCAGGCCGGTCGTGACGGCGATCCCGCCCAGGGACATGTCGAACGTGGTGGTGGAACCGGGGTTGAACCCGAACCAGCCGAAGAACAGGATGAACACGCCCAGAGCAGCCAGGGGGATGTTGTGACCCATGATGGCGCGGGGCTTGCCGTCAGGCCCGTACTTCCCGATCCGCGGACCCAGGACGATCGCACCGGCCAGGGCGAGCCAACCACCCACCGAGTGAACCACGGTCGAACCGGCGAAGTCACTGAAGAACACCGAATAGGTCTCGCCGTTGGGCATATCCAGGGCGTAGAACGTCTCCAGCCAACCTTCGCCGTCCAGCAGCGATCCCCATGCCCACGAGCCGCTGATGGGGTAGACGATGGCACTGATGATCGCCGAGTAGACCAGGTAGGATACGAACTTCGTCCGCTCGGCCATCGCACCGGAGACAATCGTCGCCGCCGTCGCACAGAAGACCGCCTGGAAAATAAAGAACGTCATGCCCCAGTCGGCTGCCTCGGTACTGCCCAGGAAGAACAGCGACTCGCTGCCACCGCTGAACATCAGGTGGAAGCCGATGATGAAGAACGCGATGATGCCGACGGAGAAGTCCATCACGTTCTTCATGATGATGTTCACCGAGTTCTTGGCCCGCGTGAAGCCGGCCTCGACCATGGCGAACCCCGCCTGCATGAAGAACACCAGGAACGCCGCCACCGCTGTCCAGAGGACGTTTCCGTAAAGCTGATGCTTCTCGATGTCGGTCTGCTCGCGATAGACCGTGACCTTCTGCTTCGCGCCGGCGACCTCGACCTCGACTTCCTCGGCCACGGGGGTGTCCGCCGAGCCGTAGGCTGCCGACTTGCTGTCGGCTTCGTAGAGTTCTTTGAGTTCCTCCTGGGTCTCCGCGTCCGTCCCGGCGATCTCCAGCGCCGCCTTGAGGGCCGCCGGGGAAGGCGCTGCTTCGTCGGCCCCGAATGCGCTCAGCGGAAGCCCCACCATTGCCACCAGAATCAACCACAACGATAGTCTTTTCATTTTCCTTGCTCCTGAATCCTGAAGTACCTGTTTGCCTGTCTGCTTTGCTGCGTTCGGTCATCCCTGCCCGGTAGGGTCTCGGCCACCCTTGCAGCCGCAACGGGAACCACGGGCCACGAGCCCGCTCCACCCAGCCGCTCTCGGTTGTCGTATGCCGTTTGCCATGATCCATCTCTCCAGACAGGTCGACCGACCCGTCACTGGGACTCTCCGTCTCCACCAAAGCACTCCGCGTGCCAAAACCGACACGTTCCTGCAACTCGTTCTATGCGTGTGCCTTACAGATACCGACAGCCACCGTGCTTCAATCCATGTCGCCACATTTCTGTTGCAATTGGATATTACGGCTACATCTTTGTCTCTTGAGGCCTAATCATAGACGATAATGTTTCCCGTATTGCGCGGGCTTACAGATGTGTGTGCCAGGCGGGCCATCGCGACAGGGATGAGGTCGTTTGCGGGCACCTGTGAGATTGTTTGGCCAAGCCGGCTGAATCTCGTCGGGCCTGAATCCGATGGATTGGATGGGTATTCAGATCATCCGGGGTTCGGGTGTCCTGCGGGGAGAGATCATGACGCAAGCAAACAAACGACGCTCGCTGATTGCAGCGGTTGTGCTTTCGGCGTTGGCAGCCGGGGTTCCCCTGGCGATGTTCACCCTTTCCGAACCGTCCGAGGCGGTCTCTGCCGACTCCGCCCCCACCGGGACGTTGCTGGAGCGGACGTACCGTCGGCTGGACCACGTGCGGGATTCCAAGGGCGATCAGCTCCGGGAGTATCTCGACCGGATCAAATCGTTGGCGGGGTCCATCGGCACGGACAAGATGATGCGTCGCTGCTTCCGCCTGCGAAGCAAGTACCACCGCCTCCAGGCGTCCTGCCAGCCACCCGCCCAGGCCGTCGAAGCGATGGGGACGCTGGCAAGCAGCCTGCGGCAACACTATCTCAGCCATTACAGCGCGTTCCACGACATTCTGTTCGTCAACCGGGGTGGAACGGTGTTCTTCTCGATCCGTCGACCCGACCACGTCGGCAAGAACCTCCTGCAGAACGAGTTGTCGCAGACCTCACTGGCGCGGAAGCTTGCATCCGGGTCGGCCGAGGCGTTTGTCGACTACGAATACGCTTTGGTCCCGGATGAGCCCAGCGCCTATTTCGTCGAGCCTGCCTTCATCGAAGGGCAACACGCCGGGTGGTTCGTGATGCAGTGCTCGATCAACAAGATCAATGACATGTTCGTGCGCAACAAGACCCTCGGGAGGACCGGGGAGGTCTTTCTGGTCAACGAAGACCGCCTGATGCTGACCGACTCCCGATTCCGCCGCGATTCGAGCATTCTCAAGCTCCATCTCTCTGCCGACAACATCCGCAGCAAATTCAGCGAAGGGCGAGGCCACAAGATTGTCACCGACTACCGTGGCGTTCGGGCGATCAGCTCGTTCGACGTCTGCCCGGTGATGAACAGCCAATGGCTTCTGATCGCGAAGATCGACGAAGCCGAGGTCGTTACGGACGAATATCGCCGCCTCGGGGCGGATTTCCGCGACAGGCTGGCCGGCGAGGCGCAACGTCGTTCCGTTCCACTTGGCAAAGCCCTCGCCCCGCCACGCGATGGTCTGATCGTGGAGATGGACGAGTTCAAGAAAGCCCGCACCGGCGAGACCGTCGTCACCTTCGGCGTCCATACCTGCACGGCCGTGCTGGTGTACCTGCCCGGGGAGTTCGCCTATCTCGGCCATGCCAGCTCATACGACACGCTGTACGGCAGCGGCGACCTGGACCTGGTCAGCCACATGCTCAAGCGGATCCGCACCTACGAGATCTGCCCGTACCGCATGCGGGAGTTGCAGGCGGTGGTCGTTGCCCCACACACCAGGAGCATCGACAATGCGATCGACAAACTGGTGGACGAGGGGCTGTTCCTCTCGCAGATCCGCTTCATGCACAACCGCGCTGCCATGAGTGGAACGCTGTGGCACGAGGTGGACACAAAGCGAACCCGCGTGCTGTGGAGCTATCCCGGCGACCGTCGACCGCCGTCGCTGCAGAACGCCACCGACACGCCGCAACTGGGCGATCTGGCGCGCGAACTGCTGGGTTACTGACTACTCCGGGAAGACCATCGCCTCGATGTACTCCATCTGGAAGGCAGGATCCTGGGAGAGCTGAACGTGCTGGGCCCCGCGGGCCAACTGGTCGGCCCGGCGGCGGACGCCGGTGCTCAGCAGCGCCGCCCGCGCCCCATGCAGGGCGGCGTTGCCCACGTAGTGGATCCGCTCGTGGGGAATCTCCGGCGGAATCAGCCCGATCCGCTGTGCGCAGCTGCGACGGATGAAACTGCCCAACCCGCCGGCGATGCACACCCGTCGCAGGTCGCCCGGGTCGATGCCCGCCCCGCGCAGCAGGATGGCGATGCCCGCCCGGATCGCCCCCACCGCCAGTTGAAGCTCGCGAATATCCTTCTGGGTGAGCAGGACCGCCGCGCCGTCGTGTCGGTCCGCCAGCCGAAAGGCCCGGATTCCATCGATTTCGGTCAGTCGTTCCACCAGCGCCGCCGGCGCGGAGGCAGGCAACTCGTCGCCTGCAAGCATGCGCCCCTCGGCATTGAGAATGCCCGCGTCCAGCAGCAACGCGGTAGCGTCCATCAGCGCGCTGCCACACAGGCCCACCGCCTCCCCGCCGCCGATGACACTCACGCGGATCTGCTCGCCGTCGAAGAGCACCTTTTCGATCGCGCCGGCCGCCGCCCGCATGCCCGCCGAGATGCGCGCCCCCTCCAGGGCAGGTCCGGCGGCTGTGCTGGCCGCCAGGAGTTGACCGTCCCCGTCGACCAGGACGATCTCGCCGTTGGTCCCGATGTCCACCAGCAAGGCCGGGTGGTCGCCGCCCGGCAGGTCGGTCGTGATGAGCCCCGCCACCGTGTCGCCCCCGACGAACCCGCCGATCACGGGCATGATCCACACCGCCCCGCGCGGATGGATGCCCACGGACAGCTCGTCGGCCCGCAGCATCAGCCCCCGCGCCACGGCCGGGGCGAACGGAACCAGTCCCAGCGGCGTGGGATCCATCCCGCAGAGGATGTGCTGCATGGTGGTGTTTCCGGCGATGGTGGCTTCGTAGATTTCCCCGGGCTCGGCGCCGGCGCTGTCGGCCAGCTCCGTCACGAGCTGGTGGAGCGCTTCGAGCAGGTCGGTTCGCATCGTATCCATCGATCCGTTGTCATCGCCCGCGGCGACGATGCGTGAGAGCACGTCGTCGCCGAATCGCACCTGCGGGTTCAGCCGGGCTGCGACGGCCAACTCCGTTCCATCGGTCAGGTCCAGCAGCGCCCCGGCCAGCGTGGTGGTTCCCACGTCGAAGGCGACGCCGAAACACCGCCCGCTCGGCTCGCCGGGAACGAAGTCGATCAACTGATGGTCGGCCAGGACAGCCGTCCCGCGATACCCGCTCTGGCGAAGCACCGGCGGGATCGCCCGCAGGCTCGCCAGGTCCGCCCGGAACTCGCCCGTCGCCCGCGCGAGGCGCTGCAGGTCGGCGGCAGGGTCGTCCAGCGTGGGCCCGTCGAGGTCCACGTCTACCAGGCGGATGGCCGAGGCCAACTCGCCGGCGGGCCCCTCCGAACGGGTAAGAATCTGCGCACCTGAGGCGATCAGCGACGAGGCGGGAATCTCGATCGTCGCGTCGGCGTGCAGGTGGGTACGGCAGGCGAGTCGCCAGCCTTCCCTGACGGCCGACCCGAGCGATTCGCGATCGCCAGCGGTGGGCGCCGGAGCGTCCGGCGCGAACCGGACGCGACACTTCCCGCACGTGCCCGACCCGCCGCAGGGCGTCTCGAGCGCCAGACCCGCCAGCCCCGCCGCCTCGAGGACCGTCGTGTCCCGCAGGACGCTCACACGTCGGCCGGTGGGTTGAAATATGACTGTGATCTGTTCGCTCATTGGGGTTCCTGCCGGGGTTCGCTTCTGCCGACCACGCGTGAAGTCGGCGGTTTCCGTGAGTATAATCGTCGGACATGAAACTTGCCACGTGGAACGTCAACTCGATCCGCACGCGCCTGCGACGGGTGCTCGACTGGCTGAACGCCCACCAGCCCGATGTGCTCTGCCTGCAGGAACTGAAGGTCACCGACGAGTTGTTCCCCGTCGATGCCATCGCCGAGGCCGGCTATCACGCCGTCTGTCACGGCCAAAAGACCTACAACGGCGTGGCGATTCTATCGAAGATCGCCCCCGAAGACGTCCAGAACGGACTGGACGGCGACCCGGCCGACCCGCAGGCCCGACTGGTGGGAGCGAACATCGGCGACGTTCGCATCTACAGTGCCTACGTCCCGAACGGCTCGGCCGTCGGGAGCGACAAATGGGCCTACAAGCTCGCCTGGCTTAAGCGCCTCCGCGCGAAGCTCGACGCCCAGGCCGACCCCGCCCGACCGGTGGCGCTGCTGGGCGACCTGAACGTAGCCACCCACGACGCGGACATCGCCAACCCGGACTCGTGGGCCCAGTCGGTGTTGGCCCACCCCGAAGCACGGGCCGCCCTGGAGCAGGTCACCGATTGGGGATTTGTCGACGCCTTCCGCAAGATGCACCCCGCCGGCGGCGTCTACAGCTGGTGGGACTACCGCCGCGGAGCGTTCCACAAGAACGACGGGCTTCGGATCGATCATATTCTCGCCACGCCCTCGTTGGCCGATCGCGTCAGAGATTCCTGGGTGGACCGCGATGAACGTCACGCCGCCCCGACAGACGACCCGCGCGGCAAACCGTCCGACCATGCCCCGGTCGTGGCGGAATTCGACGTCTGAAACCACACACCGCCTACCCGGCGCTGTCGGAACCGCCGCCGGAGTTTCCGCCACCGCCACCGCCGGAGCTGCTTCCGCCGCCGGACTGGTTCCCGCCGCCGGAGGGCTTCTTTTTGCGTCGGCGTCGGCGACGTTTCTTCCTGGGCTTGCCGTCACCTTTGCCGCCATCGCCGCCCTGCTGCTCGTTTTTCGGTTGGCCGTCACCGGAGGGTTTCTTCTTGCGTCGGCGTCGGCGCTTCTTCTTGGGTTTGCCCTCGTCCTGGCCGGGTGAGCCCCCCTTGTCGGCCTCCTTGGCGGCGTCGGGTTTGCCTTGATCCGGGCTTTTCTCGGAGGGCTTTCTGCCGGCGTCTTCTTTCTGCTTGGCCCGGTCGGGCTTGCGCGCGGGGCGCTGCTCGGGCGGGGGCGGTTCCTTCATGTCCCGCTCGATGATCGCCTCGTTGGGCACGACCTCGCGCGTGCCATCCTGCAGCCGTAATTCCACCAGCTGGGTAATGATCTGGCAGTTCCTGACCTGCCCGCAGCGGTCCTCGGTGCGAACCCAGGTGTTTTTGTGGGGCAGGCGTTTTTTGAGGTCGCGGTAGGTGTCGTCCTCGTAGCGCAGGCAGCACATCAGACGCCCGCATCGACCCGAGATTTTCGACGGGTCCAGCGTCGCCTTCTGCACCTTCGCCATGCGCATGGAGACGGGCTTGAGGTTCTTGAGGAACTGCTGGCAGCAGCACCGTTGGCCGCACCGTTCGTAGTCGGCCACCAGGCGTGCCTCGTCGCGGGCGCCGACCTGTCGCATCTCGATGCGCGTGCGGTACTGCCCCGCCAGCGTGCGAACCAGTTCGCGGAAGTCCACCCGATGCTCAGCCGTGAAGTAGAACACGATGCGCTCGCCGCCCAGCAGGTGCTCGACGGAGACGAGCTTCATGTCCAGCCCGAACTCGGCGATCTGCTTTCGGCAGTAGACAGCCTCGTCGCGGGCGTTGCTGTCGAGGTGTCGCTGGTCGATGATATCCTGCTTGTTCGCCAGTCGAAGCACCTTGCCCGTGCGGCGGAAAGGATACTCGTTTCCGCCGTTCTCACGGATAAATTGTTCGAGCTGGTTTCGCGGAAGCTGGGCGGGGATGTCCGTCTGTTCGTCCACCACGTTGGCGATGACCTCGCCGAGCTCGACGCCGCGATCGGTACGAAGCACGACCTTGGTTCCGCGAGAGGGCATCTCGTCGAGATTGTGGCGGAACTGCCCGACGAACTGCATCAGCCCGTATCGGGCCACCAGGCTGGGCTTGCGGGGTTGGGATGTCTGCCCGTCGTCGTTGCCATCGCGGGAATTGTCCGCCTGGTTGGGCTGGTCATCCGGCGTGGGCGCAGCGGACGTCTGGTCGGCCGACGTGGTGTCGGCAGAAGGGGTTTCTTCTGGCATGTCGGAGGCAACTCCAACTCAACCCGCGGCGGCCCGCGGGAAACATCCGATTCCGTTCCCCCGGCCCGTACACCGGGGTCCAATCCGCCCGTAAGGGCTTGCCCCACCGCTGGCGGCGAGGCGACGTCGAAACACCCGCAGACTCCCGAAGGGGCCCGCAGCAGCAACGACCCACGCAGTATACACGCTGAGACCGGGGATTTGCACGTCGGAAACGGCGCTGAAATGCATCGGCCGCCAAGGCCGAATGTTGACACCGACTCCCCGCCGGTGGCAGGATAGCGACCTGCCCCATGAAGGGCATCTTCCCAGCCGATGCAGCCAGGGCTTCGTATGACGCTGAACATATCCATCATCACCCCGTCGATGAACCAGGGCCCATTCATCGAAGAGACCATCCGCAGCGTCCTCGCGCAGGACGTGGAGGAGGTGGAGTATTTCGTCGCCGACGGCGGATCGACCGACCAGACCGTCGAGATCCTCCAGCGGTACGACGACAGGCTTCGTTGGGTCAGCGAGTCCGATCGCGGCCAGGCGCATGCGGTCAACAAAGGCATCGCCGCCACCAGCGGGGAGATCATCGGCTGGCTGAACTCCGACGACGTGTACGTCCCCGGCGCGCTGGCGGCGGTGAGAGACGCGTTCGAGGCCAATCCGGATGCGGACGTGGTGTTCGGACGGGCGGATCACATCGACGCCGACGGCAACGTGGTGGGCGCGTACCCCGTCGAGCCGGTCTCGCTGGATCGCCTGCGGGAGACGTGTACGTTCTGTCAGCCGGCGGTGTTCTTTCGCCGAGGCGCCACCGAGCGGTGGGGCACGCTGAACGAGCACCTGCAGTTCTGCATGGACTACGAATACTGGATTCGGCTGATCGAGGGCGGGGCGCGGTTCCACTTCCTGGATGAGGTACTGGCCGGCTCGCGCCTGCACGAGGAGACCAAGACCCTCGCCCGCCGCAGCGAGGCCTACCGGGAAGCCTGCCACATGCTGCGGGACCGGTTCGGGCGCACGCCGGGGCGGTGGCTGTTCGGATACGGTGCCGCCCGGGCCGAGGCGAAGGGACACTCCCGCAGCCGACCGATTCGAATGTTCCTGGTCTCAACGTGGAACGCCGCGTGGGCGGACCTTCAGTTCCATGGCCGACCGACAACGCGCTTCTGGGCGGGGCTGACCGACTGCATCCGCCGGTTCAGCTAGCGTCCGCCTGATCGCTGCCGCCCCCGCAGCAGCGTCGCCAGGTCTTCTCGACCGCCTTGGCGACAAAGCCGGCGGGGCCCAGCTCGGCCATCGCGCGCACGCCCAGAATGGCAACCCTCTTCCAGCGGGGCATGTGATATGTCTTGCCGCCCACAGCCGTCATCAGCGAAAAGGCCGGTATGCGCCGAAGCCAAAGAGGACGCCGGCCGACCAGCAGCTGCCGAAGCTGGTCATGATCGTACCCCAGCGCGGCGAGGGTGTCCGGGCCAAGAACCTCCAGATAGTCACGTGCCAGTGTCCACAGCTGTGCGTTGGAGAGGTGGTCCTTCCAGCGGTCGGCGTTGCCCGGCTGGGGTCGGCCGACCTGGAGTGTCTCGCTGTGGTCGCCGAGGACGTCCCGATTCTCATCCCCCGGGCCGTAGGAGGACATCGAGGGGATCTGCGCGACGCCGATCCCGTTGCAGATTCCATTCAGCGTGGCTTCCGGGTTGGCCAACAGCGTCTCGTAATGGACCACGTGGACGTCCGGGACAGTCTTGATCGCCTCGGCCAGCAAGGCCGGCGCTTCGAGCAGATCGGCCCCGCAGCGGAACAGCCGATAGAGGTGACGTGTACACGTCCAGGTGCGGACCATCGAAAAGAGCACCGCCAGCGGATTGCGCAGCAGCAGGATGATGGTCGCCCGCGGGAACGCCCGCCGCAGCTCCGGCAGGATGAAGTAATACCGCGGGGTCTTGTCCAGGAAGATGCGTTTGCCGGCAGAGGCCGCCAGCTCGCCGTAGAACGAGCTTGCCATGCGGGCCACGCCGCGAAGATAGGCGTCCTCGGCGTCGGGGTGCGAGGCCAAAGCGCCATGGAGCCCCTGCCGGGCGAGGTCCAGGTCGTAGGCGTGCTTGCCAACCTCGTGGCGGAGCGGATAGAGCGACGGCAGCAGCAGCCAGGGCTCGGGGCAGGTATGGATCTCCGGGTGGCTGGCCAGCATCCGCTGGAGCATGGTGGACCCGGCCCGGGGCTGGGACACCAGGAACACGAGGTCTTCGCCCTCTGCGCGGGCAGTGCCGGATGTCTGGGCGTCGGCCTTCATGCGCTGCCATCCTTCGGCCCGCCACCGAGAGCTCGGAGGCTTCGACGGGCGCCTCCGGCAAGGCGCCGGGACAGATGCACCAAGCGTTTGACACACGGCAGGATGTCATCCAGGCCCCATTCGGGCAAGGTCGAGACAAGGATATCCATGCCAAGCTGGAGCGGGCAGCCACCGCGACGGCAGGCTTCTTTCCACGCAGCACAGGCCTTGCGGCGCTGTCCGGAACGGCTGAGCTGAACCGCCGACCGCCGGGCGAGCCTGGCCAGGAAGGCATCGAGTCCCGCTTCGATACGACGGACCTGATCGGCGGGCAGGTCGCTCCAGAGGGGGCGGTTCTTCTCGATAATCTTCAGGATGTTCCGGAAATGTTCTTCGCAGGCAGATTTCGAGAGCCTCGGGCCGCTGTGCTCGCGAACCCAGCCGTTCACTATCGGGCAGTAGGCAGTGCGGTATTGCTTCGTGAGGCGAATTCGCAGGTCGTAGTCTTCGAAGGTACTCAGTGACGGGTCATGCAAGCCCACCTCGCGCAGGCAGCGGATCGGCAGCAGTTCATTGCGGAACAGCGTGTTCTGGGGGTAACGGCGGGTTACGGTCTCGACGAACACGTTTCCCTGCGGTGGTGGTTCGGGATCCGCCCAGAGGCGATGGGGCCGTCGGCCGTCCTCGGACATATAGCCATGGTTGGAAAACGCAATTTCTGCTCGGGGGTCACGGCCGAGCAGGTCGGCTTCCAGTTCCAGCTTTTCCGGCTCGATGACATCATCTCCGTCGACATAGGTCACCAGGTCGCAGCGGACCGCATTCAATGCATTGTTCCGTGCAACCGCGATTCCTCGATTACGCTCGTGAAAGATCGTCGTGAAAAGGTCCGGGTGTCGCGAGGCGTAGCTGCGGATCATCTCCTGTGAGCCGTCGGAGGAGGCATCGTCGACGATGATGATCTGATCGGCCCGGCGCGTCTGGGCGAGCACGCTGTCGATCGCCTCGCGCAGGTACGCCTTCTGGTTGCAGGACGGGATGTAGACCGCGATGGTCATCCCCCCTCCCCTGTCGGTGGATCCGCCTGCTCTGCGTAATACGTCGGCCAAGAGATCATTCGGCAGAGGCTGACCCCGTACCAGGGGCCCAGCAGAAGGATGAATCCACCCCTTGCGAGCTGTTTGACCCGCTTGCGCGCCGGGCTGGGCCGGCGGGCCGCCCACACGTCGATCGGATAAAGTACGCGCCGATACCAGCGGGTAAGCGGGATGCGTTGCGGGCGGTAACGGCGGTAGACTTCCTCCAACTCATCCAGTTTGGCCGAGCCGGCCTCGCTGGTCTTGTTGTCTCCATACATCCGGAACTCCGCGAGCGTGTCCGGCAGTATTTCCCACCGCTTGGTCTGCGAGAGGAGATAGCACCATAGCTCGTAGTCCATGCAGTAATGCAGATTCGCGTCCAGAAGCGAGGGTCGACGGATAACCTGTCGTCGCCAGAAGCAACTCTGCTGAGGACACGTGCTGCGGTAGGGCATAAGTCGGATCCGCTCCCAGTGTGGCTGGAAGATGTGCGTGCGGGATCCGTCGACCCGGTCAACCACATTCGTACTCCCGCAAACTACGTCGGCCTCTGGGTGGGCGACAAAGGTTGCCCCCACGATCCGCAGGGCCCCGGGGTAAAGAATGTCATCACTGCATAACCAATTGAATGCCTCACCGGAGGTCTCGTCAAATCCGGCATTGATGGCGGCCGACTGTCCGCCGTCCGGCTGCGAGACCCAGTGGGAAATCCAGGGCTCGTATCTTCGGATGACCTCCACAGACCCGTCCGTGCTGCCTCCGTCACGAATGACGAACTCCAGATTCGGATATCCCTGCAGGAGGATAGACCGGATGGCTTCTTCGATGAACTCGGCCTGGTTCAGTGACGGAATGACGATGCTGATCGAAGGCCAATCGCCTCCTGTCGGGGGCCGATCCGGGGTCGGCTCGCTTGTTTCCGTCCATGGCCAGCCTTCACGCCCTGCCGGCGGGGCGGGCAGATCGGCCAATGTTGCCACCGGAACGCGGTTCATCCGATCTCCAAGGGCTCACCGGCGCGTTTGGCCATCTCCCGTCGGTGCAGCCCCAAAGCAAATTCGTACACTTCATACTCCAACTGGTGGCGGTCACGGAACTCCTCCCGCATCTCGTCGGTCACCTCTTCGTTACGAGGGCTGACGTTGATGAATGGAACTTGCACCCGGGGTTTGCCGAGCTTCTCGGCTAGGATGTCCAACGAGTCCTGAAGGTATTCGGTCACGCCGATCCATATGAAATGCTCTTCGATGTGTTTGCGCCAGTTTTCCAGTGTCAGCTCGATCGGGAAGAACTGCAGCAGGAAAGTCTGCCTGACCCCCTCGATATGCCTCGCCAGGGACCGGCCGCTCGGGGATCTCTTCTTCCCGTCTCGGTACCGGTGCTCACCCAATGCCTGGCAGTAGAAGTAGTTCGACGCCGCCATCTCGAACGGATCCCGAAGGATGGTCACGAACTGCCTGATGCCCGGGTAGTAGTCCCACACCCCGAAACCGCGCTTGCGGTTGAAATGGCCGTACACGCAGACGCCGGCTTCGCTGCGGTGGAGAAGTCCCCGCTCGAGCCGGTGATGGGCAGGCATTTCATTGGTCTGCTCGTTGAAGTAGTGTCGCAGCAAGCGTCGGCCGAACCATCGCTTCATGACCTTCTGAACGCTGCTACCCGCACACTTCGGGACGTGGATCGCCGCCACAACCTTGCTTGGATCGTAGGTACGCATGACCCTTTCCTTCCTATCCGAACACGCTGAGATAGTCAACGCGTGGAAATACTTCGAGCTGTCCGCCGACCGTGGCGTTGTAGACCTTCACGCCGAGCCGATCGCAGACCCGCTTGGCCACCTGGTAGTTCTCGATCATCCGGTGGACCTGCGGATCGTGCCACTTCCGCCCCGCGCCGAAGTACGACGCATCGAAGTGGTTCGGGTCGTCCTCGGTGGAAACCAGCTTCCTCGGGTCGTCCCGTTCGACCCGCACCGAATCGGGAACCGTGTACGACGTGTCGCACCCGATCAGGTAGATCGGGCTGAACCCCATGTGCGCCGCCAACTGCAGTGCCGCCAGCGTCACAGTATTCACAGAGCTGACCCACAGAGAACACGAACGTGAAAACATCGGGCCATCCAGCGGATTCTCGCGCGGCCGGACTTCCGGGTACCAGGCGATATTGGGACGTGGAGCCAGCACGCCGTCGCTTCGGAACCGATACGGGAAGAAGAACTGTGTTTTCGGCAGCCGCCCCGTCCAATCCATCAGTTCCGGGGCGATGTCCGGAATCACACGGGTATCCACTCCCGTATAAAACGCATGCCGCCACGAGATGCGATCGTACAGCAGGTACGCCCGATTCGAGCCCCACACCAGCTCATCGGCGAACACTTCCAGATCCATCTCGTTGAGGCTCGGTCCGTTGCCCTGAATCACGCACCGCCGCCCGGCGTACCGCCCTCTCAGCCGTCGCAGGCGCTCGGCCATGTGGCGGGCGCAAGGGTCATTCCACCAGTCGGCCAGCGTCAGCCCCATGCAACCCGTAATACGAGGCTCGATGGCAGCCTTGGCTTGTTCCCCGCAGCGGTAGATCTCACGGCGGACCGCCAACGGGACCTGCCGCCGATATGCCTCTCTGAGTGGGCTTCCCGGACTGAACACTCCCATGGCTTTGACTCGCTCCCTGCTTCCCTGCACACTCATCAACCCCCGCCGGCCTGGCTGGGGCGTCACCATAGCATGGCCGGGCTCAACCGTCCAGACCGTCCCGTATCGCCGCCAGGCCGTCCCGGCAGGCGGTGGTGAGCATCGTGATGTCCAGGCTGTAGGCGATGAGGCGATAGCCCTGCCGTGCCCGCTCGATGACGTCGGCCGGCTCGGTCGGAACCACGTGCAGCCCCGGCGCGACGCCCGCCTCCCGCGACGCCTGCAGAACCCGCTGGCACGCCTGCTGCACGCGGGGGTGGTCGGTCTGGCCGGTCAGGCCCATCGAGGCCGACAGGTCGTATGGGCCGATGAACGTCGCGTCCACGCCCTCCACCGCGAGAATCGCCTCGATGTCGTCCACCGCGTCGATGTGCTCGATCTGCACGCACACCAGCGTCCGCTCGTTGGCCGAGGCGACGGCGGCATCGAAGTTCGCCCCGTATCCGTTGTCCCGGCAGAAACCCACCCCGCGGCGACCCACCGGCGGGTACTTCACCGCCTCCACCACCGCCCGGGCCTGGGCGGGCGTGTTCACCAGGGGCGCGACCACGCCCTGGGCGCCGGCGTCGCAATAGCGTTTGATCACGTCGTACTCGCAACCCGGCAGACGCACCAGCGGCGTGCAGTCCGGCCGGCCGCTGCGAATCGCCTGGAACAGTTGCTGGGCGGCGGGCACCTCGACGGCAGAATGCTCGGCGTCGACGGCGAGGAAGTCGAATCCCGCACCGGCCATGATTTCAGCGACGATCGGGCTGGCGGTATTCACCCAGCTTCCGATAACCGTCTGCCCGTCTCGCAATCGCTCGCGCAGCGTTGCCATATCAGTTGCCTTTCTCTGCCGAGGGCGTCGGACGGTCGGCCGACGGTTCGGGCTGGCGGCGTCCCTCGAACACACCGGCACTATCCTCGAAGGCGGAGTGCTTCGGCGGCTCGCCCTCCAGCACGCGCACGCAATCCTCGGCGGCGCCCAGTTCCATGAGGTATCGGCTGTGGTGGGCGCTGGCGCCCATGTGGGCGGTCAGCGCGACGTTCTCCATGCGGGTCAGCGGGCCATCGTAGGGCTCGTCCTCGAAGACATCCAACGCAGCCCGGCTGAGACGTTTGTCCCGCAGGGCGTCGACCAGGGCGGCCTCGTCGACCACCTTCCCGCGCGAAGTGTTTACCAGCATCAATCCCTGCCGAGCGCCGGCCAACAGCTTGGCGTCGACGAGATGATACGTCTGCGACGTCAGCGGCACGTGAACGGTCACCAGGTCGCAACGCGCGAAGAGTTCCTCCAGGGACACCCACGTCAGCTCATGCCGCCGGCCGAACTCGAGATCCGGCTCGACGTCGCACGCCAGGAGGTTCGGCGAGAACGGCTGGAGCAGGCGAACCACGCGTCGCCCGATGCGCCCGACGCCCAGCACGCCGATAGTGACCTCGCGCACCAGCTGACCCATGTAGCGGTTCCACGCCCGCTGACGCACCGACCGGTCGGACTCCTGGCTGCGTCGGAGGGTGGCGAGGATCTGCCCGACGGTAAGCTCTGCCACCGCGTCGGCGGGGGCTTCGGGCGTGTAGGTGACCGCCACACCGCGGCGTCGGGCGGCCGGGAGGTCCACACTGTCCAGACCGACCCCGACCCGCGCGATCACCTTCAGCTGCGGGCAGGCATCGATGATCTCGCCGGTGTAGGGCTCGGTCCCGGCGACGATGGCCGTCGCGTCGGCAACCAGCCCCGCCACCTCCGAGGTCTTGAGACGCCGCTGGTGCGGATTGTAGCGTACCGTCATCCCGGAAGACTCCAGCACCTCCCGGGGTCGACGCCCGCTGGCGCCGAACGGGTGCGTGGTGACCTGGATGATCGGACTCAATGCGACCCCCTCGTTTCGTGGGAGTAGCGGGCGAGCATCTCCGCCAACCCGAACGTGAACTCGTCGTCGATGTCGATCGACTCGATCCGGTCGGTCTCGAACATGAGCGGCCGGTTGCCGATTCGCTTCTGGCCGGCGGCGCGGAAGCTCTCCGGCGTGAAGACGTACAGGCACGAGTTCTCTTCGTACACCGGTGGCAGATCCTGCGTGCGCAGCAACTGGGACGGGTCGTGATTGATCGCGCTGCCGTCAGGCCGATACAGGCGGGTCTGCAGACGCTTGACGCTGAAGAGCGAATCGTGCTCCTCGCTGAGCCCGAACTGCCGCAGCGCCTCGGAGATGGTCTGCTCTTTCAGCAGCGGGTTCGTCGCGTGGGTCTGGAGGTAAATCTGCGCGTCGACCCGCGTCATGTCGTGGGCGATGATGCGATTGACGCTCACGCAATCGCCCCGCAGCTGTTCGGGCCTCATCACGACCGTCACCTTCCCGAACGTCTCAGCCTCGGCGGCGATGCGGTCGGAGTCGGTATCCACGAGGACCTCATCGACGGCGTAGGTCTCCTCGAGCGTGGAAAGAATGTGATGAAACAACGGCCGACCGGCGAACGGACGGACATTCTTCTCCGGTACACGTTCGCTGTGGGCCTTGATGGGGACGATCGCCACCACTCGCTGATTGAAGATCATTCTGCTGTCCTTCCTCTCCCGCGGCCCCGCCGACCGATCCGGCCGATGGGCCCTTTGCATGCACCCCATACATAGCAGAGACCGACCCGCAAGTCACGCGTTGCGCGAGCCGACGGGCCATGCGACAATAAACGACGCAGAACGATGGACAATCGCCCTCGGGAAACCCTAGGATATCAGGTAAGCTGATCGATGCCCATCGGGCAAGCACCTCCCGGGGCGCCAGGTCGGCGGCTATTCATTTTGCAGGCTGCATCGCGCTTCACAGGGGGCAGGGAGTCGCAGCGCATGGCCCGAGGATCGCAGTCCGTTGTCGAGTTCCGAACCCGCAACCCGTTGCTTCAGCCATCGCCGCTGACGCACGAGCTGGCGGTGATGGGCGTCCTGGCGATATTGGGGATCATCGCGGCCCGCCTGAACGTCCGAATCCCGCACACCCAGGTCTTCATCGAGGGGCGATGGATCTTCGGATTCATCGGCTTCGCCCTGCTTCGCCGCTGGCCTCTGGCGATTGTCCTGGCGTGCGTGCTGTCCCTGGCGACAGTAAGAGATCTGCCCCTCTGGTTCGTGCTGCTGGGGAACCTGTCGTATGTGATCCCGTCACTGCTGGTGATCCGCACAATCCACGACCGCCTTCTCTCGCGCCTCGGCTCGCTGCTGTGGTACGGCGTTGGCTGGTTGGCCCTGATCCTTCTATGCTACCAGGCGTTCATCACCCCGATCGTGTGGGGGTTCGTCCTGGTTCTTCGCGAGGAGTCCTTCCTGCAAGGGGCTGTGCAGGGTTGGCAGAGTCAGCCGTATCTGTTGGAGTCGGTTCTGGTGGCGCTGGTGTCGGGCTCGGCGATGGTCGCCCTCCGCAGCCACGCCGAGATGCGTCGCAGCCGCGAGCAGTTGGCCACGACGCTGGATTCCATCGGCGACGCGGTGATCTCGACCGACAAGGATGGACGCGTCAGCCGCATGAATCCGATCGCGCAGGAGTTGACGGGCTGGTCGCTGGACGAAGCGATCGGCAAACCGTTCGACGAGATAGCCCGCCTGGAAGACAGCCGGACCGGCGAATCGCTGAACTCGCCCGTTGCGGAAGTCCTCGAACGCGGCGACACGGTGGAGATGAGCAACACCACCCGCCTGGTCGCCCGCGACGGGACGCGCCGCCACATCGCCGACAGCGCCTCGCCGCTGCGCAACAGTGCCGGGCAGCTGGTTGGCGTGGTGGTAGTCTTCCGGGACATCACCGAAGAGCATCGTCACCATCGCTCGCTGCAGCACAACCGGGACATGCTGCGGCGGACCGAAGCGATCGCCCACGTGGGCAGCTGGGAGTGGGACGTCGCCGCCGACCGGGTGACCTGGTCGGATGAGCTGTTCCGAATTTTCGGCCGCCAGCCCGCCGGCGAGACGGTGAACTGGACCGACCACGACGTGCTGTACACCCCGGATTCGATGGCCCGTCTCCGGTCGGCCGTCGAGCGTACGGTCCAGGACGGCACGCCGTACGAACTGGAGCTCCAGGCGGTCCGCCCGGACGGCGAAATCCGCGAGTGCCTCTGTCGCGGCCACGCTGAGCTGGGCCCGGACGGCAAGGCCGAACGCCTCTTCGGCTCGCTCCAGGACATCACCGAGCTTCGCACCGTCGAACGAGAGCTTCGCGGAAGCGAGCAGCGATTCCGCTCGTTCGTGGAAAGTGCCAATGACGTCCTCTACGCCCTCGACCCCAGCGGGATCTTCACCTATGTCTCCCCGAACTGGATGGAGTACATGGGCGAGCCTGCCGACAATGCCGTAGGCCGGGATTTCGCCACGTACGTTCACCCCGAGGATGCCCCTCTCTGCCGGGAGTTCCTCGAAGAGGTGCTTACTGCCGGAAAGAAACACTCCACGGTGGAATATCGGGTCTACCGTGCCGATGGGACGGTGCGATGGCATGTGTCCAACGGTTCGCCGCTGCGGGATGAGGCCGGCAACATCGTCGGCTGCATGGGCATCGCCCGGGACGTCACCGAGCAGAAACAACGACGCGACGCGTTCGCCCGCTTCTGCGACATGTCGACCGATCTGATCTGCCTGGCCGACATCAACACCGCGACGTTCGTTCAGGTCAACCCCGCCGCCACCGAGATTCTGGGCTACTCGGAAGAGGAACTGCTCTCCCAGCCGTTCACCAACTTCGTGCATCCCGATGACCTGGAAGCCACCGGCCGGGTCATCGAGGAGCAGCTTAAGCGTGGCCAGAAACTGGTGTCCTTCGAGAACCGGTACTTCTGCAAGGACGGCGAGATCCGCTGGTTGGAATGGAATTCGCATCCGATCCCCGAGGAAGGATTGACCTATGCCATCGCCCACGACATCACCGAGCGCAAGCGCGAGGAGCAGGAGCGGCGCAACCTGGAATCGCAGCTCCTCCAGGCCCAGAAGATGGAGGCGGTCGGGCGACTCGCCGGCGGGGTGGCCCACGACTTCAACAACAAGCTCCAGACCATCCTGGGCTACTCCGATATTCTCCTCCACGAGGAGCATCTGCCCCGCTCGCTGCGGGAGTACGTCGACGAGATCAGCCAGGCGGCCCGCCAGTCGGCCGACCTGACGCGACAACTGCTGGCGTTTGCCCGAAAGCAGACCATCGCCCCCCGGGTGCTGGACCTCAACGAGATGGTCCCGGACATGCTCCGCATGCTCAAACCGCTCGTCAGCGAAGAGATCGACCTGCAGTGGCACGCCGGAGACCACGTCGGACCGGTGCGCATGGACCCGGCGCAACTGGACCAGATCCTCGCCAATCTCGTGGTCAACGCCCGGGACGCCATCGAGCAGAACGGGACGATCACCGTGGAAACCGCGTCGGCCGACATCGACGCCGAATACGTCCGGCACAGCGCCTACGCCCGGCCAGGCCAACACGCGGTTCTCGTGGTGACCGATGACGGCGTGGGCATGGACGCCGAGACACTCGAACAGGTCTTCGAGCCGTTCTTCACCACCAAGCCGCAGAACCAGGGAACCGGGCTGGGCCTGGCGACGGTCTACGGGATCGTCAAACAGAACGGCGGCTTCGTGAACGTCTACAGCGAACCGGGCAAGGGCACGACGTTCCGCATCTATCTGCCTGTCAGCGACGGGGAAAGACCGCCCGCCCCTGCCGAGATTCGAACCGCCAGGCTGCAGACCGGCAGTGAAACCATCCTGCTGGTCGAGGACGATCCGGCGATTCTTCGGCTGGGACAGGAAACGCTCGAAAAGCTCGGATACACCGTCCTGGCTGCGGAACGTCCCGGCATGGCCCTGGAGATGATCGACGACGGACACGAAATCGACCTGCTTGTGACCGACGTGGTCATGCCCGAGATGAACGGCAAGGACCTGCTGGAACGACTGACCCAGCATCGCCCGGGCCTGCAGGCGTTGTTCATGTCCGGCTATACCGCCAACGTCATCGCCCACCGCGGCGTACTGGATGACGGCGTGGAGTTCCTGCAGAAGCCCTTCCGAGCGATGGACCTGGCCGATAGCGTACGACGGATCCTGGATCGACCCAACTGATACCAAGACAACCTGCAGGCCGTGGGGCTCGCAACTTGTTGCGGGCGAGATCGCCGAAGGCGAAAACAGAACAGAACATGGGCTGGAAGCCCATGCGACGTGAAACCGGTGCCGTAGGGCTCGCAACTTGTTGCGGGCGCGATTGCCGAAGGCGAAAACAGAACAGAACATGGGCTGGAAGCCCATGCGACGTGAAACCGGTGCCGTAGGGCTCGCAACTTGTTGCGGGCGCAATTGTCGGCGTGGCGTCGGTTCGTCACCTTCAGACCCCTTCCTGAATAATGTGAAGGAAGCGGGGTACAACACCGCCGGGTTGCTCAGCTCGCTTGGGCTCGCTGCACAAGCCCGGGCACCCTTGCACCAGAAAAATGCGATTGCCCGTCAGAATGCCCTTGGCAGATTCGCCATTCCGTGAGATACTCCGCTTGATCGGCAGTGCCGATGCATGTCCGCCGTATTTTCGGGTCCCCTGGCGGGGCCGACGTATCAACAAATCCCTTTCCCCGTTGGCCCCACATTCAGCCCGTTGCGTGGGATGGAGCGAAACGATGGCGCGGACACTGGTCTTCGAGTCCGTAGAGGATGCCGTTCACGCGTTCGAATGGATCAACGACGCCGGACAGGCCGTCCAGCCCGGGCAGACCCTCGAAACGGCTATGGTCACCGAGAAGGGTCGACTGACCACACCCGGAATGCGCCCGCGCGCGTGGTCGCTGGACGTGCGCCACAACGGCCCTGGCGACTGCGTCGACATCCGCATCCGCAGCTGAGTCGCCCGCCGACCCGTCCCGAGCCAAGAGCAACTACTTCCGTTCGTAGATGCCCGTGAGCTGGGTCTCCGCCAGCACGTGGCCGTCGATGGCGTTGAGCAGCTCCTTCTTGCTGAGCCCGGGCTTGAGGTCCAGCTTGCTGTCCAGGGCGTAGAGCGTGAAGATGTAGCGGTGCGGGCCATGACCCTTGGGCGGCATGGGACCGCCGTAGCCGAGCCGCCCCTCGCCGAAGCTGTTAACCCCCTGCCGCTTGCCCTCGGGCAACTCCTTCTTCTGCGGGACGGCTGCGGGGAGTCCCTGGGCGGCCTGGGGAATACCGTAGATCACCCAGTGGACGAAGGGCTCGTCGCGCGGAGCGTCGGGGTCTTCGCAGATCAGTGCGAGCTCTTTGGTGCCCTCGGGCAGCCCGCTCCATTTCAACGCGGGCGAGAGATCCTTGCCTTCGCCGGTGTACTGCTGGGGAATTTCCTTGCCGTCTTCAAATGCGGGGGATGTGAGCTTCATTTTCGCGTCCCTTGTGGCTTTGCGGGTCCACCTGGTTATCTCGCGGTCCGGTACCGACTGGACCACCTTCTTCAGCACCGTGGCCGCCTTATTGTATTCAGCCGCCCGGGCGAGGTTGCGAATATGGTCGAGCGTCGTCAGATCCCAGCCGGCGTCCCACACGTAGCTGGCATTCGCACGGAGACCGGTCTGGCCGACGCTGATCATGAAGCAGGGCCCCTTGGGCCATTTGATATCCGCCTTCCTGGCGTCGGTCGCCACGTCCAGCACGCCGGAGAGGGCCATGGCGTCGATCAAACTGGCCGCCAGCTTCGGCTCGATTTTCAGCAGTTGCGTCCCGTACAACACGCTGCGTGCCGCGTCGTCGGTGTGCAGCAGTGCGCTGAGCGGACAGCCCTTCTTTCCGGCATCCGGGCCGCGATAGGTCACGCCGATGGCGACGTTGTCCAAGTCGGTCTTGAGGGTCTTGACGCGGCGGTGAGCAAGCGGCGAGAGCGTCTGCTTTCCGGCTTGAAGATAAAGCGACGAGTCCCACGGACCCTCGCTCAGCCAGCCCTTCATGTAACTGCCGGCGAACTTCTGCATCACGCCCCATGGTGTGACCATCCATTGGCCTTGCTCGCCCTCGACAGCCTTGCCGTTGAAAGTCAGCTTTCCGACGCGCCGCTCGCTGTGAGTCCCACGGGCGCTGATGGAGTACTCGTACGTCCAGCCGCCGCTCTTGTGCGTACCACTCTTATGAAGGTTCAGATCCTCACCCATCGCCAGCATCACCGGAACCGGCAGCAACGCCGGCTGATCCTCATCAGGCTCGCTGGGGAACCAATTACACCACCTGCCGGGTGTCTCGCTGACATTGCTGTGGGTCACCATCCCCCAAGGGGTTCTCCGATAGACCGGGTCCGTGCCCTTCTTGGGGAAGGGAACCGGCTTGCCGGCGTAGAGCACGCTTCCCGACATGCTGGTGCCCCACGTGAAGTCCCATCTGAACTCCCACAGGCCATGGACGGCCGAGCCGCTCTGGAAGAGGTCCATGTCGCGGAAGCTGCGGACGTCGCTGCTGCCGGGCTGGGGCAGCTTCTTGCCGTTGACCGTCTTGACGCCCTCGCGCGAGACCACCTTCATCGCCCAGCCGAACCCCGGGCCGGCCATTCGGCTGGCGCCGACGCCGACCTTCAGATTCCCGTTCTCCCCCAGACGCGTCATGAAGAATACGGTGTTGGGCCCGAAGGCAGTCCCCACGACCACGAAGTTTGTCTCGAAGTCCGTGGACCAACTGGGGTTCTTGCAATCCCACTTCTCCAGGAGCTTCTTGAGCGTCGCCGCGTCGGTGATCACGCCGCTGTCCGGCCGGAGCTTCTGCAGCTTCCGGTCGCCGACCTTTCCGCGGATCTGCTCACCGGCCCTGGCGAGGTCCTTCTTCGCGTCGGCCTGCTTGCCGTTGTCGGCCTTTTTGCCGCCGCCGAGTTTGGCCCGGCAGTGCTCGCATTCGCCCAGCTTTTTCGAGCATGCCTTGCAGAGCTTGTAGGCCCCGCTGGAGGTATGGCCGCCACACTCAGCGCACGTTCCGACCGACATGATGACCATCTTGCCGGAGCACTTCTTGCACAGTTCCGCCGTCGCCGAGGCGGCAGTGCCCATCAGTACCAGGCCCATCGCCAGGGCCGAGAGAATCCGCGTAGCCTTCATGTCTTCGCTCCTTTGTCAGTGCCGTCCGCGATCGTGCTTCCCCCGGAGATAGGACGCTTCTCGGTCCGTTGCGTTCGGGGCGGAGGCTGCCGATTTGGCCCGTCGACCGTCCCGGCCGGGCATTCTGACAGATCCATATGACTCAACGCAATACATTTCCAGAGCTTACAGCCCTGGCATGAGGCTTGCATACTATCATTCAAACTCGAAGGAGCAATCCCTATGCAACAGGACAAATTCACCATAAAGGCACAGGAAGCCATCGCCGCCGCCCAGCAACTGGCGATGGAGCATCAGCACGCGACCGTCGGGCCGTTGCACCTGCTGCGCGCCCTGCTGGACCAGGACGGCGGACTCACCCGCCCGCTGCTGGAGAAACTCGGGATCCCCGGCGACCGCGTCAGTTCGGTGGTCGACTCGGAGCTGGGCCGACTGCCCACGCAGTCCGGCCAGGCGGGCATGCAGGGCGACCAGGCCTTGAACCAGGTGTTCTTCCGGGCGGACAAGGAAGCCCGGGACCTCGGCGACGAGTACGTCTCCGTCGAACACCTCCTGCTGGCGATGCTCGAAGAGGCATCGCCGGCCAAGGACGTTCTGGACACGCTGGGAGCCGACCGCGACAGTCTGCTGGCTGCGATGAAGGAGCTGCGTGGCAGCCAGCGCGTCACCGACGCCAACCCGGAGGACAAATACCAGGCCCTCAAACGGTACGGCCGAGACTTGTGCGAAATGGCCCGCGAGGGCAAACTCGACCCGGTCATCGGGCGCGACGAGGAGATCCGCCGCTGCATGCAGGTGCTCTCGCGACGCACGAAGAACAACCCCGTGCTCATCGGCCTGCCCGGCGTGGGCAAGACGGCCATCGTCGAAGGACTCGCCCAGCGGATCGTCAACGGCGACGTCCCTGCCGGTCTGACGGGTCGAACGCTGGTGGCGCTGGACATGGGCTCGCTGCTGGCGGGCGCGAAGTTCCGCGGGGAGTTCGAGGACCGCCTCAAAGCCGTCCTGAAGGAAGTGACCGAATCCGACGGGAACATCATTCTCTTCATCGACGAGATGCACACCGTCGTCGGCGCGGGGGCAGCCGAGGGTGCCATCAGCGCGGGCAACCTCATCAAGCCCGCCCTGGCCCGCGGCGAGCTGCGCTGTATCGGGGCGACCACGCTGGACGAGTACCGCAAGCACGTCGAGAAGGACGCCGCCCTCGAACGTCGCTTTCAGCCGATCATGGTCGATCAGCCCGACGTGGAAGACACCATCGCGATCCTGCGAGGCCTCAAGCCCCGCTACGACGCCCACCACGGCGTGCGCATCCAGGATGCCGCGCTGGTCTCGGCGGCAACGCTGTCTCACCGGTACATCACCGACCGCTTCCTGCCGGACAAGGCGATCGACCTGATCGACGAAGCCGCCTCGCGCCTGCGGATCGAGATCGACTCGATGCCCGCGGATATGGACGAGCTCAACCGGCGCATCATGCAGCTGCAGATCGAGCGGGAAGCCCTCCGCCACGAGAAGGACCCCGCCAGCCGAGAGCGTCTCGAAGCGCTGGAGAAGCAATTGGCCGAGCTGCAGGGCGAGTTCGACGCCAAGAAGGCCTCCTGGGAAAACGAGACGTCCGTCCTCAAGGAAATCAAGGGCCTCCAGAACACCATCGAAGACAAGCACACCCAACTGGAGCAGGCCCAGCGCAACGGCGACCTCGAAGCCGCCGCCCGCATCCAGTACGGCGAGCTGCGGCAGCTGGAAGGCGAGCTCGAGCAGAAGGAGCGAAGTCTCCACGAGCTCCGCGAGCAAGGCGGATTCACCTCCGAGGAGGTCACGCCCGAGCAGATCGCCGAGGTGGTGGGCAAGTGGACGGGCATCCCGGTCACGCGCCTGCTGGAATCGCAGCGCGAGCGGCTGATGAACATGGAAGACATGCTCCGCCGGCGCGTGGTGGGGCAGGACCAGGGCCTGCGGGCGGTCTCCGACGCGGTACGTCGCTCGCGGGCGGGCCTGAACGACCCGCGCCGTCCGATCGGCAGCTTCCTGTTCCTCGGGCCCACCGGCGTGGGCAAGACCGAGCTGTGCAAGGCGCTGGCCGAGCACCTCTTCGACACCGAGGACGCCATGATCCGCATCGACATGAGCGAGTTCATGGAACAGCACTCGGTCGCGAGACTCATCGGCTCGCCGCCCGGCTACGTCGGTTACGAGGAAGGAGGCCGACTGACCGAAGCCGTCCGCCGGCGACCGTACAGCGTGATCCTCTTCGACGAGATCGAGAAGGCCCACCGCGACGTGTTCAACGTCCTGCTGCAGGTGCTCGACGACGGGCGACTCACCGACGGCAAGGGTCGAACCGTGGACTTCAAGAACACGATCATCGTGATGACCTCCAACATTGCCTCGGACTTCATCCAGCAGCTCGCCGAACGCAACGCCGAGCAATGGGAGATCGACGCGAAGATCGGCGAATCCCTCAAAGCCACCTTCCGACCCGAGTTCCTCAACCGCATCGACGAGACCGTCATCTTCCACAGCCTCACGCGGGAGAACCTGCATGACATCGTGCAGATTCAGCTGCGGGACCTCCGCGAACGACTGGCCGAGAAACGCGTGACGCTCGAACTCGACGACGACGCGGTCGACCTGCTCTGCGAACTCGGCTGGGACCCCGCCTTCGGCGCCAGACCGTTGAAACGGTTCATCCAGCAGAAGCTCGAAAACCCCCTCGCCCAGCGCGTCCTCAGCGGCGAAGTCAACGAAGGCTCGCACGTGGCCGTCACGGTGGCAGGCAAGAGCTTCCAGTTCAAAGTGACCGAGCAGGGCGAAGGACAGTTCGCCGGCGATGCCGACGCGGTAAAGACAGCCGAGGACGAATTGGCCGACGTGGACTGAGCAACTGCACCTGGAAACGGACGGCCATCGGCCAGCGAAGCAGACCAGGGCAAAAGGCGGAGTTCTCCCGAGGGGAACTCACGCGACGGAAATCACGTACCGTCGTCCCTGACGCTTGCGGGTAATGAGTCCCGCGTCTTCCAGGTTCGCCAGGGCGGTGTGCATCGCTTTGCGCGTGCATCCGGCGAACCGCGTCAGGTCGGCTTCGCTCGGGCCATCCTGCCCTTCCTCGATCAGCGCCATCACGACCCGGCTGCGGACGTCACCCTTGAACAACCAGCGCAGCCGATACGTCTCATTGTGCTTGGCAATCCACGACGGCGAACGCAGCGACTCGAACTTCAGGCGGTCGATCGGTCGGGCCCAGAGCCCCCACCGACGGGATGTCTCGCTGGCCCCCTGTCGGACCAGTTGCACCAGGGCATCCCGACGGGCTTCCACATTAAACAGCGGCTTGGGCGTCTGGGCCTCATGGCAGAGATCGACGGCCTCGGCGAAGACGTCCGATCCGATCCAGCCCTGGGCCGTCTCCAGCAGCAACCCCAGCCTTGCCGAAGCGTCCCCCCGCAACGGTACCGCCAGTTCCGCCAGCCACCCGACATCCACGATGGGATAGTGGCGTACCAGCCACGTTACGGCCAGCACGAACAGCCTCGCTTTGTTCTGCAACTCGCCAGCAGTGTCCACGAGAAGACGCTCCACGCTGCAAGGCAGCGAAGCCGGCGGAACGCTGAGGCTTACGCCCCACCGCTTCCATCGGGACAGTATGTCCGAACCGTTTCTCTGAATCATCTCCCACGTTCCTCACTGAGCAGGTCCAGAAAGGCAAAGCCCCGCGCGAGTTGATCGGCCCGGATGTTCCGGCGATGCCGCCCCCGCAATGATTCCAGATAGGCACGAAAGAAGTCCAAATCCTCGGCCGTGATCGTTTCGGCGCAAGACAGAACATCCTCCATATCCTGGGGCCGACCGGCGTACACCTTCATCGCCAGCAGATCCTGCCTGCCCGGACAGATCACTCGGAGCTTCCCGAATACCCCGATCCGCACCGAGCGTCCCCGCCAGCCATCAGGAAGCGTATCCAGCGTCCCAAACGAGAGAAAATCGTCGTTGAGCCACTGTGGAGAGAGACCCAACTCCTCAGCTACCTCCCGAGCAGCCTGCAACAGGGCGCGGCGAGGCTGAGACGGCGGAGAGATATCGGCGATGTCCACGTCCTCGGTGACACGCACGCCTGGCCAGAGACCAAGAAGCATGCCCGCAGCACCGCCGACAATGGCCACCTCGATTACCTGGGGCCAATCCAATATCTCACCCGTTCTCCGCAGGGCACACAACAGATCGGAATGAGTAAGCTCGCCAGGCATAGGGATCCTTATACTATGCATCTTATTTATATGCTTTTCTCTCGCCTGGTCAATGGTGTTTTCGCCGAGGATTCCCAAGCCGGACTTGGGTGAGGCTTGCCGGGGTGGCATAATGCGGCCTGCGGGATTACAGAAAGGATTCCGACGTGCCGAACAGTGACGCCCCTGCGCGGAAACCCAATATCGTGTTCATCTTCGCCGACGAGTGGCGCGCCCAGGCGACGGGCTACAACGGCGACCCCAACTGCATCACGCCACAGCTGGACCGACTCGCCACCCAGAGCGTCGACGTCTCGCGGGCCGTCTCGGGCCATCCGGTGTGCTGCCCGTACCGCGCCTCGCTGATGACCGGCCAATACCCCCTCACCCATGGCGTGTTCATCAACGACGTCGAGCTCGACCCGTCCTGCACGTCCATCGCGAACGTCTTCTCGGACGGCGGCTACAGCACGGCCTACATCGGCAAGTGGCACCTCTACGGCAGCCCGGAGGGGCGATGCGAACGCCGCTCCGCCCGCGTGCCGCGCGAATACCAACTGGGCTTCGACGAGTGGTGGGGCTACGAGTGCTGCCACGATTACTGGAACTCGCCCTACTACCACAACGACGACCCCGCCGAGCATCGCTGGGAAGGCTACGACCTCCACGCCCAGTCTCGCCATGCCGCCCAGTACATCCGCGATCGCGCCGGCGACGACGACCCGTTCCTGCTGATGCTCTCCTGGGGGCCGCCGCACTTCCCGCTGCACACCGCGCCCGAGCCGTATCGCGAGTTGTACGCGGACCGTCCCATCGAGCTGCCCCCCAACGTGCCCGAACGCTACCGCCAGCAGGCGATCGAGGAATCCCGCGGATACTACGCCCACGTCGCCGCGCTGGATGACGGGCTGGCGGTGGTGCTCGACGCGATCGACCAGGCCGGGCTCGCCGAGGATACGATTCTCGTGGTGACCTCCGACCACGGCGAGATGACCTGGTCGCAGGGCCTGCCCACCAAGCTCATGCCCTTCGACGAGTCGCTGCGCGTGCCGTTCCTGCTCCGCTGGCCAGGCGGGCTTTCCGACGCGCCGGGCGAGTGCCCCATCCCCCTGGATGCCCCGGACCTCCTGCCGACGCTGGCGGGGCTGACCGGCGTAGCCGTGCCCGAGACCGTCCAAGGTCGGGACTGGTCGCCCTGGCTGCGGGGACAAAGGCAGGTTACCGGCGAGGAGTCGGCCTTCATGCAGGTGCCCGCCGCCTTCACCCGCCTGCTTCGACGGGGCATTCCCCCCTACCGCGGCGTCCGCACGCGGGACATCACCTACGTCCGCACCACCGAAGGGCCCTGGCTGCTGCTGGACAACACCGCCGACCCGTACCAGATGCACAACCTCATCGACGACCCCGGCCATGCCGACCTCCAGGCCGACATGGAAGCCAAGCTGCGGGAATGGCTGGATCGCCTCGGCGACGAATTCCTCCCCGGCCGGGAGGTCCTGCGGCGCGCCGGGCTGGACCACTATCGCGAA
>CAZFPT010000024.1:3566-30413 GCA_964521005.1 uncultured Planctomycetaceae bacterium | reverse complement strand
GAGGAGTCTGCCGAGAACAACAGGATCGGCCGTTCCAACCTGAGGAACGCGTGGAGGTAGGACATGATGAGGTATGCAGTTATGATTCTGGCAGTCGGTCTCACGGCATCCGTCGCAGGCGCGGACTGGGTTCCCGCGAGTCTGTCCGGCGGTGTGTTCGAGGGCTTCGACGGCACGATGGCTGAGGACGACACGACGGTGCCGGTCTTTACGGGGGAGAGCTTCTTCGAGACCGACACGCACTGGCAGGTCACCCAGGCCGGCACGGACGAGAGCATGTCCCTGGGGCTGCCGGGGTCTTTCCCCGGTGACGGCGGGTACAACATGGGGACCACGCAGGCGATCCATGGCGAGAATGACCGCGCGTTGGGGGCGTACGCCGGGGACAGTTCGGCGCGATCGGTTTCCCTGAAGTTGGTCAACGACACGGCTGAGGCGTTGAGCGAGTTGTTCGTTCAGTTCGACATTGAACGCTGGATGACGACCGACACCAGCAAGGCCGGCAGGGCCCGGCTGGTGCTGCAGCAGGGGCAGGCTGATACTACGCTGGTGGATTTCATCACGATTGCCGGGGTCGATCAGCCGTTCTGGAACGAGGCTGACTACGGCCAGGACGGCTACGGCTGGGTGGACGGGAACGCCGATTTCAATGCTGTTCGCGAGTTGGGAGGCATGATCGATCTGTCGGCCTACGGTGTCCTGATCGGCGCGGGCGAGGAATTCACGCTCCGGTGGGACCTGGCGGAGGAAGACAATGTTGAGGCCAAGGCGACCGGTCTGGCGGTGGACAATATTCTGGTGGCCGTTCCCGAGCCGGCTTCGATGGCGGTACTCATGGTCGGGGCTTTGGGCTTGTTGGGTCGGTGGTCTCGGCGCTGAGTTCGTCGGCCGACCGGAGAATACACAACGGCCGACCTGGCCTCCGAGAAGGCGGCTGGGTCGGCCTTTCTCATGCGCGGGAGAGGATGACCGATGGCTGCGTTTCACGAGGAAAATCCACGTTGATGACGACAGATTGCCTTGGCGGGACGGCGATGTATGGTATAATCGCACTGTGACGTGGAGGCACGAGGGGGTGCCATTTACCCAAAAGCATCGAATGCAGATCTCTCCGGAGGTTGGAAACGATATGAAGAGTTTTCTGTTCAAGAGAATGTCGCTCGTTGTGCTGGCCGCCGGCGTGCTGGTGTTGGCGGGCCCGGTGCGAGCTGAGACGACCTCGGGTGCGCTGAACGACGGGATCCCCTCGATTCTGTACGTGCCTGCCAACGGCCATCTGGTGATCTACTCGGACGATCAGGCTCTGGATGGGTTGAAGCTTGATTCAGCCGGCGGGCTGTTCATCCCGGGGAACGTAAACCTGCCTGGATCAGATGACTACGAGATCCAGGCAGCGGATGATGGGTTGCTGGGAGCCTTGACCGTGGAGTGGTCTGCAACGCCGGGGCCTCTGCTGGAGACGGGTTGGGATTTGGGCGAGGTGCTCCCGACCGACCTGAGCAAGAGCGAGGTGCTGGCCGACCTGACGTTCGAGTATTCGCTCTGGGGGCTGTACGACCAGACTCAGCCTGGGGATCTGCTGTATGGGTATGCAGGCGATGCGAATCTGGATGGCTTGGTTGACGTTGGAGACTTGGGAATCTTGGCTGGTCATTGGGAGCAATCCGGTGGGGCCCTCTGGATTGATGGTGATTTCAATGGAGATGGGCTTGTGGATGTTGGCGACCTTGGCATCCTTGCTGGAAACTGGAACTTTGACGAGAACGCCCCCCCCGGCACGATCGAGGGTCAGATGGCGGCTGTCCCCGAGCCGATGACGCTGAGTCTGCTGGCGATCGGTGGGTTGGCAGGTATCCTTCGCAAAAAGAGATAAGAAAAAAACGCGAATGCACCAAATCAGGGCGGCGCCTTCGGGGCGTCGCCCTGTTTGTATAGGGGGGATGGAGCGGAGTTCACGGATTCTTCAAAACTCCTTTTCATTGACGCTGAAATCGCTACACTCTGAGGTCCCGGCGATATCGCCGAAACCCGCAGAGACAGACAGGATCTCAACCGGCATGCAGAACGAACCCGACAACACAGGCCAGCCCAACCCCCAGCCCCGCGGCGACGTGCTGATCGAGGCCCGCGACGTCGAGCGGGTCTACAAGACCGGCGACACGTCCGTGTACGCCCTGCGGTCGATCGACCTGAAGATTTACCAGGGCGAGTACCTCTCGTTGATGGGGCCCTCCGGGTCGGGCAAGACGACGTTTTTCAACATGGTCGGCGCCCTGGATTTTCCCACTGCCGGCGAGGTCCGCATCGGCGGGCGCGACCTGCGGGAGCTCTCCTCCGGTCAGCTGGCGTACCTGCGTTGCGTCAACATCGGCTACATCTTCCAGAACTACAACCTCATCGAGGTCTTCTCGGCCCTGGACAACGTCAAGCTGCCGATCAAGATCCGCGGCGCCGACGACGACGAAGCCGAGGCGACGGCCGCTGAGCTGCTCACGCGCGTGGGGCTGGGGCACCGCCTCGGGCACCTTCCGGGCGAGCTTTCGGGCGGCCAGCAGCAGCGGGTGGCCATCGCCCGCGCGCTGGCGAACAATCCGAGCCTGGTATTGGCCGACGAGCCGACCGGCAACCTGGACTCCGGCACCGGCCATGAGATTGTACAGCTGCTCAGCGAGCTGAGCGATGAGCACGGCGTGACGGTCGTATCGGCGACGCACGATCACCGCATGCTCGATGTCTCCGACCGTGTGGTGTATCTGCGGGACGGCACGGTGGAGCGGATCGTATCCCGTTCGGATCTCAATATTTCGGTCGGATCGGTGGGTTAGTGAGCTGTCTGGGCCAGGCGAGCGGCTGGCTGCCGCCGTTTGTCGTTCTTCCACGAGACGAAGGTAGAAACGCATGAAGTGGTCTCATCTGGGTACGATTCTCCTCGGGCTGGTTCTGATTGCGATTCTGGTTCCGTTGTGCCAGTTTCTCACGCAGATGACGGTCAACGTGGATGCCGAGACGTCCACGCCGGTCGCCTGGGCGGTGGGGATCGTTTTCAGTCTGTTGCTGGTGTTCGGTACGATCCGCGCGATCGCCCGCACGCGGCGGATCGACAAGCCCAACATGGTGCTGCTGTACTGCATGCTCACGGTGGCGATCCCGGTGATGAACATCGGCCTGGTCCGCCAAGTGTACATGTCCATGCAGGCCGGCATGCACGAGTACTTCCTTTACGGGAACAACACGTATCGCACCCAGGTGAACAATCTCAGCCGCGACTGGTTCCCGGTGGTTCCCACGCGGGAGGGGCTGGCGTGGCTCAAGGCCGATCGGCTGTTGAACTTCATGGAAGACGCCGAGATGGTCTCCGCCCAGCGCAAGGCGGAGTCCAAGCTTCGGGGCATGGTGGCCACCGAAGCGCAGAGACGCCGCCTCCAGGAGGCCGCCACCCAGCCGGTGACGACCCAGCCGACGGCAACCCGTCCCGCTGACGCCAAGGCCGTGTCGGCCGACGGGCAGGTCGACGCCAACGAGCACACCCAGGCACTGCAGTGGGTGGCCAAGCTCCGGGCCGATCAGGCGGAGAGCTTCCTGGTGGAGCGTTCACGCTGGACGACGGCCGACCTGAAAACGCTCGATCTGCACCAGCCGCTCCGCAAGAGACAGCAAGAGGCCGGCGAGATCAGCAACGAGAATCTCCAGCAGCTCCCGGAGATGCTCAAGGGCGTCGACGAGCTCGAAGCGAGCCTGCTGGAGCGGAACTGGAACTCGGGGCTGATGGACCAGAGCACCCGCGAGCGCCTCTTGGCACAGTTCCCTGAACTCCGCACGCCCAAGGCCCGCCAGGAGCGGATCTCCCACTTCGCCGAACAGGCCGACCGGATCGGCGAAATGGTGGCGATGCTCACCACCTCCGACCGCACACAGCTGCGATCGGCCCTGATGGACCGCTACCTCCAGCAGTACGCAGCCATGCCGGATCAGAAAGTCCGAGATCTGCAGAATCGGCTGGTGTATCGCATGAAGACCTCTTCCCGCACGGACATGGTGAACATGGACGGATCGGGCGGTACGGTCGATCAGTTCTTCAACGGGTTCCGCAACGGGCTCTGGGCGAAGCTGCAGGACAGGTCGGCCGTCAAGGAGCTGACCGTCCGGGACCGCTTCGAGAAGTCGACCGACGACCTGCCATGGCACCTCTGGGCCAAACCGATCGTCATGTGGACGTCGCTGTTCCTGGCGATTTTCATGCTGTTGATGTGCGTCTCGGAATGGCTCCGCCGCAAGTGGATCGACCGCGAGAACCTCGCCTTCCCCCTGGTGGAAATCGCCGACACGATGATCCGCCACGACGCGGACATCGAGAACGCAGCCGACCTCTATTGCCCCCAGCCACGGAAACGGCTGGTCAACCCGGTGTTCATGGTCGGCTTGCTCATCGGCCTGATCTGGGTCGGCATGGAGGCGCTGGGTCATTACGGGTTCCTCACCGGAGACTACCAGGCGACATTCCACGTCTCCAAGGAGCTGTTCACCGGCAATACGCTGAAGAACGCCGACAAGGTCTTCCTGGTGATTTCGCCGATCATCCTGGGGCTGGGGTTCCTCATCAGCCTGGAGATCAGCTTCTCGGTGTGGGTGATTTTCATCATTTATACGATCATCGTGATGATCGGGAAGAACACCTACCCGGACCTCAAGGACAGCCTCTTCACCGGCTGGGCCGGTGGGAAGCAGTATCCGTTCCCGATGGCGCAGATGCTGGGTGCGTCGCTGTGCTTCTCGGCGATCGTGCTGTTCAAGACGTTCCGCGGCAGCAAGCAGGCCAAGACGACCGCCTCGGATGATTACTTCATCCCGCCCCGGCTGAACTTCATCGGGATGGTGGTCCTGCCGATCGTGATTCTCGCTCTGCTGTGGCATCACGGGGTGGGCGAAGGCATCGTGGGCGTGCTGTTCATCGCCCTGATTGGCCTGCTGGCGTTCGTGCAGATGATCACGGCAGCCCGCGTGCGGGCTGAAACCGGCCTGCATACGCAGCATGTTTCCTACGAGTTCACGAAGATCCCCATGGTCTTCGGTATGACCGGCCTGCTGGGTTCGCGGATCTTCTCGCTGTTCGTGACGGTGGCGTTCCTGCCGTTGACGCTGCTGTTCCGCACGATCCCACAGCACCTCGAAAACATGGAGCTGGCCAGGCGAAACAAGCTGCGCCTCCGCACGGTGGCGGTGGCGTCGCTGACGGCCTTCATCGTGGCGGTGGTTATCGGCATGGTCGTCCTGCCCATCTGGGCGTACGCCTACGGCGGCGTCGCCTACGGGGAATCCGCCTCCAAGGACCAGGGCCAGACCTCGCGCACCATCGCTCACTACTCGCTGTGGATTTCTCACTATCTCGGCGAGGAAGGCCTCGACCAGTGGACGGATGTCCATTGGATCCGTATCTGGTTCATGCTGGGCGGCTTCGGCGTGGTGGCGGTGCTGTCGCTCCTGCGAAGCCGATTCCTGCGGTTCCCGCTGCATCCGATCGGGTACCTGCTGATTCTGTTGAGTATCTACTACACATGGGTCTCGCCCTATTACAAGGGCGCTTCGGATGCCCCGGCGGAATCGTCCTGGCTGTGGGGGAGTATCTTCCTGGCCTGGCTGGTCAAGAAAGTCATCATCAAATACGGTGGCATGAACACCTACCGGCGCGCCAAGCCCTTCTTCATCGGGCTGGTGGTCGGGGCGGTGCTGTGCGTGTTCCTGTTCAACGCGACGGATCTGGTCTGTTCGCTGATGGGTGCTGACGCCAAGGATCCGGGCGGATTCATCAAGCCCTTCCTGGAGAAACACCCGTTCAGCCCGGCGTTCTATTGATGCACGAAGGAGTGGTCGACGTGACTCGGCGACTGATAACCTGTTGTTTGGTTCTGCTGGCTGTGTGGGCTGCTGCGCCGGGCGGCGAGCGGAACGAGAAAATCCAGAAGGATATCGACGTCCCGGTGCGAAAGCAGCTGGAGTCCTACTCGGCCCTCTCGCCCCAGGCACTCGATGCGCTGAACAGAATCTCCTCACCCGCGTCGCTGCGCGCGGAGATGGACGAAATTCTCAAGGGTAACCTCTCCGTCGGTGCCCGGCAGGTCGACGCCAATGGCAGGGCCCATATCCATCGGTACCTGCAGAAGAAGTTCGACGCGCTGTCCGACCAGGGACTTCGGCAGTTGGGCTCGATTACCGGACAGGTGGCGGTCCCCGTTTCGATCCGCAACGCCCGCTCGCTCGGCGAGAAAGGCAACGCCCGAGGCCGATCGAGAGTAACCATCGAGGGGGTGAGCTTCTCGGACGGCAACAGTTGCCACACCCTGCCGATGTGGCCCAACGGACCCATGCCCTCTCTCTGCCCGGCTGGTGGGCTCAGCGGCCCGCTGGTGTACGTCGAAGACGGTTCCTGGGAAGCCCTGCGGGGCCTCCCCCTCGAAGGCGCCATCGCAGTGATGGACTTCCGCGGCGGGCGGCGATGGGCGACGCTTGCCTCCCTCGGTGTCCAGGGCGTGATTGCCATCGAGGACGAGCACGTCTCCCGCGACAAGGCTGAGCGGTGGTTCGCGAATACCCCGGTCCCGTTGCCGCGGTTTTACGTGGACAAGGCTCGCGGGCAGGAACTGATCGCCCACGCCACGCGCAAGGAGTATCCCGAGGATGGCGACGAGTGGACCATCGTCAAGGGCAAATCCGCCACCATGCACGGCGGGAACGTCTACGAGCAGCGTCGTTTCGAGTCGCCGTTTGTGTACCTTCCACCCACCGAGCCGGTCATCCACACGGTCATGGAGAACGAACTGCTCCGCCGCCTGGGTGCGAAGTACGAAGTGGCCGCCGAGGACATCGCCCGGCTGAACAAACTGGGAGATGCGCCCCCCAAGCCGGAAACCAAGCTGAAGATCCCTGGCCGGGACAAGACCTACGAAGTCAAGAAGCAGGACCTGCTCAAGCAGATCGCCGCCTCGTACGAAGTCTCCCTGGACGCTCTTCTCAAGGCCAATGGTCTCAAGAAGGACCAGGCCGTCTCGGCGGGCACGAAGTTGAAGATTCCGAATATCGACCAGTCGCTGGTGATTCTCGTCCGCATTGACAGCTGCTCGGTGGTTCCCGACGCCCCGCACGGCGCGAAGGCGGCAGGCAATGTTGCCCTGGCGATCAAGCTGATGGAGCATCTGGCGACGGACGAGACGGCAGTTCGCCGCAAGGGCCTGGTGTTCGGGTTCCTGGACGCCGATGGGCTCGGCGGGCGCACCAGCCGGGCCGTCACCGAGTCGATGTTGCTGAAGGACAACAAGCTCGAGCTTCGCCCGAAGGAAGATCCCGCCAACCGCATCAAGCGGTACCGTCAGACGGTGGCTTGGCTGGACACCGACCAGAGCGGCGAGATCGACGAGGACACAGCCAAGTGGTTGGCGGACGAGTGGCTCTACTCGCGCCTGGAGTCGCTGCGGATCCGTTTGGCGGAGGAACGGACGCGCCTGCGTCGACGCGCGCGTGAGTTGCCCGAGGACTCCGCCGAAGCCAAGCGAATCAACGATCGCCTCGACGAGATCAAGATCCTCGTGTGGGGCAAGGACCCCCGCGAAGCCGACGGCGGGCTGGTGGACCTGCGTGATACCACCATCAAGGACACCAGTCTGTCCTATCCCGAGCGGGCCAAGAGTTTTCTCCGCGCGGTCCCCTCGACCGTCAAGGAGGCCCACGAGAAGGGCATGCCCGAACTGGCGTTGCCGACGCTCCAGAAGCGACTCAAGGCCGAGCTTGCCGAGGAGCAGGAAAGCTACGATATCTCGCGGGGCAACCTGGATGTGATCGGCAAGATCCTCGACGCGATGGTTCCCGACAAGGATCAGCCCTCGCTCGGCTACCAACTGGATCTTGCCGATGGGACCCATTCGCTGGGGATCGTGTCGGACAACGGGGAGTTCCGGCGCGGCCATCCCGCCCCGGGCAACGCCAAGGCGCTCGCCAAGCGGTACCGCAAGGTGCTGGCGTACGCCGCTGTCCAGGCGGGTTGGCCGGAAGACTTCCTGATTCTGACCGACGATGATGTGCTGCATCACGCCGTGATGAAGGTTCAGGCCCCGCCGATCTATCCGGAGTTCTGGGCGGGCGTGGACGTTTCGCTTCTGGCGCTGAGCACGCAGAATGACACGAAGCAGAAGCTGGACTCCCCGCGGGACACCCTCGACCGGGTCAATTGGGAGAATCTGCACATCCAGGCACGCAGCGCGATGTTACTGCTTCGGCTGGGGCTGGAAAGCCCGCTGGACTCCCTGCCTCCGGCGAAGATCAACAAGAAGCCCAAGTTCGGTCGGCTGACCGGCAAGATCGCCGAGTTCAACATGCGCTCGGGCATCGACGCCCAGGACCCGATCGCCGAGGCGTACGTCTACTATCCCGCTCTGAAGAGCACACACGCCAACAACGGCCACAATACGCTGGCCTACCGCGGCGCGCGGCGCGGGATTCTGATGATCACGCCGTTGAACGGGATTTACACGCTGCCGCTGGAGGATGCCTCCTACGACGATGCCCTGTTGCTGTACTCGTACCTGCTGGACAGCGAGACAGGTCTGTTCAACAAGGTCGCCGACCAGGGGCAGATCGGCAGCCAGAAGGCGAACCCGAAGTTCAAGCTGCTGGACCTGCAGGAGACCGAGAAGAAGGTCGTACTCACCGAGGTCTATCCGTGGATGTTCTTCCCGGGCGTGGACCCGCGTGAGTACAAGGTCGTCGGCGAGACCGAGAAACAGTTCCACATTATCGACGTGGTCCGCAACGGCGACCCGAAGCATTACGCCCTGGACTCGCCGAGTGGCGACTACAAGGAGAAGGACCTCGACGTGGTCGTGGTGTACATGCCCGATGGCAGCCGGGCGCGGGTGGCGGTCCAGTCGGCGGTTACGACCAAGCTCGTGCTCAGCGGGTGGGTGCACCCCGAGAAGTTCCGCCACCGCGGGAACGGCTACGTCATCGGCAACCTCGGTTCGAAGGACTCCAAGGCGACGCTGATGGAATCGAAGCGCAGCCAGGCCCGCGTGGAAGCCCAGGTCGCCGGGGAGAGCTTTGACGAGGCCGCCTGGGAGAAGCAGTTCGAGACGTGGTACCAGGCGCAGATGCTCAAGCCCGGCTGGGCGCGGAATCTTTCGCTTGCCCAGACGCCGTTGCACGTCGCGGGGGACATGCTGATTCTGGCGGAGCGTCGTCAGCGGATCTACAAGGAATTCGGCATCAAGGACCAGGGCGTTGCCCACGCCGTCGATCGGGCCCGGGAGAAGTACGCCCGCGCCAAGGACGCCCTGAAGCGGAAGGACTACCAGGCCGCCAACGGAGCGGCGCGCGAGGCATGGGGCATTCTGGTGAAGTCCTACGGAGACGTGATGGAACTGGGCCGGGAGGCGGTCTTCTCGGTGGTGGTCCTGATGGGCCTGCTGCTTCCGGCGAGCATGTTCATCGAGAAGCTCACCATCGGGCGCAAGAGCATCGTGGGCAAGCTGGCGGGCACGACGGTTTACTTCGTGCTGGGCACGACGTTCCTGAACTTCTTCCACCCGGGATTCAAGATTTCCGTCTCGCCGTTCATCATCATGATCGCCTTCACGATGATCCTGATGTCGCTGATCGTGCTGATCATCTCCTACCAGCGGTTCGACGTCCTGCTTCGCCGGGCCCGCGCCGCCGGTGGCGAGGTGGAGAGCGAAGAGATCAGCCTGACCAGTTCGCTGGCGACGGCCTTGTCGATGGGCGTCTCGAACCTCAAGAAGCGGCCGGCCCGGACGTTCCTGACCGTCTTTACCGTAACGGTGCTGACGTTCTCGATCGTGACGTTCGTGTCGGTGCGGGGCGACGACCAGGTGGAACTGCTGCCGCTCTCGCTGGACGATGATCTCTCGGGCCGCACCGTGGAGCCGATCGCGCCCAAATACCGCGGCGTGATGTTCCGCGAGTTCTTCTGGCTGACGATGAACGACAATTTCGTGGACGCGGTGGAAACCGAGTTCGGCGCCCGCTACGACATCGCCGTTCGCGCCCATCGCATCCAGGTGGAAGGCGGCAACAACGCCGACCGCGAGGGGAAGAACCAGGAGAAGCTCACCTGGATCAGGAGCGATTCGGAGAAGCGCCCCACGTGGGTCGCTACCGGCATCATGGCGTTCCAGCCGATCGAGCGGAAGTTCAGTCATCTCCAGGATGCGGTCAGCAACGAGTCCTGGTTCCGGTCGGCCGACCCCGCAACGGGACGGGATGAGGACCGTGACGTGATCATCATCCCCGACAACGGGGCCGAGGCGTTGGGCATCACCGAGGACGATATCTTCCGCGAGGATCCCAACGGGCAGATGGTGCGTCGGCCTCACGACGAGCTGCCGCTGCTGCGCCTGATGAACCGCGACTGGCGCGTGATCGGGATTCTCGATACAGCCCTGGCCAATCGAATTCGCGACGTCAACGGCAAGAGTATGGCGATGGTGGACTACCTTCGCAGTGCGTTCGCCTCCGGCGCCGCCGGCGAGGGTCACCTGGCCAACGAGCCGGAATCCTACCACATGCCGTGGGAAGAGCTCGTCATCGTCCCCTACGCCGCCAAGAACGACGTGAAGGCCAAGACCCGCTCGGTGGCGATTCGCCTCCGCAAGCCGCAAGAGGTCACGGTCGAGCCGGGCGAGTCGCTGGAGGACCTGGCCACGCGGTATCTGGGCAGCAAGCTGCGGGCCGAGGAAATCCTGCGGGCAAACGAGTCGCTCGACGACCCTGCCGACGTCGAAGCCGGCATGACGGTGCGGATTCCCGGCGACGACATGGAGACCTTCCGCAACGACGTGGCCCTGCGCGTGAACAAGGCGATGTTCGGGCAGGTCGGCGGGCAGATCTCGCTGATCACCACCCAGTCGCAGCAGAGCGTTGCCGGGCTGGCGAAGGTGATCGTGCCGGTCATTCTCTGCGTGTTGATCGTGCTGAACACGATGATGGCCAACGTCGAGGAACGGCGCGGTGAGGTGGGCATGCTCGGGGCGATCGGGCTGAGCCCGGCCCAGATCTCGTTCCTGCTTCTCAGCGAGTCGACGGTCTTCAGTGTGCTGGGGATCGTGCTGGGTACGTTCATCGGACTTCTGTTCGCGAACCTCGCCTCGATGATGGGCATCCTGCCGGGATTGTCGTTCAACTTCACCTCGCTGCTGTCGATGGCGTTGGCGGCAGGGACGGGCGTGGTGGTGCTGGTGGCGACGCTGATTCCCGCCCGGAAGGCGGCTGCACTGGCGGCCCCGAGCGGGATGGCCCAGTGGGAGCTGCCCGAACCGTCGGCCGACGGAGACATCTCCTTCGAGCTGCCCTTTACGCTCACGCGGGGCAATGCGGTGGGCATGTCGGCCTTCTTCCGCCGCTTCCTGCTGAACCACACGGACCCGGCGAGCCCGGACTTCAACTGCCGGGATATCGAGTTGTCGGTCATTGACGAACCCGACGAGCAGGCCTTGCGGGTGGATGCGGTGATGTGGCTGAGCCCGTACGACCTGGACGTGGCCCAGAAGTTCGCGCTGAAGGTGGTTCCCACCGAGAGCGAGGGCGTGTTCACGGTGGTGATCCTGCTGCACCGCACCTCCGGCACGGAGGACGCCTGGCTGCGGACCAACTACGGGTTCCTGGACCTGGTGCGCCGGCAGTTCCTGCTGTGGCGCAACCTCGACAACGACTCACGCAGCGACTACATTGCGGAAGGCGCACAGCTCTTCCAGGAGGCCGCCCAGTAACATGGCTGAGAAATCGGGTAAGAAGAAGGCGTCGGGCGAGAAGTTCTACGACGCCAAGTTCTCCATCGAGGCGATCCAGCACCACCCCTACGAGAACGGGTTCACCTGGCGGACCGTTCTCGGTGCGCTGTTCGTGGCGTTCGTGATGCTCCCGGGTGTCATCTTCATGGGGCTGATGATCGGCCAGAGTCTCGGGACGGCGGCTGAGTGGGTCACGATCATCCTTTTCGTGGAGTTGGCACGGCGGTCTTTCGTGACGTTGCGGAAGCAGGAGCTGTACATGCTCCGCTACACCGTGGGGTCGCTTTCGCACTTCTCGGGCGGGATTGCCCTGGGCGGCGGGATGTTCGCCTACCTGGTGTTCAACCGCTATCTGCGGAACAGCGAAGAGTTCCACAACTTCGGCATCGCCCAGGACGTGCCCGACTGGTTCGCCCCCTACGGGGACGCCGCTTACACCAGCTTCCTCAACTCGGTCTGGTGGCCGGTAATCGCCGTGATGGTCGGGGGTATGATTCTCTCGAAGCTCACCACGCTTTCGCTGGGCTACCTGGGATACAAGCTGACCTCCGACGTCGAGAAGCTGCCGTTCCCGCTGGCCCCGGTTCACGCCGAGGGTGCCATCGCCCTGGCCGAGCGCTCGCAGGATGAGAACTCCCGCGGCTTCCGGCAGTATTGCTTCTCGATCGGCGTGATCCTGGGTGCGGTGTTCGGCATCCTGTACACGGCGATTCCGATCCTCTCCCAGGCGGTGCTGTCTCGCCCGATCCATCTGCTGCAGATCCCGTTCTGGGACTTCACCGAGATGTGCGAAAACTTCCTGCCGGCGGCGACGATCACGCTGGGCTCGAACCTGATGCTCCTGTTCCTGGGATTCGTGCTGCCCTGGCGGATCGTGGTGGGCGGGTTCGTCACCGGTGTGCTGTTCCAGGTGGTTCTCAACCCCTTCGTGTTCCATCCGCTGGGCATGCTTCCCCACTGGGAGCCCGGCAAGGACGCCATCAAGACCCACGTGTCCAACCAGATCGACCTGTACCTCTCGATCGGGATGGGGACGGCCTTCGCCGTGGCGGTGCTGGGTATCTACGGAATGATCCGCAGCGTGCTGAAATACAGCCGATCCACCGCCGAGGAAGAGCGATCGGTGGACCTGCGGAACTTCTGGAAGCGCGACGTGGAACGCGGCGACCCTCCGACCGGGGCGGCTTTGCTGGTGTGGATCTTCTCGGCGGCGGGGTTCGTGGTGCTGTCCTACTACCTGGTGAACTTCCGACGGGGCGCGATCCTTCCGCCCGAGGAGCGGTTCCCGTGGTATTGGCTGGCGCTGTTCGCGTTCATCTGGACGCCGATCAACACGTACATCAACGCGCGAATGAGCGGTATCGCAGGCCAGCACGCGGGCATCCCGTACATCAAGGAAGCGTTCATCTTCCTCTCGGGATATCGGCAGGTGAACATCTGGTTCGCGCCGCTGCCAATCCACAACTACGGCAACATGTCCGACAAGCTGCGGGTCTGTCAGCTGACGCGAACGAAGTTCACCTCCATCCTGCGGGCGGAACTGTTCATCTTCCCGCTGATGTTGTTCGCGTCGTTCATCTTCTGGAACTACATCACCAGCCTGGGCCCGATCCCCTCGGACCGCTATCCATTCGTGCAGAAGTTCTGGCCTCAGTTCGCGCAGATGAAGGCCCTGTGGGCGGCCGGCATGCAGGAAGGCCAGTCGCTGCTGATGCAATCGCTCAAACCCAGCGTGATCTTCACCTCGCTGGGAACGACGCTGCTTCTGTTCATCGGGTTCGGGTGGTTGGGTGTTTCCGCCCAGTACATCTACGGTGGAATCGGCGGGCTCAACCGCTACCCCCACCAGCCCTTGACGATGTTCCTGGGCGGCCTGCTGGGTCGGTACGTTCTGGCCAAGCGGTTCGGACGGGAGCGCTGGCAGAACTACGCCCCGATTCTGGTGGTGGGCTTCGGTGCGGGGATGGGCCTCTCGTCGATGATTGCCATCGCCATCAACTTCCTCTGGACTTCGATTGGAAGCGGTTTCTGACATGGCCACGCGAGAATGGGAAATCGGACACCTTCACCTTCGCTGGGACCTGGTCTGGTCGATGGCGATGAGCAGCCTGAAGGTCCGCATGATGCGGTCGTTCCTGACCTGCCTGACCATCACGACGGCCACCGCGTTCATGGCGTATCTGCTCGCCAGCCCGCGGAAGACCGGCGACGTCACCGAGATGCAGAGCTGGCTGCTGATGCTCGTTCTGGCGCTGATCGTATCCGGCGCGGGCGTGCTCAACGCGATGCTCATGTCCGTCGCCCAGCGATACCGGGAGATCGGGACCATCAAGTGTCTCGGCGCCCTGGACACGCTGGTGCTGTGGATGGTGCTGGTCGAATCGGCCATTCTCGGCCTGGCCGGTGCGGTGGTGGGCCTGTTGGTGGGCCTGCTGTTCTCGTTGCTGCTGGGCCTGGCCGATTTCGGGCTGGGGTATTTCGCGACGTTCTTCGTGGGCACCATGCCCCCCGAGCAACTGCCCGGCTGGGTCGAGGCGATGTTCCCCGACGGGATGAGCCGGGTGATCTGGCTGCTGGGCACGATGGTGTTCGTGTTCGTGGTGGGCATGGGCCTGACCACCCTCGGGGCGGCGATCCCGGCGTACATCGCCTCCAAGATGCCGCCCGTCGAGGCGATGCGGGGCGAGAAGTAGCCAACGCACAACGCCCCGCGCGGGCGGAGAGAATCCTATGACGCAGCAGAAAATCAACTGGTTCACCGACCTCGAAGAATCGGTCGACTACACCGTGATGACCAAGAACGTCACGAAGATCTACGAGATGGGCGACACCAAAATCCAGGCGCTGGACAATGTGACCGTCTCCATCCAGACCGGCGAGTACATCTCCATCATGGGTCCGTCCGGTTCGGGTAAGACCACGCTGTTCAACGCCATCGGCGGGTTGATGAAGCCCACCTCCGGCAGCGTCTTCATCGACGAGATCGACGTCGCCCAACTGGACGCCAACGAGCTGGCCTGGCTGCGCTGCCGGAAGATCGGCTACATCTTCCAGAGCTACAACATCGTCAAGGTCATGACCGCCCTGGAGAACGTCGTGCTGCCGATGCTCTTCGCCGGCGTACCGGGCGACGAGGCCCAGGACCGCGGAGTGGACATTCTCACGCGCGTGGGCCTGGGAGACCGCATCCTGCACACGCCCAAAGAGCTCTCCGGCGGCCAGCAGCAACGAGTCGCCATCGCCCGGGCGTTCGCGAACAACCCGGCCATCATCCTGGCCGACGAACCCACCGCAAACCTCGACCTCAAGACCGGGGCCGAGATCATCCAACTGATGAAGGAAATGAACCGCGAACGCGGCGTGACGGTGATCTGCTCCACCCACGACCACGCGATGCTGGACATCTCCGACCGCATCATCTGGATGGAAGACGGACAGGTCAAACGCATCGCCGACCGCGACGATGTGGACATCAAAGTGGACGTGTTCGAGGAACACTGAGCCCGGCCGACGTATGCGGCCCAAGCCGCTGCTTGTGCGGGTATCCAGGCCAGCAGCCGACCTCCAACACCCGCCGCCCATCTCACTTGATCAGAAGGAGACGCACCATGAGGATCTCCGCACGCCTGACGCTGCTTGTCGCAATCGTGACCATCCTGGCCGCTGCCGGGTCAGCCCTGTCCGCCGGTCCGCTGGGGCCGTCGGACGCGAACTGGCCCTACGCCTACAGGACGGTCAAAACCCACCCGGGCGCGAAGGCGGCCCCCGCTTCCAGCCCCGAGACGTATCCGCACAGCAAGGAGTTCTTCCAGCGCGCCCGCAAGGTCATCAAGGGTCTCGGCGACGAGGATCTGGGCAAATGGCGCCGCGGCTGGTTCGCCCGAGGCGGGGACCCGGCCAAGTACCTCATCGGGGCGGCGATGGCCCGCCTGATCGCCGAGGCGGACGACGCCCAGGCCCGCAAGTACATGAACGACGGGCGGACCTACAAGGAACACTACCACTTCGGTACGGTCAACTGGGCGCGGTTCTACCCGCTGTTCGGCGAGAAGGTGCTCACCGAGGAGATGCAGAAGAAGTTCGCCGACGCCGGCTTCCGGTACGGCTCGTACTCCTCGCCGCGAGGCACGGAGAATCACAAGGTCATGTGGTGGACCTCCGCGAACGTGCTGCCGCACTACACCGGCAAGGGCCTCTCGCGTCGCGGAGTGGACGCCACGCTCAAGCATGCCAAACAGCAGCTGCGAAGCTACGTGAAGGGTCTGTACAAGGCCGGTCAGGGCGAATGGGACTCCTCGACGTACCTGATGTTCGACGTCAACGGCATGCTGAACATTTACGACTTCTCGAAGGATGCCGAAGCCCGTCTGCTCGCCAAGGCTGCCCTGGACTGGTACCTTGCCGGATATGCCCTGAAGTACACCGACGGGGTGTACTGCGCCCCCAACCAGCGAGGCTACGCCCCGGGACCGGTCCAGAAGATCGCCGACGAGACCGGCTACCTCTGGTGGGGCAGCCGCGCGGACGTCAGCCCCCAGGACCTGTCCAACGCCCGCCACACGCTGCACGCGATCACCTCGGCGTACCGTCCCGGCAAGGTCATCACCAACATCGCCACGAAGAACCTGCCCAACCTGCCCGCCGAGCAGCGGAACACCAAGCCGAACTACTGGCATGGCCTGGGCCAGAAACCCACGCCCGGCGTGTTCCATGAGAGCGTCTATCTCTCGAAACACTACACGATGGGGTCGCTGTGGAACGGCCAAGGCGGGCAGATGTCCCGCTTCCAGATCGTCGCCGGCAGCGACAAGGGCGGCGTGCCCTTCACCGGCGGCCACCCGACCGGGTACAAGTACAGGGACGGCGGCGGCAAGTACGACCAGACCGCCCAGGTCGGGCCGGTGCACGTACTGCTCTCGCGGATACCGAAGGATGATCCGCAGCCGTATGTGTTCTTCTCGCTGCCCGAGCACGCCGGCAAGCCGACAAAGGCCGGCGACTGGTGGGTCATCACCGCCGGAAAGACGTACCTGGCGCTGATGCCGCTGAGCGAGAAGGTCGAGGTCGGCAAGACCGAGCTGTCGCCCAAACAGAAGGGTCGCAACGCCAAGGCCGTCGAGCAGGGCAAACCCCCGCGGTACACCCCCAAGCCCATTCTCAAGCTCCACGGGCCCAACACCGGCTGGGTGCTGGTTACCGGCGATGCGAGCACATACGATTCGCTGGATGCGTTCACCGCCTCCCTGAAGCAGCGCAAGGTGGATTCCTCCGATTGGCCGGAAAAGGGCGGCGGCGTGTCGTTCGTCACGCCTGACGGCCGGGAGACTCGCGTGTCTTACCAGCAGGGCAAAGACCGCCCGGCTGTCATGATAGACGGCAAGTCCGTCGACTATGACCAGTGGGACGCCGTCTACGCCGGCCCGTACGTCCACCAGGATAACAGCGTGCTGACCGTCACCGACGGAACCGACGGATTCATCGTGGATTTCACCGGCGAGATGCCCGTCTACAAGCCTTGGAAGAAGAAATAGTCTCAGCCGGCTGCCCATCGCAGCCATGGAGTGAGCAACATGACATCGAGAGCCCGCAGTCTTCTCATCATCGTCGTCGTGGCAGTGAGTTTCGCCGCGTCGGTTGGTTCCGCCTCCGCCGGTCAGGAGTTTGGCGTCCACGTCACGCAGCTGGGCCGATCGCTCAACGGTCAGACGGACATCCCCGCCGGGCTGTTCGGCACGCACCACTACCCGCTCAACGAGGAGCGGGTCAAGGAGTGGGGCATCGAGCTGGAGCGGAAGATCTTCTGGCATCTCAACACCAAGCCCGTGGTGCCCAAGAAGACGCCGCTGTTCATCGAGTGCTTCTTCGACCGCTATCAGCCCGCGCTGGTGCTGACCAAGCGCGACGACTGGAAGGAGTACATCGTAGACTCGGCCACCAAGTATGCCCAAGCCGCCAAGACCACCGGCCACGACCATATCGTGGAGTTCTGGAACGAGCCGTACCTCAACTGGACGTGCAAGCCCGGCGTGAACTACGACGGGAAGTTCTACGAAACGGAGGGTGCCAAGCCCGGCGGCCGGGTGACCATCAAAGGGCACGACGAACCCACCGAGTACCTCGTATGGGACGGCAAGAAGAAGCTCGCCTGGCGTCACGGGCAGGTGGACTACGTCCGCACGCGGTACATCCCCGATGGCATGAAGGCCGGCGACGTCTGGAAGCAGGGCAGCCGGGAGTACAAGATCATCGAGCGCTGGTGGGCCAAGGACACCACCCAGAAGCATTATTGGTCCGGCAAGCAGAGCGTGAAGTGGTATCTGCAGATGTTCAAGCCCTTCGCCAGAACGATCAAGACGGTGAATCCGGACGTGACGGTCCTCGGCGGCTGGGGGTTCAACATCTACAACGAAGGGTGGGACTCGTGGCGCGTGCTCTACAAGCCGCTGATTGATGAGTGTCACCAGTGGATTGACGGTATCCACGAGCACCACTATGGCGGCGACACGCGCCGGGTGGCTGCCAGCTACGAAACCGCCTACGCCTACGCCCTGGGCACGTACGGCAAGAAGCTGCGGTTCTACAACACCGAAACCTCCGGCTGGGCCGACCCCCAACAGCCGACCGCCCGCCCCAACCCCAGCGGCAAGGAAGAGTCCCACCGTCGCGGCGCGTCGATGTATCTCATGCGCGACATCACGTATCTCATCGCCGTCTGCCCCGACAAGGCCGCCAGCCGAACCGCCCACTACTGGGGCAATCCGGACCTCGATTCGGTCGGCTTCAAGGCCCTGCGGTACCTCCGCGGAAAGCTGCTGTACGTCCGCAACGGGTTGCTGCCTTACATGTGGACCGTCGCCAGCTACGATGAGAAGAACAACCGTCTCTGCGCGGTGGTGTTCTACGACAGCCCCGATGCGATGAACTTCCCCTTCAGCATCCAGGCCCCGGTGGGCACGAAGATCAAGGCTGCCCGCATGCTGGTCCCGAAGATCGCTGACGGGAAGTATCGCCTGGTCGAGAGCAAACTCGATCACGAGGCGACGACACTCTCGCGGCGAATCAAGACGGCCGGTAAGACGGTGCGGGTGTTCGTCCTGGACCTGGCCGGCAAGCCCCACAAGCTCAAGCACGTCTCCGAACAGCAGTTCGTCTCCAAGGACGTCGTTACGCCGCTCAAGGCGGGCGCGTCGATGACCACGACCATCAGGATTCCGGCCAGGCAACTGGCGACCCGCCCCGAAGCTCGGCTGCGCCTCTGCCAGGAGGGCCCGAGGGGCCGATCGTTCACCGTCAAGATCAACGGCAAGGCCATCGAACTCAATCATCTCGGCAGTCCGATTGCGGAGTACCGACTGGGTGATGCGGAGTCACTGCTCAAGGCGGACAACAAGATTGAGATCACCGCAGGTAGCAAGGGCGGCCTCGTTACGTCGGTAAGCCTGATCCTCGCCACCAGCCCGAACTGATCCACGCTGGCGAGCCCCCGCTCGGCCGGATACAATCGCCGATCAACGCACGCTCACCCTCGGGCGAACCGCTCGGGGGTGAGTGTCTTTCGATTCCAGCAGTGAGGATGGACCGATGCACCTGAATCTCAACGGGCCATGGCAGTGCGGGCTGGACCGTCAATACGACCGAACCGTAACCGTGCCCGGCCTGGCGGGCGACCCCGCCGCCGTCACGCCCGGTGAGCTGTGGTACCGCCGCGAGGTGCACCTGCCCGACGGCGAATGGACCCGGGCGACGCTTCGGCTCAACGGGGCCCGCTTCGCGCCGCGGGTGTACGTCGATGGCGAGGAGGTCTCCTCAGCCGCCGGCGGAATGGCCCCGACGATCCATCGCCTCGACCACCCAGCCGTCACGCCCGGCTCAACCGTCACGCTGGAGATCGCCCTGACGAATCTTGATGACCTGCCGGGTGACGACGCTTCGCGCATCCCGTGGGCCGACCGCTGGCGGAGCAACATCTCCTCGTGCCTGTGGGACGACGTTACGCTGATCACCCATCGCGACGCCTGGATCTGCCGGGTCGACGCGAATCCGGACCTCGTCCGCACGCCGGTGATCGAGATCGAGTTTGCCCCCGGGCAGGGCCGACTGATCTGCTCGCAACTGCTCACCGCCGGTCGATTGGCCGACGGGTTCGGCAGCGAGGGTCCGTTCGGCCTTCGACCCGACGGCGGCGCCCGGCAACTGACGCTCAACCTGCTTGCCCGTGCGCTGCAACGAACCTGAGGCCCCGAGAACCATCAACTGAGGACACCGATGAACCTGGACAACGGACATTTCTCCACCGATGGCAGAGAGTACATCATCACCGACCCCCACACGCCTCGCCCGTGGCACAATTACCTGGTCAACCGCGTGTATCTCGCGAATCTCACGCAGTACGGGGCCGGGGCAAGCTTCTATCAGCCCACCGGCGAGGGGCTCCGGGCAAACGTCACCGAGGACCCCGACGGGGCCGGCGGGCCGCGAGCGGTCTACCTGCGCGACAACGAGACGGGCGAGTACTGGTCGCTGACCGGTTGGCCGGATTGCGGGTCGATGGAGCAATGGACCTGCCGCATCGGGCTGGGCTACCAGGTGAACACCTCGATGCAGTCGGGCATCGAGGCGTCGTGGCGGGTGTTCGTCCCGCAGACCGACGATCCGTGCGAGCTGTGGACCGTGATCGTGACCAATCGATCGGACCGGGCCCGACGGATCAGCGCGATCCCGTACGTCGAGATGCATCTCACCGGCGGCAGCACGCTGATGGATTTCATCTCCGTGCTTGGCGGCCATTACGATCCGCAGCACCGGGCCGTGTTCGGGATCAACTCGTGCGTGAAGTTTCCGGACATGTTCAAGGCGGTTTTCGCCAGCGACTCGTCCGTCGCCGGTGCTACCGTCAGCCGCGATGAGTTCCTGGGGCACTATCGCGACTACCGCAACCCGCTGGCGGTGGAACGGGGGGACATGCACAACCCCCAGGCGGGAACGGAATGGCTGGGCGCGTCACTGCGTCACGAGCTGGAGCTTGCCCCGGGCGAGTCGGCGACCATTCACCTGGTCCTGGGCGTGGTCGACAGCGTCGAGGCCGGCAAGGCGATGGCGGGCAAGTACCTCGCCGACGGCCGGGTCGGCAGGGAATACGACGCACTGCGCAGCCGCGCCGAGGCAGTGGTCTCGCGCACGACCGTCGCCACGGGCGATCAGCAGTTCGACCGCTGGATGAACGTCTGGCTGAAGCATCAGCTGGCGTTTGTCGCTCGCTGGGGCCGCGTCATCGGCAGGGGGTTCCGCGACATCCTGCAGGACACGATGGCACACCGAATCACCGAGCCGGCCGTCGCGCGGGACTGCCTGCTGGAGGTGTTCTCCAAGCAGTTCCCCTCGGGCAAGTGCATTCGCGCGTGGCGGCTGCCGACCGGGACCCTGGACCTGCAGGACTACGCCGACTCGCCGAGCTGGATGATCATGGCCCTGTCGATGTACCTCAAAGAGACGGGCGATTTCTCCGTGCTGAACGAGTCGGTCCCGTTCCTCAACCCCGACGACCCCTACGCCGAGCCCACCTCGGCCGCCAGCGTCTGGGAGCACGTGGTGCTCGCCCAGCGGTACCTGCTCACCGAGCGGGGAGACCACGGGCTCAGCAAAATCCACTACGGCGACTGGTGCGACACGCTCAACGGCGTGGGCGCGAAGGGACGCGGCGAAAGCGTGATGCTCTCGATGCAGGTCAAGTGGGGGTGCGATCAGCTTTCCGACCTGGCGAATCGCCGCGGCGAGGCGACTCTCGCCCGGGAGATGGCCGACGCGGCGGCTGAGCTCGCCGAGGCGATCAACACCCGCGCCTGGGACGGGGGGTGGTATCTCCGCGCGTTCGACGACGACGGCGTGCCCGTCGGTACGAGCAATCCGCCCGCCGAGGACGAGGGCGAGGGGACGATCTTCCTGAACCCCCAGAGCTGGGCGCTGATCGCCGGGGTCGCCGACGACGCCCGCGCCGAGTCGGCCATCGCCGCTGCCCGCGAGCAACTGGACACCGGATACGGCATGGTACTCAACGCGCCGGCCTACACGCAGCTTCGCCCGCGCATCGGGCAGATGTCCGCGATGACCCCGGGCTTCTACGAGAACGGCAGCGTCTACGTGCACGGCAACTGCTTCTGGCTGTACGCCCTGGCCGTCGCGGGGCGGGGCGGCGAGGCGTGGGACGCCATCCGCGACATCCTGCCCGACACGCCCAACAAACCCAATACCGATACCGAACCGTTCGTGATCCCCAACTACTACATCGGACCGAACGTCGAGCGGCGCAGGCAGCGGAACCTCTACCTCTCAGGCTGGCGGACCGGCTCGGCGGCGTGGATCTACTTCACCTGCCTTGAAGAAATCCTCGGCCTGCGGGCGGAGTACGATGGCCTGGCGATCGACCCGCACCTGCCCGAGGGCTGGACGAACGTCTCGGCGACCCGCCCGTTCCGCGGCGACACGTACGAGGTCACCTTCGAAAGCACAGGCCAACCGGACGCAGCCGTCCGGGAGATCACGCTGGACGGCGAACCGGTCGACGGGACAATCCTTCCGCCCGTCGGCGATGGCGGAACGCACAAGGTGCACGTCACGCTGGATTGATCGAACCGGTCTGCCGGCGGGCGTCAGTCTTTCGGCTCGGCCTGTTCGAGAACCACGCCGGCGGCGTACACGGTGAACCCGTCCCATCGCGGTTCGCCTGCGCAGCGGAACTCGATCGCACCGGCTTCCTGCAGCGCGCTGAGCGGGATCTTCACATCCTGCACGACGGCCTGTCCGTCGTTGGAACTGGACCAGGGCAGGGGGATTGTCTTACCGCCGATCACCGCGACGCCTTCCCCGCGATGCACGCCGCGCGTCACCAGTCGAAGAAAGGCGGACTGGGCCTGGTCGAGTCGGCCGCGATAGTGGATCTTCCCGGCGACGGCCTTGCCGGGCGGGATGCGCCGGCAGATGACGTCGCTGTAGTGTGTGGTCCGCGCCAGGATGGCCGGTTCGACGGTCTCTTCCGCGTCGTCGTCGCCGGCCGATTTCAGCGTAAAGCGGAGCGTCTCCATGTGTCCCAGGCCCGGAGTGCTGCCGGCGTCCATCGGCTGCAGTGAGGTCTTGTCGCCATCCACGCGGAGGGCGAGCCGCTCGACGACGTCCCAGCCGGGCACGTTGAGGTCGAATGCCTGCCTCCGCCCGCTCTCGTTATGCACCACGAGCACGATGTGTCCGTCCCCGGTGCGGACGGCGACGGCGGGCATGCCCTCCAACTGGGTGCATGGCAGCATCTGTCCCCGCAGTGTGGAAAGCAGCCGATATGCATGCTCCTCGCCGGTGTTGCGCAGGTAGCCGCCCCACAGGGCGTGGACGGCCCGGCCTTTAAGGATGTCCGGGCAGCGGCGGATCTCGTGGAGAATCTCGGCGATGTTGTAGTGAGCCCGCCGGACGGCGCTGTCGGAAAGGTCATTGCATTCGGTGTTGTAGATCGGCAGCCGACGCCCCAGGGCGGTGTCCATGTACGCGGTGGCCACGATGTAGCTGGCCGGGTAGGCCGCCGGGTTGCCGAAGTAGTGGTGCTCGGTGAGGAAGTCGACCTTGTCGCCGCAGCGATCCAGGAACGGGCGGACGTGCTTGGTGAACACCGAGTAGTCGTCGCCGCTGATCGACGGCGAGCAGGGCCCGCCCAGCAGGACGTGCTTGTTGGCCCGCTTCGCGCCGCGGTGGGCGGCCTCGAAGAGCGTGGCATACTTGTCGGTGATGAGCTTCGCCGGCAGGTATCCGTGCTGGGTGGGGTCGGTCCAGGCCTTCTTCCCGCCGGGGTTGCGGAAGCCCATGTTCACGTGACGGGCCCACATGAACGGTTCGTTCCATACCTCCAGGCGGCGGAGCAGGTTGTTGCGGTCGCCAGGTCGCCAGGCGATCTTGCCCAGCCCGTTGTAGAAGTGCTCGACGTCGCGGGCGATCGCATCGATGGGTGTGTCCATCCACACCGGGCGGGCCCAGAGGTCCATCGTGTGGCAGTAGACGATGTTGTCCTCGGCGTTCCCGGCCACCGCCCGGCGGTAGAACGGCGTTCCGGCGGCGATGCTGCGGGCGGTCTTCTTCACCGCGCCGGACTGGCTGGCTTCGGCGCCGCGAGCCCGACCGGAGAACCCCACGTGATCCAACGGCCGAAGGTATCCCGGATTGATCCGCCGCATGTATTCCGGCGGGGTGAGGTCCTGGCCCTCGGTTCGCGGCTTGGCGTGCCAGACATCGTGAAAGCCGAACAACCCCTTGGGCACGTCGCGGGTTCCGTCGATGTCCAACTCGATGGCCGGGTTGACCGTGAGCGTCGGGGGTTCGGGATGCGTCATTCCTTGGCTGTTGCCGCAGAGCTCGATGCGTCTGACGGTGAACTGTACCGTTCCGACGCCGTGGGGATTGTCCACGCCGACGAAGATGGCGGCGATCTTCTCGCGGTCGAAGTGATAGTTGTCGCTGCCGCCACGGAAGTCGCTCAGTGGGATGCGGAAGGTCTGCTCGCCGCCGGTCAGGCGGGCTGCGGAGGTGACCGAGTAGAACCCGCCGCCTTCCTCGGCGAACCCCACGGCGACGGCGGCGTCGCTGCGGGCGGTTTCCGAGGAAACGGTCAGCAGGACGTCTTTGCGGCGGCTCAGGTCCACGGGCTGCTTGAAGTGCTTCACCGCCCAGCCGCTGGAGGGCGGTGCGACGCGCGTGGGGCTGAGGGTGACCGTCATGTGCATCCCGCCCCCATCGCCCGGCGCGATCGCCACGTTGCCGCGCGGGGCGAAGGTCCCTGCGGTGCGTGCGGGGCGGACGCCGCCGAGGACGTCGCCGGTGGTTTTCACCTTGCCGCGGACGGCGGTGTAGCTGCCCGTGACCAGCGTTCCGCCATAGTGGGGCGTGTCCTTGCGGTAGGAGGGCAGGAAGGCTTCCACGTCGCGACGGAAGGGAACGACCCGCTCGCGCTGGATGGTCGCTGAAAACTCGATGACGTACTCGTCCGGCGGGTTCGGGAAGCCCTTCTCGCGGCGCGATCGCGGGTGGTCCCAGCCGATGGTGACGGCCAGGCTGCCGGCGATGCGGTCGCCGTCCCAGGTGACCTCCTTGATGGTCACCTCGTTCTTGCTGGCCTGGTTGTAGTTGGCCGAGGCGGAATGCCCGTCGCTGGCCCACTGGCTGTGCGTGCGGCGGAGTTGGACGGTCACGTTGCCGTCGCCGCTGCCGGGCATCGGACGGATGTCCTCGAAGGTCAGGGCGACGATGGTGTTCGCGTCGCCCGAGGGCAGGTCGGTCGAGAAGTCGGTCAGCAGCACGGTTGGCCCGTCGGGGCGGGGGGCGTCCGTATGCTGACAGCCGATGGCGAGGGTCAGTGCGGCGAGGATCGCGATCGGCAGCGGCAGGGCACGTCGAATCATGGGCGTCTCCAGGGACATGAAGGGTGTCAGGGGCATTGTAGTCGCCCCGGCTGGGCTGCCACAAGAGCGACGCGTCAACGACTGGCTGGGCGGGGTCCGGTCCGTTATGCTGGCAGGCGGGTTTCACTGGTGAACCCTCCCTTGTGAAAGGATCCATCATGAGACGTTCTCTTCTCGTTCTCGCCGGTGTGGCGGTTCTCGCCTCCGGCGTGGTTCTGGTGGCGTGGGCGGCAAGCCCGGCCGAGAAGCTCCCCGAGCCCCCGTTCAAGCGATCGCCCGCGGGCGGAAGCAACTCGCCCGAGCCTTCCGAACCGCTTCCGTTCGTGCTGGAACTGGCCGAGCTGCGCGGCGACGACTTCCGCATCCGCGTGCCGACGGGTTCGTACACCGCGCCGGCCGGCGGGGCGCCGGCGTATCGCGTGCCCGGACCCATCGCCGCCTTCAAAGGTCCGGACGGCCAGTGGCGCGGCAGGGGGTACTTGGAGACCTATCCCAGGCTGACGAAGTTCTCCGGCAAGGCGGCCGTCGTTGCCGACGGGGCCGACGGAACCCGCAGCAGGGCGACGTTGACGTACACCTTCGAGGGCGGCAAGACCTACGAGGTGAAGCTCACCGTCAAGGCCGACTGCGTGTTGATGGAGGAAACCAGCGACCTGGGCCCGCGGAACCTGTACGTGTTCGACGTCTTTACCAACTGGCAGCCGACCAGCGGCTTTGCCACGGGTCTCAATGGCATGACGCACGCATTTCGCTACCTGCCTTGCTTCTACGACAAGCCCGAAGCGACCATCAACCCACTCGCCGATCGAGCCAAGCGACTGAACGATCAGCGGAGCAACGGAGGTGAAGGCCAGTGGACCTACCGGGATGAGGGCAGTGAGGGCGACGATGACGGGGATACGAGCAACTCCCCTTACGGCTTGCTGCGTGTGTGGCAGAACATGGAGATTCCCGGCGGGGTGGCGGTCGTGTCGGCCGACGAGGACAGCAAGGACGTCGCGGGCTTCTGGTGTCGCGACGTGGACTCCTGGAAGCACGGCGACGCGATGGGTTTCCAGCTCTGGCAGCGGCGCCAGTTGCCCGGTGAACCGGCCAGTCGACACTTCCTCGGGCCCGAGACCAAGAGCGACTCGACGCCCAACCCCCGCACCGCCGGCATGCTCGGCAAGAGCCTTTACGAAGGCCACGTGACCATCGAATTCAACATCGGCGTTGGCAGCCGAAAGCTGGGTTTCGCCGCTGCCCCCAAGGGCGAGGGCGACAGACTGCCCCAGCCGTTCAAGAAGCTCGTAGCCGCCACGTGGAAGGAGGGCGAATAATGACGCTCATCAAACGGATCATCCTGCTGGCCACCGTCGCGACGCTCCTGGCCGGTCTTGCCGGTGCGGCCGAGGTCAAAACGTTCGTGGTCAATGAGTACTTCGGCGTGCGGTACGTCAACGAGCCGGTCTCGTGTGACGTGACGTTCGAGAAGCCGGTCCCGCTGGGTGCGATCACCCTCTCGGAAGGGCCGTTCCAGGTGGAGGTGCTCGAAGGCACGCCGAAGGCGGTCGCAAAGGCCCGTGTCTGGACGCTCGTGAGCTTCCGCCCCAACAGCTGGTACCTGCAGGCCGAGGAGATCACGGACG
>CAZFPT010000024.1:0-3466 GCA_964521005.1 uncultured Planctomycetaceae bacterium | reverse complement strand
GACAAGCGTCCCTCGGACGCGACCCGGCAGGAAGTGAACCGGGCGGCGGTCGAGGCGGCGTGGAAGGGCATCGCAGCCCACAAGGTCTACCCGCGCCAGAGAGTCTTCCAGGTGCGGGTGGAGAACAAGGCCCGCCAAGCGCCCCAGCCGGCGGTGAAGGTGCGTCCCGGCGGGATGGCCGGCGGCGTGAAGCTCGCCGAGCTGGACTCCGGCGTGTTCCGCTGCCGCGTGGTGGACCAAAGCGTGACGTTCGAAACGCCGGTTTCGGCGCTGAAGGTGCCCGGCCCGGTCGTGAGTGTCTCGCGCGACGGGAAGACGTGGATCGGTGACGGCTACCTGGACAGCATGCGGCGGGTGGCGAAGATCGAGGTCACGCGCGACGACGGGGCGGTCTACGCCGAGCGGCGGATCGTGTACCACTTCGAGGACGAACGGACCTACCGCGTTCGCGTCCGCGTATTCCCGGGCAAGCCCTACGCGCAGCTGGTGGAGGACTTCGACGTCGGCGGCGCGTCGCGGTACGTGTTCAACTACGGCGACTGGACCGTCGACGGATTCTACGACATGGGCGACAGTCGGCTGTATGGCTGGTCGCACGTGAAGGCCAGCAACCCCTGCGGCGACTTCGTGACGATCGAAGGTCAAAAGGCGCTGGCGAGGCTGGTGATCTGGACGCAGCACAACTACTTCGCCGGCAAGCAGGAAGTCATCGGCCTCAAGCAGCCCGACCCCGACGCTTTGCAGGCCCACTACGCTGCCCAGCGCGAGAAGTACGCCGCCGAGATGGCGAAGTACAAACAGCGGGTGGCGGATGGCTGGACCGATCGCCGAGGCCGACCGCCCCGCGAGCCTACAAAGCCCGATCAGCCCGCCTGGGGCGAGGACGTCTACAGGCACGGCGGCGCGACGATGAAGACCGGCAGCGTACTCACGCCGGCAGGTGAGTCTCTGTGTGTGGGCGGGTTCTACATCCGCCCGGATCGCTGGACGCGGGCGAAGGTCAATCACGTGGACCTCTATCTTCGTCCCGAGGTGCCCGGCAGCCGCATGACGCGCGGCGTGGTCGGTCTGAAGGGCGCGAAGCTTCGCCCGGCGATGGAGGCATGGCTGGTGGATGGTCATCGCGAGTGGGCGATTTTCGCGGTTCCCGCCTCCGACCGCGACTGGCTGGCGAAGTCTCACGTGCGTGACGGCGTCTGGCCGCTGGATCGGCTCAACCGTCTCGCACTGGTGTGGAACTCCGACGGTTCGCCCGTGGCCCCCGAGCACGCCAGGCCGAAGCTCGCCGACGCCGGCGGGGCCGCCCAGGCGGTGCTGAAAGGAACGCACGGACGCAGCGGCATGCAGTACTTCAACGGGTCCAACGGACACATTCGCGGCGGCTATCCACCGCGCGAGGGCTGGGACGGCAGCGTGACCCCGACCCGCGCGAACGACGCGGACGTCAACCGCATGGTCTCCCTGGCGATCACGGCCTACATGGCCAGCGACGATTCCGCCTATCCCAGCTTCCGGGCGATGCTCCCCTGGACGCATCCCGAGGCGATCAACCCGTTCTACCAGGGCATGGAGAACATGAACTTCAATGCGGACCTGTATCGGTATGTCTCCTCGCGGGCGTATCCGCTGGCGAAGATGGGACACCCCGAGGCAGACCGTTTCCTGACCCACGCCGAGAAAAGCTTCGACATGGCGCTGAACCGCTACGTGTATCCCCAGAGCGGCTGTTGGGAGGAGTCCCACGGCTACGCGGGGCACACGTTGAAGGTGGTCGGTCCGCTGGCGCAGGCGATGAAGAACACCACCGGACGACATGATTTCCTCAACGACCCGAGGCTGGCGCGGATGATGGAGTTTTTCCTGTACGTGCACACGCCCATCGACAGGGAGTTCGGCAATCGCGTGGTCCCGGCGATCGGCGACCACGGCCAGAGCAAGAAAGGCCCGGCCGACCGGTTGGGACACATGCTGGGACTCTTCGCCGATTCGACAGATCCGGAGGTCAAGTGGATCGCGGCGCAGGCGGCCTGGCTGATCCGCGAGGACAACGGAAACGTGCCCGACGACGTCACGCCCGTCAAGCCCGACATGCGAAGCCGATGGCTGCAGGGGTACGGCAGCGTGATGCGCGGCTTCGGCGAGAGCATGCCGGTCCTCGAACTCACGCTGGATCGCGGCGCGGTCCGCCCGGGCCCGAAGCGAAAGAACAAGCCCCGGGACATGACCCACACGCCAATGATGCTTACGCTCCCGCTGGACACGTCCGGCAAGGCGGTGAAGATCCTCGGCGGCGGGGCTCCGCGCCACAACCGCGGAACCATATCCGGCTCGGCCAGGCTCCAACGCGCCGGCGACGATCTCGTGGTGGAGCTGGACCTGGAGCTCGGCTCGGACAAGTGGGTCAAGGGCGGCAGGGGCAAGTACAGCGTCAAGCTGTCCGGCTCGGATGCGAAAGGGTACACAGGCTCGGCGGCAGGGACGTTCGCCGGGCACACCAGCGAGGGCGATGCGTCGGGACGGGTGACCAATCGCAGCGAGGAAAGCTTCCTCGTGTTGAGGGCCGGCCAGAGCTGGGGCCATCATCACATGGACAAGGGTTCGATGTGGTTCTGGGGGCGCGGCGTGCATTTCTTCGGCGACTGCTCGTGGGGCGCGCCTCCGGGAGGGACGTATGGCAACCCCTTCAAGCAAGGCCCGGCCAGCGGCACGCAGATCGAGATGAAGGGCATTACCAACTGGACGCTTCCGTGCAAGTACGCCGCCCCGTACATCGCCGACGAGCAATACGCCGACGGCTACGACTACGCCCTGGCGCGATGCCAGTTCCCCTTCAACCCCAAGCTGAAGCTTGCCAAGGATGCCCCATCGGCCCTTTGGAACGGCTACGATCGGCAGGTGCTGTTCGTGCATCCGGACGTGATCGTCGTGCGCGACAATGTCCAGGCGGTTTGCGAGACCGTCTGGCGGCTGCACAGCTTCCACAAGAACGGCACGCGGGTGAAGGGCAACACCGCCACGCTGAAAAGCCCCCACGACGTCACCGGCGAGCTGGCGATCGTGCATCCGGCGGGGGTGAAGCTTGCCGCCAGCGGGGAGTATCCGCCGGTGAACCCCTGGACCGGCAAGCCCCACAAGGACAGCGGCAAACCGTTTTCCACGCTGATGCTCAAGTGGGAGATGCCCACGAACACCTCGGCGACCTGGGCGTTCGCGGTGCACGGTAAGGGCGAGAAGGCCCCGAAGACCGAGAAACTCGACGAGAACGGCTACGTCACGAAGGTTACGCTGCATGACGGCTCTACGATCGTGGCGCTGTTGAACATCGACCCGTTCGAGTACACCGTCGCCGGGCGGACGTTCAAAGGCACGGCCGGGGTGGTGCGGGCCGACGCGAACGGGCGGACCACGTTCACGGCGATTCGTGGAACGTTCACCAAGGGCGATTGACGCGGAAGGAGCAGACGAT
>CAZFPT010000023.1:0-30483 GCA_964521005.1 uncultured Planctomycetaceae bacterium | reverse complement strand
ACCGTGGGGGTAGAGAAGCGAAAAGCAGCGACAAGCGAATCGCGACAAGCGACAAGGGGTTGATGTGCAGTTGAAGCCCCATGGTGAGCTCCGCGAACCGTGGGGGTAGAGAAGCGAAAAGCAGCGACAAGCGACAAGCGACAAGGTGGGCGCAAGTGCCCACCCAGACTGATCGCCACGCCTGCAATCGCGCCCGCAACAAGTTGCGAGCCCTACGGCCTGTCGTCGCATGGGCTTCCAGCCCATGTTCTGTTCTGCTTTTCAAACCTGCCCCGCAATACCGTTTCGCCTTCGGCGAGACCTGCCTGTCGGCAGACACGGCCTGGAAGGCCGTGCGACGTGTGAAGCCCCATCTTGAGCGAAGCGAAAGGTGGGGGTAGAGAAGCAGAAAGCAGCGACACGCGAATCGCGACAAGCGACAAGGTGGGCGCAAGTGCCCACCCAGACTGATCGCCACGCCTGCAATCGCGCCCGCAACAAGTTGCGAGCCCTACGGCCTGCCGTCGCATGGGCTTCCAGCCCATGTTCTGTTCTGTTTCGTCTTCGGTGTTGCGCCCGCAACAAGTTGCGAGCCCTACGGCCGACCGACTCACAACCAAGGGTGCCCCGGTTTGTGCAGCGAGCCTGAGCGAGCTGAGCAACCGGGTTGCTGCGTTCCTCCTTCGCAAGCTCAGTCGGAACGCCACAAGCCCGGGCACCCTTGATGGGTTGATCGGCCGACGCCGCAAAGCACCGGCGTGCGGAGACGCCGGTGGCACCCGATGGGCCCCCGCGATCGCGCCCGCAACAAGTTGCGGGCCCTACGGTCTGACGGCGTTTGGCGGTTCGGGTCAGTCAATGCTGTCGGCTTACCCGGCCGTTATTTGCCGGCCTGGCCGAACGTGATGTTCCCGTCCTTGTCCAGGCTGACGGTCTGCTTGCCGACGACGGCCTGGCCGTCCTTGACGGTAACCTCGGGCGCGTCGCTGGTGGTGGGGAAGTAGAAGGTGAGCGTCTTCCCGCCGACCTTCACACGTTTTCCGTCGGCCTTTCCGGTGGTCACGAGCATCACGTCGGCACCGCTGGCGCCGGTGAAGTCGATCCCGAAGCCAACGCCCTTGGCGGTGGTCAGCGAACTGGTATCGCCCATCTTCGAGTGCGACCAGTGCCTGGCTTTGCCGTCCTTGACCTGACCCCACTTGGTGTGCTTGCCCATGGTGTTGATGCACAGGGCCTTGTCGGCCTTGGCGGCCATGTATCCGCTGGTGCGGCGGAGCAGGACGGAGATGACCGTGTCGTTGTCGTCCTTCCAGCGGTTGCGCCAGGCGTAGAAGCCCCACTTGCTGTCACGATAGCAGTGCGGCAGGACGTCGGCAGGGTCCAGGGCGTCCCGGTCGATGGGCCAGTTGACCAGCGAGCTGACCGCGTATTGCGGATACACGCTGGCGGTGTCGTACGGGTGGCCGGCCCGGGCATCGGCGTCTTTCATCGTCCGATCGTAGTAGTACTTCAGGGCGGCCTGGTCCGAGGCAGTCACCCCACCGCTGCCCAGACCGAAGTACCCCGCCCCGCTCATTCCCTTGCGCGCCCAGACATTGTGTCCGTAGGCGCCGCGGATCGGCCAGAAGTCCGGTTTGCCGTCGCGGATGACCGTCAGGTACAGCCACTTGAGCGTCATCATCCGGGCGTTGGGACGTTCGACGTTCACGAAGTCCAGCCCCGCGGCGTTCTTCCAGGCCTGGATGGCCGAGATGAACGCGATCTGCGAGGCCATCGACCCGGTCCCGTCGCCCTCGGCGAAGAAGCCGCCATCGCCGAAGCCCTGAGTCATGTTGCGGATCATGCTCGCACGGGCGATCTTCAGGAGCGTGTCGATCTTCTTCTGGTCCACGCCCTTTTCGCCGGTAATCGCCAGCAGCGCCAGCGACGCGCCGCCCACCTGCATCCCGAAGTGGTTGCTGGAAGGGGGCATGGTCCCGCGTGCAAGCATCTCCAGGTCGATCTCCTTGCCCTCTTCACCCTCGGAGTATTCGGCGATGGCGCGGGTGAACTTCTCGCGGGTTTTCTCGTCGAGGGCGTCGTAGATCAGGTCGTAACCCACCGCGTACCAGCCCAGCGACGGGCCGGCCCGCAGTGCGCCGCCCGGCTTGCGGAAGCTGTAGCGGTCGTCTCGGTCGCGCTGACCCTTCAGCGCCCGCTCGAAGCACTCCTTGCCGAACTCGGCGTACTTCTTCTCGCCGGTGAGCTGATACAGCAACCCGTATCCGGCGGCATGGCCGATGGTGTACGCCCCGGGCGTGTCCAGCGTTTTCTTGCTATAGCCACCCCCCATGTAGGCGTGCGTCCAGTCCGAAAAGACCTTCGTCATCGTCTCGCCGTCGCTGCCGTTGAGCAGGTAGCGCAGGCGTTTGATGATCGCCTGACCCTCGGGCGTCTTCATCCGTTTGCGCAGGGCGGGCAGGTCACTCTTGCGAAACAGCAGCCTGGGGTGTTCGCCGGCCTTGGGCGCTTCGAAGCCCTTGACCTCGGTGAACCACGGGCGATCGTCGACCTTGGCGAGCTTGTCCACGCCCTTGCGATACCTCCCGTCGAAGCTGCCTTCGAGGGTCTTCTTCTCGTCCCCGGCGACGATGGTCGCGGTGTATTTGCCCACGGCCAATCCGTTGAGGAACACGCCCTGGAACTCGTAGGTGTAGATGCAGGGCTCCATGTCCAGGGTCTTGGCGGGGAACTGGACCTTCCCGCTGAAGCCCTTGTCGGAGATGGTCACCTTGCTGTCGCCGATCTTTACCGGCGTTCGCTGGTAGGCCCGGCCTTTCTTATCCAGCAGGCCATGACTGAGCGAGACGATCTCGTTGCTGTCCGAACTGACCCACACCACCATGCAGCGGTTGCCGAAGTCCGGGTCGCCACCGATCAGGGCAGCCTGCATGTTCATCGACAGCGTGACCTCGTCGGGCATTGTGAGAGGCTTTTTCGGATTGCTCCAGCCGTCGACCTCGCCCTTCTTGCCGAAATTCTTGACGGACTGATCGTTGCTGGTGATCTCGACCACTTCCCACGTTCCGGTAATCTTGTGGTCCTTGCTGACGGTCGCGTCGATATCGAAGGTCACGTGGAACGGCTTATGGTCCGTGGGGACCCACAGGTCCGGCGTGATGTAGACCTTGAACCGCCCCTTGACCTTGCCGTCCTTGATCGGAACGGTCGAGAGGTCCGGGTAGTACCAACTCCCGTTGTAGGTCCTCTTGACCCTGCCGTCTTTTGCGGGGTCGCGGCTGGAACCCACGCAGCCGAGCCATTGGCCGTTCTGCTCGCGCGTGTAGATGATCAGCGGCTTGGTGCCACCGGCGAAAAAGCCCTTCAGGCGAATATCCCAGCCGCGGGCCTTGACCTCTCCATCGTCATCGTCAGCAACGGCCGACGACGCTGCCGACAGCAGGACCACGGCGAGCAGCAGTTTGGTGACGTTGTTCATCGATCTCTCCTGGATGGGGTTCACTGAAGCCTGCCGGTCGACAGGCAGGCCTGCTCCACTATATGGAACCCGCCAACTTGCCGCCAGTTACGGGAAACCGAAATCCCCTCGCATCAAAACGTCGCCCGCCAGCGCAGAGAGAAACCGCACTCCCCTGGCCCATCCCTTCGCTCGTTTCCGTGTCGGCCGATCAGTCGTCTGGTTGGCCGGTCTCGTTCTCGTCTGTCGGCCAAACCACCATCGGCATGGGGCGGGTCCATCCGGTCGCGTCATCGGTGGTGGTGTATCGGGCCATGATCCCGTAGATGCCGGGCGTTTTGATGGTCGCCTCGACCCCCCCGATGGCTTTGACCGTGTTGCCCAGGGCAGTCTCTCCGCCGGTGAAGCGGGTGGTCTTTCCCAGGGAGATGTTGTTGGCGAAGAACTCGATGGACTTCAGGTCGGGCACGTGACTGATGGCGGCCACCGGGAACGGCTTGCCCGCGCGCACCCCGGTCTCCAGGTGTCCCAGCGGGGCCGGTTGGGCGTCCTGGTGCAGCACGAGGTTGCTGTGGCCTGGCTGGATGATTCGGGCCTTGGGATAGCGGCTGGAGTATGCACGCCAGTTCCAGGCGAACTCCTCGCTGATCAACCAGCTGGTGCGTTCACGGTCGCCGGTGAACTTCTCGATCGGGGCGATCTTCGGGCTGTCCACGTCGGTCTGGAAGATCTTCTCGACCGGCACGTGCCAGCCCTCGTGGCTGCCAAGCCAGGCTTTGTCGGACGAGAGGGGCTTGAGCTTCGCCGGTCCCCTGGCGGGGTCCCAATCGGCCGGGATGCGTGCCCGGATGACCTGGTCGATGAAGACGATTCCCAGGTCCGCAAAGGTCTTGGGGTTGTGATACACCCGCCAGTGAATCGCCGCGGCTGCCTTGTTGCCCTTGGGTCTTCGCCACCATCTCGGCAGGAGCTTGGTCTTGTCGCCGCCGGAGAAGATGTTCTCCCACTCGTTCTGCAGTCCCAGTGAGGGCGTCTTCTGCCAGATCAGCGCCCCGGTGCTGTCGCCATCCTTGACGGCCGACCCGCCGCCGTTGCCGTTCATGAAACACAAGGCCCGCTTGGGAAAGGCGGCCATGAACTGCGAGGCGGAGTTGGAATACCGCGAGAAGCCCGAGGCCACGATGGGCACGTGCTTGAGCTCCGGATGACCGGTGCGCTGGGCGAGTACTTCCAGCCCCTTGGCCAGCGCGTGGACGCGAACCGCGTTGCCCTTCTTCAGCGCGGCGTAGTTCGGGTCGTCCGGAATGTCGTCGCCTCCGTAGCCATCGGTGTTGATCCGCAGGACGGCGAACTTCCAGTACTTCGCTGCCTCGCGCCATCGACCATCGTTGGGCCAGCCGTTCATCACCAGCACGCCGCGCAACGTCCGGGCGTCGGCGGGCACCCACCCTTCCATGAAGGGCGTACCCAGCCAGATGGACTCCATGTCCAGCGCCGCAGCCGGCGAGACCGCCGCGAACATCGTCACCAGCAGGATCATTCGTTTCGTAAACCGCGTCATCGGGACACCTCCACGTCCGGGTAGTACTGCCTGTACTTGGCCGGTTTCTTTATGCGATTGATCCGCCATTTCCGCTCGGGCAGCCCCCGGCGGTGGTAGTAGTCTGCCAGTTCGCCCCACTGAATCGGGCTCAGCGCGTCGCTTTCCTCGTGGGGCGCCTCAGCCAGCACACGGGCGACCCCCTCCAGCAGCCAGGCGGCGTGCGTGCCGGGGTGTTTGCCCGCCAGGGCGCGGGCCTTGTCGGCCCCGTTGACCAGCGGGACCTCCCGCAACGGACCGGTGCGGAACTCTTCCCACGCCGCCAGCGCAGCCCGCTGGTCGGCGAGCGGGTCGAACCCCACGTAGGGGTAGAGGAATCCGTTGTCCGGCTCGCGGACGGGCTTCATTTCCCGAACCATGCCCTCGTCGGGCATGTGCAGGAACCGCAGCTGCATGTGGGCGGTGGTAATCAGATCGATCGGGCGATAGAGCTTCACCAGCACCGTCAGGGCATGCACGCCCGGGGCGAACGTGTACGGCGTATTCTCCTTCGACTCCCGGCTGCCGGCGAACACCCGGACCTTCGTACCGGTGTTCTCCAGTTGCATCGACACGGTCGCCTCACCGGGCAGGTCGATCAGCCTTTGGAGCACGAGCCCGGCCTTCCAGTTTTCGTCCACCCGCTTGAGAAACGACACTTTCGATCCGCCGGCCGGCTGGGCCGTCACGCCGAATCGCCCGATCATCTGCTGGGCGTTGGCGGGGTTGGACTTCTTCCAGCTCTGCTCGGGGCTGGGGTGGTGCTCGACGGTCACCGTCGTCCCGGCGATGCTTCGCTGCTGGCCGGCCTGGAGCGGTGTGGCGGTCAGCTTGTTCGGGTCGACCTCCAGCACGTCGCCCTCGATGGCCGTGGTCCACATCCAGTCGTCCAACAGCCGACCGCTCTGAAGATGAATCGGATCGGTCCCCTCGGGGGCGGTCTTCCAGGCCGGTTCGAGGGTCACCGGGGGCTTGTAGTTCAGCGATCGCCGCGTGGTGAGCCTGCTATAGGGCGTGATGAAACGCGTCTTCTTCGAGATGTCCTTTGCCGGATCGTAGACGACGCGGTCGGTATATTTCTGGATCTGGTAGGCCTTGCCTTCTTCGGGAAGCAGCCCGCCGACGGCATCGGTTCCCTGGTGGTAGGACGAGACGTTGATCAGCAGGTTGTCCGGCCCGGCGGGAAACGGACCCTTGGCGAATACGTCGAACATATACCCCGGGCGGCAAAGAACGTGCAGATCCTCGAACAGCATGCCCCGCACCCGGTCGGCGTCCTCGAAGTACACCCCGCAGCCGAGAACGGATCCCCGCAGGACCGACCACTCCAGCAGGCCGTCCAGACGGATCAGCCGCGAGCCACGCACCCGCCAACCATTCAGCAACAGATACGACGAATCGCCCAGGATCACTTCACCGGCCTGCGGGCCGCGATTGAGCACGCCATCCACCGTCACGCCGCGAAGCGTGCAGTGCTCGCTGAGGCGAACCGACAGCGGATGCGACAGCGCCCCGCGAATCGTCACGTCGCTGACCCAGCAGTCGTTGGCGTCGGTCAGTTCGATGGCCGACGCATCAGAGGGCGTGAACCCCTCGGCGTTGGCGTAGACGCCCAGTGCGATCTGCGTTCGGTCGGCATAGCCGGCCGGGTCGGCATAGACCAGCGTGAGGTTCTCCACGCCGACCCTCGAAACGCCGTTGGCGATCAAGGCCCTCCCGTCGCCGGCAGTGAAAACGATCCGCGTGCGGGGACCTGCTCCGCGAAGAACTGCGCCGGACTTCATCTTGAGCGGCGCCGCGATGCGGTACTCACCTTCTGAGAGCAGCACCACGCCCGGGGCGTCGGCTGAGTCGATCGCCTTCTGGAGGTGCTCCCCGGGGGCGACCTCCGCGAGAATCTCCAGGTCGGCGGGGATCCCGCCCCTGACCCCCGCCCGGGCCCAGTGGTCCTGCTGGGGATACAGCTCAGCCTGCTCCTCGGGCACACGCTGCTGTCCGGCGTCGCCATAGCGTTTCGTCGGTTCCCGAAGCGCGGGCTTCCGGGGTTTCGCTCGGGAGACCTCCGCCGGCTTCGCGTCGCGTCGGGAAGAGGTGGGTTTCTGCCGGCCTTCGCCGTCGGGACGATCCGACCGGGGGTCTTCACACCCCGCCCACAGGCAGGCTGCCATGGCAGTGAGAATAATGGTTCGCCCAAGGCTCTGCATATTTGGGTCCTTTCTCGTCGGTGTCTACCGATCGGCCGACCTCACAGAACGGCCGACCGTCCAGCACGATCGAATCGTACCGGGCTTTTGATCCTATCCTATCATACTGAAACCCTCTGCGTCTGCCTGGTCTCGCGGAGATTCCGGTTGCAGGGCAGGCGGCGATCATCGGAAATTGTTCCCCTGCATACGCAAAAAACAGCGGCTTGCCTGTCGGCTGGCTGTGTTACAGATGCGGAGCCCCAAGAAGGTCGAAGCGCGTCAAATGTACGGAGCCTGGTCCATGGAAAGAATCTATACGACACTCACACTGGTCCTCCTGGCCGTCCTGCCGCACTGCGCTGCCGGGGCAGAGTCGGACGCCAAGTCTCCGCCGGCCGTCTCGGTCAGGCTGGTGCTTCGCGGCGGGTTGTTTCACGGGAAGGACCCCAACAGCGGCAGAAAGAACGTGATCCTCTTCGCCGACAGTTCCTCCGGGCGCTGGGGCGTGGCGTGGGCGATGGCGCTGGACTACAACCAGGGCATCCACACGGGCATGGTGCGAAAAGCTGACATCACGCCCGACGCTGCCTCCCTTCGCTTCGACATGCTTTTCGGCAAGGACATCTGGATCCCCGGCGGGCGGGGCGTGTACGACATCACAGTCACCCGCGACGGCAACAGCGTCTGGGGGACCTACAAAGCCCGATACCACGGCCATGATTACACCGGCCAGGTCGAAGGCGAGATCCTCCCGGGCCGGGAGATCCTCGACGACGACCACAAGCCCTTCACCCCCGGCGAGCACCCCCAGGTGCTGCTGCGAAACAGCGACCTGCCCGCATTGCGCAAACGCCTGAAAACGCCCATGGGCAAGGCGTATCTCGCCCGGTACGGCAACTCCGGAAGCATTATCAACCTCGGCGTGCTCTATCAGGTCACCGGCGAGAAGAAATACGCCGTCCGGGCCGAGCAGATCGTTAACGGCTACAAGGAACTCAACCGCAACGGGTTCGGCAGCGGCGGGTTCGGCCATCAGATGGTCGCCATCGCCCTGGCGTACGACCTCTGCTACGACGCCTGGAGCGAAGACCTCCGCCAACGGGTCCGCAAGAAGCTCGAATGGTACGTGCCCTACTACCAGAAGTACCTGATGACATCGCACCCCAACTACCACCCGTGCAGCAACTACTACGGGCCTGGGCGCGGGGCGGCGGGTATCGCCGCGCTGGTGCTGTATGGCGAGAAGGGCGAGAAACCCGCCAAACCCCGGGACCCCTTCGAGGCCCGATGGACCATCAAACCCATCGGCAAATCGTCCCTCGGCAAGGGCGTTCCGGTGGTCGACTGGAAACCCGGGCAGATCCCCGAGGAATGGATCACCACCGGCCCGCTGCCCATGCAGGGCAAGCAGGACGTGCTCAACGCCCTGGGCGGCTACGGCAAGGCCCGCCCGGAGGTGGGTACGGTCTGCGCCTACATCCGGGTCGACAGAAAGAAGATGCTCCCGCAGCGGAAGCTGCTGAAGTTCACCGCCCTGCCGGAGAAGGTCGCCTCGGACAAGGGCGTGGACCTGGCGAAATTCGCAAAGCAGGCCGACGAGTCGGGCCCGACGCGAACCGTGCTGTACACCGTGCTGAAGGTCTCCGGGGAGGCAGTGGTCTCCTTCGACCCCGGCGACGAAAAGACCACCGCCTGGCTGGCCGGCCGAAAGCTGGACGAGAACTTCTACCGCCTCCGCGAGGGGCTCTACTCGCTGATGGTGGTCCACGAGAGCAAAACGCCCACAGGGCGGATCGCCCCGACGCTGCGCACCGCCGACGCCGAGGCGTTCGCCGACCGGCGAGACCTCTACCGACGCACGCTGGATCGCTGGGAGCAGGACGTCGCGCTGTGGAAGAAATACGACGGGGCCGATCCGGATTTCATCCGGGCCGTCGAGATCAGTCGATACACGCTGCTGCAGCATTATCTGTTGGGCGTGGGCAAGGGTGGCTTCCAGGCCGAGACGGGCGGCTACTCGAACATCGCCTCGTACTTCCCGACGGTCTTCGCCAGTTGCTACCGGGGCATGTTCGGGCGCAACGCCTCGCCCTACGATGACATTACCCACCTCCTGCCGCGTCGACTGATGCAGCAGGTCATCCTCCCCGACGGGTTCCGCTCCCAGAAGCTCAACAGCGGACACAAGATCTCCAACAATTGGCTGGCGAGGGGGTATCCGATCGTCCCCGAGAAGTACAAACCCGCCCTGCTGTGGGCGTGGAACCACGAAGTCGGCATCGACGGGCCCGCCTCGGCCGGTCGGCTCTTCGCCGAAGGCGGGCGAGACCTGGACCAGGCGCTGGCGTTCGTTAATTATCCCCTCGGCGATGAGCCCGTGCACCCCTCGAAGGTCATGCCCCTCCACTGGGAGGCCGAGACGTTCGGGTTCTTCGCGTTCCGCAACCGCTGGAAGAATGCCGACGACTTCGTCGCACAGGTCTTTCTCAAGTCTCGCCCCATTGGCGGCTGGAACCACGCCAACGCCGGCGCATGGCGGCTGTGGGGGCTGGGGCACGAATGGTCCGTCGGACCTACCAGCCGGGCGGCAAACCGCATAGAAGAGTCCGTCGTCCTCCTGCCCGAGGACAACATCCAGACCGGCCTGGGCGGCCAGAAAGAACTGCTCAAGACACGCCCGGACGGATCGGCCGTCCTGGTGGCGGACATGAACGACCACTACTCGGCCCGTGGCAAGAAGGGGCAGAAGATCTTTGACGCGAACCTCCTTCGCAACAAAGACGGCCGGGCGGAGTCCGGAATCACCGGCAAGCGGGCCTTCGCGTTCGACTACAGTGGCCTGAGCGGCTCGCCCTGCCTGGTGGTGCTCGTGGACGACATCGAAGGCGGCAACAAGAAGGAATGGATCTTCCAGCGCAGCGAGGGCAAGCTCGCCGTGCAGAAGGACGGATTCACGCTGGACAAGGGCGACGCGAACCTCAAAACCACCTTTGCCGCCCCGACGAAGGTCTCGGTCTCCATCCCCGACCGCACAACCACCTGGCAGCAGCATGGCACCAACGAACGCAAATGGAACGCCGTGCTCGCCACGGGCGGCGACTCCTTCTTCGTCGTGATGACGATCCAGAAAGGCGATCCGCCGGCCGTCAAGATCGACGGCACCGGCGCCGACGCAACCGTCACCGTCGGCAAGCGAACCGTCCGCTGGGACGGCAAGAAGATCATCCTGGGCGAGAAATAGATGGCCTCGCAGGTTTCTGCAAAAAGCGAGCGCGCCCTGTGCTGCGCGAACTGCTGCGGAGCCCACGGATGGATTTGAATGGCTTCGCAGAAATCTTCAGAAGGCGAAGGTGAGCTCTGTGCTACACAAATAGCTGCGTAGCCCACCGACAAACGGGCGAGTAACCGCCCGGCTGGACAATCACAATCTGACACCACCACCCTGACCGGGCGGGCCGTCGCGTGGATGCGGCGAGTCCTGCCGGAAGGAAGGAACTCTTCATGAAGCGTATCTGCACAGGTCTGCTCGCCGCGATTCTGCTGATCGCATCGGCCGTCACGATCTCCGCACGCCAGCCTCGCGAACACGCCGCCTCGGACGCCCGAATCGCCACGATGCGGGCGCTCTACAGCCGCGTCGTCAAGACACGGGATCTGCTGCGCGACAGGTTGCAGGCCCGGCGCACCGACGCCGCCGATCAACCCGCGACCTACCGCCTCTGGTTCGACGACGCTGCCGACGGGGAAGACATGGAAATGACCCTCCGCAACGCCGCCGACAGATGGACCGCCGCCTACGCCGTTGTCCCCGCCTGGGCCCAGAGCACTATGCAGGAATGGCGAGGCTATCACCACGGCAACGGGGCCGGCGCCGTCTGGCGGTTCGGCGTGACCCACGACATCGACGCCTCGAAACTCACCGCCACCAAGGGCAAGCTCGCCGGAACAGCCCCCGTCACCTTCCTGCTGAACCGCACCCACGACCAGCGGTTCCCGCCCGGCCAGGCCGTCAGCTGGTGGGACCGTTTCCCGGGGGTGGGCATGCAGATCCCCCGCCGACAGAACTTCCAACTCAACGCGACGATCGACCAGCACTCCCGCGTGCTCGAAATGGTCCTGGAGGGCGGAATCCACTGGAAGCCCAAGGGCAGAAAACACAAGAACCGCCCCGCCAGCCGCAAGCCGATCTTCCTCCGACTGTCGCTGCCGGCAACCCGGCTGAGCACCATGTGGGTGCAGACGCCCACCTGGAACGGCGGCTTCCACGAAGGCGACGCCTCGGGCCTGTCGATCAAAGACGACCGGCTCGCGGGCGAACTGATCGTCTACATCCACACCGACGGCTGGGTGCCGGTTCGCGGGTCGCGCCCGCCCCAGAAACTGGTGTTCAGGATCGACGCCGATCTACGCCACAATCAGCTGCGCGGCAAATACACAGCCGAGGGCGACATGGGCCAATACGACGGGACCCTCAGCGGACGGGGCGGGCCTGCCGTCACGGGCAGCTACCGGTCTTCCGGTGAGCTGGACGCCACGGCCGGCCTGTTTCACGGATACGTCCTGGACAAGCCGGCCCCGCTGAAACATTCCAATGGCTTCGCAGATTTCTCCAAAGGCCGATCGCGCCCTGTGCTGGGTGAACCGCTGCGTAGCCCGCTGAAAAGACGCCTGCTGAACGTCTCGCCGCTGCCCAAAGACGACGCCGCCGCCCGCAAGCAGGTCGCCGAGACACTCAACACCCTCGCCCACGAGATTCGTGCTCTTCACCTGGCCTCCCAGCAGTACCCCCTGCCGCTGGCCGAAGCGTTCCTCCAGACCGCCTGCGCCGAGCCCGTCCTGGACGCCAACGACCCCGAAGCGATGCTGGCCACACTGCAGGCCACCACGCGCATGCTGGCCCGAATCGGCGACGCCCAACCCACCAACGAGCAGACACTCACCTCGGCAGACCGCCCCCAAAGCCCCTCGGCCGGCACGATCGAACTCGCCGCCGGCGACGACGGCGCCTGCCCCCTTCCCGAGAAAGACACCGACGCGTGGTACCATCTGGCCCGGTGGCAGGTGGTCGGCCCGTTCACGCAGCGAAACGGCGTCGAGCACAACACCGCCCTGGTCCCCGACGTGCTCCCCGTGGCCGGTGTCAAACTCCGCCAGCCCCTCGACCGCGTGGGCGCGGAAGCCAAAGACGCCCCCGCCATCGCCTGGAAGGCCGTCCGACCCGGCGGGCCCCGGGTTCGCACTCCCTGGGCCAAGAGCAGCTTCTACAATCGGTTCCGCGGGGAGGTGTGGTACGCCGCTGCCACGGTCCGCTCAACTCGCGCCCGATCGGCCTGGCTGGCGCTGGAAGGCCTCGAGCAGACCAAGGTCTGGCTGAACGACCAGCTCGTGTGGTCCAGCGAGGAAACATCCTTCCGCTGTCGGCCTCGCGGGCGAACGATGATGCCCGTGAAGCTTATCGAGGGTGAAAACCGCCTGCTCGTGCGGACCAACCGCGACCGCCGACCGGCGTGGTTCGATCTGGCCATCCGCCTGGACAAACCCGAAACGCACCAGGAAACACCCGATCGCGATCTGCCAAAGATCGCCAATCCCGATATCTACCCCGACGCCGCCCCGCCGCTGGTGTGGGACGTGGAGAAGGGAATCAACGTCGCCTGGACCGTGCCCGAGTTGGGCGGCGGATCGCGGCCGTCCGTGGTGGACGGCGCTGTGCTGGTGTCCGACCCGCCCGGCCAACTCACCCGCATAGACCCGCGAACCGGCAAGACGATGTGGACCCGCCGCCTGGACACCGAACAGGAAGACCTCACGCTCGACGAGGCCAACCGCCAGGCCAAGACGCTCGGCCTGCGGGAATTCAAGAGCCTCCGCGCGATCGACGTGACCTCGCCCGTCAGCGACCACAAGACGGTCTACGTCCACAACGAGCTGGGGCGGCTGGGAGCGTTCTCTCTTGACGGCAAGCCCCGATGGACGGTGGCGACGGGCCTCTCGGAGGCGAAGGTCCACTGCCTGGCCGGCCGCGTGATCGTCGAAGGCCAGACCACCACCGCATGGGAGCTGCCGGAAGACCTCAAGAAGCTCGCCGAGACCGACCGGAAGAAACGCTTCCACGCCATCGGTGTGCTCGTGCTGGACGACAAAGGCAAGATCCTCCACCGCCACACTCAACCCGGCGAATTCTCGTCGCAGGCGAGCTTCCTGCTGGCCGCCGTCGACGGAAAAGGCCAGACCGTCGCGCTGCACACCTCCACCGGCCTGCTGTACGACGTGACGCTTGGGCGAGCCCAGGGCCCCTTCGCCATCGACTACCCGGGCCCCGAGGACACCGACTGGCAGTCCGGCGGGCAGACCATCGGCTCACGCGGCGGCCGATCGTTCCGCGCGTGCGTCGCCGGACAGACCGCCTTCCTCGCCACGCAGGAACAGACAATGGCGGTTCGCCTGTGGCGGACGGCCGGCAAGCTCGCCCACGCCCACCAGTGGGAGACCAACTACGAGCACAGCGGCTTCGGGAGCTTCACCGCCCCGTCGGTCGCCACCGAGAAGTACCTCTTCAGCGTTTGGCCGGTTCTGGAGCGAGGCCCGCACTGCCCCGACGCCCGGATCGAGTTGCACGTCAAGGATGCCCGCACAGGTCGGCCGATAGGTCGCCTCAAGCCCGCGCTGGATCACGTCGTCCAGACGCCCCCCTCGCCGGTGATTGCCGGGAAGTATCTCTTCACGACCGGCCCGGGCGGCGGCTCGCACGGCGGCCACAAGACGCATTCGCAGATCGTGGTCACCACCGCCGACGATCAGCTGCAGTTGATCGCCCGCAACCTCGTGCCCATGGGCTCACAGCCGCCGGTGTTCGCGGGCGATCGAATGATCCTCCGTTCGGGCCGCGGGCTGGTTGGCATCGCCGTGACCGACGCCAAGGGCCTGGCCCACCAACAGGCGGTGTTGGCCGACACGACGCTCGCGGAGATCGGGCCTCGCCCCGTTACGGGCAAACCCACGTCGATTCAGCCGATCGAGAAGCCGCTGGCCGGGCCGAACGTGCCGATCGGCAAGCTCATGGACAACCGCGCCACGGACCATTGGCTCGCAGCCGGGCCGTTCGCGAAGGGCACCTTCGACGAGTCGGTCATCGGCGGAATTGTGCCCGTCGCCGGCGAGACCGTTTCGCTTGACGGAACCGAAAAGCCCCTGCGAATCGTCCCGCGAGAGTTCGCCTCGATGGACCCGCCGCGATTCGCCGCCCAGTACTCGCTGCAGGGAACCGGCGAGAACGTCCCGGTGCTCTCGACGCACGTGGACCCGCGAATCGTCAGCGGCAAGGATACCGGCGCGGGCGTGCTGGTGACCGTGCTGGACAACCGCGAGCAGAACGTGGTGGTCCCCTCGCTCAAGGCCCGCGGCGTGAAGCAGTTCCTCAACGGAAAGGAGCTCCAGCCCGACGAGCCCCTGCTGCTGTCGGCCGGCCTGTATCGCTACGCCGTCGTCGTCTCGCCCGACTACTACCACGTCGAGCAGGAGACGATCCATCCGCCCATCGACGTGCTCAAGGCCCGGGAGGCCAAGCTGCTGAACACCTCCATTTGGCCGCAGACCTGGAAGGTGCTCGGGCCCCTGCCCCCCGAGAGCAAGCCCCTGGACGCCAACGCACTGAAGACGATTCCCGAGAAGATTACCATCGGCGACCGGGCGTTCCCTGCCTACGACTTCAAGGCGATCGACGGGACGGTGTACCTCACCGCCCTGCTGAGCAAGAAACAGGGCCAGAAGCCCGACCCATCAACCGCGCCGAAGACGATGAAGATCGGAACCCCCTCGACGGCCTGGGCGATGGCGGAGATCAACGCCCCCTCCGACGGCATGCTGTACGTCACCGCCGGGGCGGACTGGTTCATGCGGTGGACGCTGGACGGCAAGGTGGTCTACGACCGCCTCAAGAGCGGCAACGCCGCGCCGCCCACGGAGATCAAGGCCCATCCGTTCGCGATCCCCGTCACGAAGGGCAAACACGTATTGGCCGTCCAGGTCAAGCCCGGCAGCCGGGGCTGGTCGTTCTCGGCCACCGGCGGGTTCGCCGCGAAGGAGACCGACGCCATCCAGGCCCTCCGCGTCCCCAGCCGAATCAAACCGACCCCGCCGGACTTCCGGTTCGTCCCTGCCTTCAAGATCGTGCCCCACCCGATGAAGCGGGAGGCCCGTTGGCTTCAGCGCGTCGCCGGCCGAGCGGATCGCCTCCGGGCGATCGTCCGCGCCCTGCCGGAGTCTTCCGCCCCCAGCCAGGCCGCCCGAAACATCCTGCAACTGCTGAAAGAACACGCGAACTGACAACCCGCCGCTCGAAAAAACGTGAAAAGGTGAAACGCTGCCCCTGTGAGTGAATCTTCTGTAAGTATATATTCTATATATTATTATATAGTATATATGTATTAGAGAGAGAGAGAAGTTTTCAAGATTTCAAGATTTCACGTTTCAGCGTGAGGGGGGGGGCTGAGGCAGTGCGATTTTCTCCTGTCCCAGTGCGGTTTTCCGCTTCTGTCGGTCGACGGACGGCCGGGCGGCTTGCATCCTCGTCCGTCGTCGGCGAGAATGGGCGGTATGGAACTTCTTCTCAGCGGGGACATCCATATCGGGCGGGCCTCGTCGCGCGTCGATGAGCCCGGGGCCCACCGGTCAGCCGACGCCTGGGGCGCCCTGTGCGACCTGGCCATCCAACGCGGGGCGGGAGCGGTCTGCCTCTCCGGCGACATCACCGACGAGGACAATCGGTTCTGGGAGGCGATCGGACCGCTCGAAGAGGGCGTTGCACGCCTGGCGGAACGCGGCATTCCCGTCCTGGCCGTCTCGGGGAACCACGACTGCGACGTGCTGACCAGCCTGGCCGACCAGTTGCCCGACGAGCAGTTCATCCTGCTCGGGCGCGACGGACAATGGCAGCGACACACGCTGACCGACGACGCCGGCAGGGTCCTGCTGCACGTGGACGGCTGGTCGTTTCCGCAGAAGCGCGTCACAGACGATCCCCTCAGCCGATACGACCTGCCCCGCCCCACCGACGCCCCGGTGCTGGGCATGGTCCACGGCGACCTCAACGCCCCCGCCAGCCCCTACGCGCCGCTCTCGGCAGAGAGACTCGCCACCGCTGGACCGGACGCCTGGCTGCTGGGGCACGTCCACACGCCCGCCCTTCACCAGCCCGAGGGCTGCTGGCTGCTCTACCCGGGCTCGCCCCAGGCGTTGGACCCCGGCGAACCGGGTGCCCACGGCCCCTGGTTGACCGAGCTGCACGCCGGTGTGCTCCTCCCGCCGGAGATGATCCCGCATTCCAGCGTCCGCTACGACCGGATGGAGATCGACCTGAGCGGCTGCGAGGATCTCGACGCCGCCCGAAGTGAGATTCGCGCACAGATTCACAGCCGGGCCGATAAGCTCGTGGAGACGGGCGGCCCGCGCCTCTCGCGCGTGGTCCTTCGCCTGCGACTGGTCGGGAGAACGCCCATCGCCGCTGCCCTGCAGCGCCAGCCCGACGCCCTGCGAGAGTTTCCGTCGGGCTTTGCTGAGTTCTCCGAAGCCCGGAGACAACTTAGAGCTTCGAGAACACTCCCCGACGCCCTGCGAGAGACCCTTACCGATTACCGACTCACCCGCGGCAGTGCGCAGATCACCGTGGAACCGCCGCAACTGGCGCTGCTGGGGGAAATCAACGTCGAGCAGTACGCCCGGCAGAACTCCGCCGCAGGTGCGGCCGCCCGCGTGCTGATGGAACTGGGCGACGACGGCGACCCCTCCGACCAGACGCGGAGGCTCCTGACCACGACGGGCGAGGCGATGCGCCGCGAAGCCGACGGCTGCGACGGCATCGAGCCGATGGATATCAGCGAGGAGCTGGTCCGCCGGACGCTCATCGACCGGGCGCGGGCCCTGCTGAACGAGCTGGTCCGCCAGCAGGAGGACCAGCCGTGAGCGAACGGGACGTGACATTCCGCAACGTGACGGTCACCCGGGCGCTGGGCATCGACCACGGGGATGGCTTCGAGCTGGCGGATCTCTCGGAGGGGGTGAACCTCATCCACGGGCCCAACGGCTCGGGCAAGACGACCACCGCCCGCGTGCTGCAGGCGTTGCTCTGGCCCGGACGGACCGACCTGCCACGCCCCACCGCACGCGGCGAATACACCGAGGGCGATGTCCGCTGGCGGGTCGAGCTCGACGCCGGAGCGGTCTACGCCACGCGCGACGGGCAGCCCGGACAGGTCCCGGATTTCGGGCCGGCCGCCGAGGGTCGGCGCTATCGCCTGGCGCTGCACGAACTGCTCGTGGACGACGACCGCACCTTCGCCGAGACCATCGTCACCGCCAGCCAGGGCGGCTACGACCTCGCCGAGGCAGGCGACAATCTGCGGACCTACGCCGGCCCGGCCCCCCGCACGCTCAGGAAGAAACTCCAGGATGCCGACGAGGCCGTCGCCGAGGCACGCCGCACGCAGCAGCAACTCCACGCCGAGGCCCGCGAGCTGGACACGCTGCGGCGCCGGCAGGACGAGGCCCGGCAGGCCTCCCGGCGGCTGCAATTGCTGGAATCGGCGATGGAATACCGTCGAGCGGCCGACGACTGCGAGGACCTTCAGCGACAGATCGACGATTTGCCCGCGCCCGTATCCCGGCTGACGGGCAACGAGCGCGAGCAGCTCGACCGTATCGACCAGGCTGAGCGAACCCAGCAGGATGCCCGCCGCGAGATGGAACGCCTCATCGCCGAGGCCGAGACGACCCTGGCGGAGGTGGACCTGCCCGAGGAGGGGCTGGGCGAGTCTGCGGAGCATCGTCTCTCGGCGGCCCGGCGTCAGCTGGAACCGTTGCGCAGCGAGCTGTCGGCCGCCGTTCGCGAGGTCGAGAGGGCGATCGCCCAGGCTGAGCGGGCCCGCCGGCGCCTCGGCGAGACGCTTGGGGACGATCAACTCGCCGCCCTGGAAACCGTCGAGCTGGACGCCGCCAACGAATTGGCCCGCCAGGCACACAGGATCACCGCCCGGGAAGAAGCCCTCCGCCAGTGGCGGGCGCTTCTGGATGAGCCGACCCCGGAGGAGCTCGCCGGCATCGAACCGCCGCAGCTGCACGCCGCGATTCACGCGTTGTCACGCTGGTTGCAGAGCCCTGGCGGGTTGGTCGACGCCGCCCCGCCCTGGCCCGCGTGGGCATCGGCCGCCCTGGCAGCGGTGCTGACGGTGGTACTGGCTGCCATCGTCCATCCGCTCTGGTTGATCGCCCTGATCCCGTCTGGCGGATTGGCGTGGATTGCCCATTGGCGACGTTCTTGCGACCAGCCGCGTGACGACCGGGAGACCTACCGGCGAGACTTCGAGAAAACGCGCCTCACGCCCCCCGCCTCGTGGCAGGTCGACGACGTGGCCGACCGGCTGGAGCAACTGCAGGGCCTTTCGGCCAGACTCGCCGCCCACAGCAAGCACGAGGAACGCCGGAAGGTGCTCGCCGCCGAAGAGGAAGAACTGGACGCCCGGCGCACACAGTACCATCACCGGCGGGAGGCGCTGCGTGAATCGCTGGGAATCGATTGGCCCACCGGCGACGAATGGCTGCCCGTGCTGGCGGGTAACCTGGCGACGTGGCAGCGCGCGACGGAGGAGGCCGATTCCAACTCGCAAACCCGCGACCGCCTCACGCGCGAGCGAGACGAGCTGATCGAGGAGATCGGCGCGATCGTTGCCCCGCTGGGGTGCGATCGGCCTACATCGCCCGAGCACGCCGGCGAAATCGTGGACGACCTGCTCGCGAGGAACCAGCAACGCCGCGACGCCTGCCGGCAGCGCGATGAGGCCCGACGACGGATCGACAGCGAAATCGATCCGGAACTGCAACGGCTGACCCGGCAACGCTCCGAACTCTTCGAGCGTCTGGACGTGGACGAGTCGGCGGAGTCAGAACTGGACGATTGGCTCGCCCATCTTCCGCGCCTGCGGGAACTGCGGGATGCGCTGACCGGTCAGCAGGCCGTCCGCGACAGAGCAGCCCGCGCCCTGGAAGACGACAGAGAACTACTCGAACTCGACGAGCCAACGCTTCAGCAGCGGATCGAGCGTCAGCAGGAGCTGGCTGACCGGCTGGAGGAGCTTCTTTCGCGGATCACCGAGATCGAGACGCGCATCGCCCACGCCAAGCGCGGCCACGACCTGACCGACGCGTTGTCCGTCCGCGATGAGATTGCCGCTGAGCTTGCCGCAACGCGCGACGCCAAGCTCGCCGAGGCAGCGGGCGACGCGCTGATCGACTGGGTCCGCACCGAGGCCGTCGAGCGAGCCCGCCCGGAGGTGTACCGCCGGGCCCAGCGGATTCTGGCGGAGATCACCAGCGGGGGGCTGGAACTGGAGATCGACGACGCCGCCGACCCGCCGCGGTTCCGCGCCCGCAGCTTCGGCGACCCTCCCCGCTCGATCGAGGAGCTTTCGGTCGGCGAGCGGGTGCAGTTGCTGATGGCTGTCCGGTTGGCGTTCGTGGAGCACAAGGAGACGGCCGCCCTGCCATTGATTCTCGACGAGGCGCTGGGCACGACCGACGACGCCCGGGCCTCGGCCATCATCGACAGTCTCATCGCGATCGCCCGGGGCGGCAGGCAGGTGTTCTACTTCACCGCCCAGCACGACGAGGTGGGCAAGTGGCTGGCACGTCTGGGCGAGGCCGGCGTGGACCATCGCGAGATCGACCTGGCCGAGCGCCGGGATCTGGCGGCTGTCGCGCGTCGCCCGATGCGCGCGGAGCAGTTCGACTCGCGGGAGCTTCCCGCCCCCGGCGACCAATCGCACGAGGCGTACGGCCGATCGCTGAACGTACCCGGCATCGATCCCAGCCGGCCGGCGTGGGACGTGCATCTCTGGCACGTGGTGGACCGACCGACGACGCTGCACGAACTTCTCTCGGCCGGCGTCCGCACGTGCGGGCAGTTGCGGACCATGCTGGAGGCGGGAGCGACACTCGGGGCGGGCTCGGCCGACGGGCTCGACGCGGCCGACCGGCGGGCGCGGGTCATCGAGCGCGCCTGCGCGCTGTGGACACAGGGACGAGGCAGGCCGGTGGATCGCGCCGCGCTGGAGGACTCGGGCGCGGTGAGCGAGACGTTCATCGACGAAGTCACCGAACTGGCCAGACGCCTGGGCGGCGAGGCGAACGATTTTCTCAACGCCCTGGCCGACGGGCAGATCGCCCGGTGGCGCAGCAGCAATACGGATAAGCTCCGCGAGTACTTCCTGGAGGAAGGCTACCTCGACGACGAGACAGTGCTGGAGCCCGGCGGGATCATCGCTCGGCTGATGGGTGAATTCGCCGAGGATGTCGAGGCTGACACGATTGAGCGCACCTGGCTGCGGGCGATGGTCGAGTCGCTCTTCACCGGCCCCGGCGGCGAGGCGTAGCAGCCCGTTTAGAAATGGGCTCGTCGGCGAGGACCGGTGCGGGCGCCGGTTACGGCCGATCTTCGCGGGCGTGGTCGCCGACGTCCACGAGCATCATCGTGATGTCATCGTCCTCGTGGGTGTTCTCGATGTTCCCGTCGATCCACGAGGTCACCTGCAGGAGCATCTCATCCTGCGGCGTGCCCAGGAGCGTGGCGACGCGATTGACGAACTCGTCGCCGGCGGCTTCGGGCTGAACGATGGCGTCTTCCACGCCGTCGGTGTAGAGCACCACCCGGTCGCCCTCGCGCAGTTGAACGCGGCTGCACTCGAACTCGGCCTCGGGGAAAATCCCCAGCAGCGCGCCTTCGGCGGCCAATGTTTCCACCGAACCGTCCGCCCGCAGGAGGACCGCCTCGGGATGTCCCGCCCGGGCGTAGCTGAGTTCCATCGTCGCGGTGTCCAGCACGCAGTAGATGGCGGTACAGAACTGGCAGCTCGAGAGGTTCTGGCTGCAGATGTCGTCGTTGAGCTCCGCGAGCGACTCGTTGGGCGGGACGATCTCGTAGCTGTGGCCGACGATGTGCTTGGTCTGCAGGGACTTCTTGATGAACATCGTCAACAGGGCGGCGGGCATGCCGTGTCCCACGGCGTCGACAACGTAAAAGCCCACGTGCGTCTCGTCCAGTCGAGCGACATCGTAAATGTCCCCGCTGACCCAGCCGGCCGGTCGGAACATCACGCCGAACTGCACGCCGCCGATATCGGGCATCCGCCGCGGCAGGAAGTCTCGCTGAAGTCGGGCGGCCAGGCGCATCTCCTCGTCGAGAATCTCCAGACGCTTGTCCACACCCGCCCGGGAACGACGCAACATGCACAGCTCGCCACGAAGGCGATCGATGGTCGGAACCATCGTGTGTACCGCGGAGAGTTGATCGGTCAGTTCGCCCGGCGAGACGTCCGGAGACGTCTGCAGCGCGCCGGCGGGAAGGTCCACCGCGTCACTGCCCGGCTGGGCGATCGAAAGCGAGACGGCCGGCAGGTCGTCCAGGGCAGAGAACAGCCCCTCGCGGGCGTGGGCGTCTTTGATGACCCCGTCGGGACCCAGCACCACCAGCGAAACGCCCTCCAGCTGACGGGCGAAATCGCCGTCCGGGTCGCACGGGACCAGATCCCATCCGCCCTGCTCCAGCCCGACCCGGATGTTCTCCGGAATGGGCAGGCTTCCCGTCCACAGGGCCCTCATCAGTGTGGCTGTCTTGGTTTCCATGCGATCCTTCAGCAGAGGACAGACCTTCGCCGTCGCGGTCCATCTTCTCATCGTCATCGCGGAGAGGCCCCTTTAGCTCAGAACCGACGGTTCCAGGGCTGAGCAACGGGCGGATTCAAGACAACCTGTTCGGGCAGAACGGGTTGGGAGATATTTCAGCGGAACTCGCCCGCCCGGCCAAATACACAAAAGCGCGCTGCCGCAGCCGAGATGGCGAGGCGTTCAGCGGGGGACGGGCAGATTGCCGTCGATCTGGACCTCGTCGCCCACCTTCACCCCGGCACGGCCGAGCTCGCCTCCCAACACTTCCAGGGCGTACTTCGCGGGCACCTCCGAGGAATACGGAACCACGCCGAGACGGTCGGGCTCTTCCTTCATCTCGTGGATCGTGACGATCTCGCGCCTGGCGTTGATGAACGCGATGTCGATGTCGAACCAGCAGCCACGCATGCAGAACGCCCGGACGTCCTCCGAGGGAAACACGAACAGCATACCCCGCTGGGGAGATAGCGACTCTCGCCCGCCGAGACCCTTCCAGCGGGAATCCCGGTCGGCCGCGACCTCGGCAGTCCAGGTGCGATCGCCGATCGTCACGCGGACCGGATCGACGGCGTTGGGCTCACCCTCCGACGAGCCGCACCCCGCCGCCGTCAGGGCTGCCGACAGAAGGACCATTGCCCGAATCGCATTGCCCCATGGCTGAGTCATCTCACGGCTCCTTCGCTGCGATCCCCACGCGTCGCAGCATCTGCCCCACCAGTTCGATGGGCAGCCCGACCACGTTGGAGAAGCTTCCGTCCACTTCGGTAACGTAACGGTCGGCCGACTCCTGGATGGCGTACGCACCGGCCTTGCCTTCCCACTCGCCGGTGGCGATGTAGTCTTCGATGTCGGCCTCGGTCATCGGCTTCATGGTGATGCGCGTCACGTCCGAGGCGATCAGCCTTCCGACACTCGGGCCGAGCACCGCCACGCCGGTGATCACGAAATGCGGGGCGGCAGAAAGGGTTCGCAGCATCCAGCGGGCCTCGTCGGCGTCGGCGGGCTTGCCCAGAACGCGCCCGTCGGCAGCGCAGATCGTGTCGGCCCCGAGCACGGCAGGCCCGTCGACCTCGTCGGCCACCGCCCGGGCCTTGAAATACGCCAGCGCCTCAGCCAACTGGGCTGGCGACAGGCCTCTGTTTACGTCGTCCGGCTCGTCCACCGGCGGCGAGACCGCCTCGTGATCGATACCCGCATCGGACAGCAACGCTCTCCGTCGAGGGCTGGAAGACGCCAGCACCAGATTGTTCACGTGAGTTTTCATATTTTTCTGCCCCCCCGCATGGCCGCCAGACACATGTACGTACACGCCCGGGCTGTTCGATCCGCCAATATGACATGAAACCCGCCCAGATGGCCAATGGATTGCCCCCTTTTTGACCTTTCTCACGAAGAATTGCCGATCCTGTCCGCCCAGAATGCAGCCCCCACGACAATCGTGTAGCAACGCCGCAACATGTTGCACTGTGGCAACGCCCGTAGCTGCCGCGACATAACACTTTTTAGTGAAAGTCGTTACAGGGCCCACGCCTGCGCAATCACTCCCCATGTTTCGCTCCGGCAACATCGTCGGCCCTCTCCGCTGGTCAGCCAGAATAACCGTTCCGCAACACAACCTTCATAAGCAACGACAGATAGACAGGTTACAGATTCACCTAACGCAGGGCGGTCCGTGGGTGTCTTGGCACAATGGTTGCACAATACAGAGCGATGGGGCACCGAGCCTCACACCTGTATAATGTGTATGGAAGAGAGGCACCTGCTATGGATGATGCCAAACTGAAATCGAAGATCGAAGAAGTCGCCCAGCTGTTCGCCGACTGCCCTGCCGTCGGCAAAGCGGGCATGAATGTCAGCGAAGGAACCTATGTCCCCAGCGAGTCGGCCGTCAGCAGCACGCCCGACGACTCCCTGGACCACCTGCGGCTGCAGGTGAAATACCTCGTGTTCGACCTCGAAGCAACCAAACGCGAGAACAAGTACCTCCGCCAGATGCTTCAGCGGCGGATGGACAATCGCGACGAATAGCCCAAATACCCCTGCAGTGCGAAACAGAAGGCGCAGCCGATCCGATCGGCTGCGCCTTCTCAATTCTGCCAGATCCCTCGGCGAATCAATCTTCGACACGCCCGCCCTGCCAGCGCACGAAACCGCTCAAGAATCCTCCCAGCCTCGGCCGATGCACAGTACGTACATGATGTGGGGCTCAAGGTGCGCAACCCAATATGTAGGACGCGCCGCCGGCAAGGCCCCCATCGACCATCGTCAAGCGTACAGAAATCGAACAAAAATCTCATCGGTTCCTTGACGTTTGGCCGATGTTAGGATACACTCACAATCGAACAGTACCCGAACAATCGGCGCCGAGATCACCAACGCTGGGTTGGGCGAATTCGCAGGCCGACGTTTGGTTGCTTCCGGAGATGGGCTTCGCCTCTGGCGGAGCGTTTCGCGCCTTGGCCCGCGGGGTCGAGGGCGCGGTGCCCCCTTTTGGGTGGGACATCGTCCGGGAGAGGCTGCGTTCTGTTCGCCCGATGTGAGGAAAGGTGGACGTGAGATGAACCATCCTCCGTTGGTGCAACTGGGACCGGGTGGCGAGTATGTGCGCCCTTGGCCGGCCGGCTGCAGGCCGCTGGCGGTTGACCCGGTGACAACAGAATACGAGTCCCCCGCGTCGAAGATGCGCCGGGGCTATCGGCCTCCACTGGTGCAGACCGGGCCCGAGCCGCTGCGATGGACCCTGCCGGTACCGGGCAAGGCGCTGCTGTCTGCGGTCCGCTCGCTGGTGGAGAAGCTCACGCCGCGACGAACACCGGGCAGTTCGACCAGGCCCATCAGGCCCATCTTGGCCACGCCGTCGGCAGTGGTTTCGCAACGGAGCGCCCCGTTGGCGCCGCTGGCGGGCCATTGTGGCCGTCGCCCCGGTACGATTCGCGCCACCGGCAGCATTCGCGCCGCCGAGGGGCTCGCACCCGGCTATTCGCCCGTGCAACACGAGGACACCGACCATGGAATCCGTCACACCGAGACAACTCGAAGTTCTTCAACTGATACGGGATTATCGCAATCGCTTCGGCTATTCCCCGACGATGCAGGAGCTCGGCGACCAGCTCGACCTCACAAAAGTCACCGTGTTCGAGCACGTTCGCGCTCTCGAAAAAAAGGGTCTTCTCACTCGCGGCGCGAAACACAAGGCTCGCTCTTTGCGGGTCTCGCCACAGGCTGAGTTCCCCGACGAGAAACCCACGCGCCTGCCCATTGCCGGGCGGATCGCCGCCGGTTCGCCCATCGAAGCCATCGAGGACCGCCGGCAGCTCGACCTCGAAGACCTCTTCGCCAGCCCCGATTCGTTCGTGCTGGAGGTCACCGGCGACAGCATGATAGAGGACCAGATCGCCGACGGCGACTACGTGGTCTGCGAGCGGCGCAACACCGCCCGCAACGGCGAAACCGTCGTGGCCCTGCTGCCCGACGGCGAAGCCACCCTCAAACGCCTCTATCGCGAAAAGGGCCGAATCCGCCTCCAGCCCGCCAACGCCAGGTACGATCCCATCATCGTCGACGACGTCCAGATCCAGGGCATCGTCATCGGCGTCATCCGCAAGCTGTAACCGCCGCAGCCCCGGATGAGGCACTTACTTGCCACGGGGCAGAAACAGGGGCTCGGCCGCCGGACTGATCAGAAAGCCATACGCACGGATCGGTTCTTTGCCCTCTTCCGTGGTCAACTCCGCCAGCACGTATCGCCCATCGAGCACCGCTGCCCGGACGGTTGTGGGAATCTGGCCGTATTGGCCCTTGGCGCTGAACGTGCCGACAATGGTTTTCTCGGTCAGTTTGAGGGCTGCGTCGCTGAACGTGCCAACGGCGTTGGCCTTGCGGTAACACAGCAGCCCATCGTCGGCTGCGCCGTCTTTGAACTCGCAGACCATGTACGAATACCGCTGGTTGCCGTACCGCGAATCGCGGATCCACAGCACGAGGTTCGCGTCTTTGCCCGGGCGGGCGGACTTCTGCCCGTGGACCCTCGCCCTTCCGCTGACGGCCTTGCCGCCGAGGGTTCCGTTGAACTCCGGGCCTTTCTTGCCCTCCGTGAACGTGTAGCTGCCCTGAATGGAGTTGCCGTCCACGCCACGAAAGCGGACCTTCACGCGTCCTTTCGGCACACCGTCGGCCAGCGTAAGCTCGTTGGCGTCGGCCTCGTGCCATCGGCACCCTTGCAGGCTCGGCGTGAGCGCCGCCGCCCGCGTGATTGTCCCCTTGTTCACCTCCAGCAGCAGGTCCAAGCGGGACATGACCTTCTTCTGATCGGGGACCAGCGAGGCGAAATCCCCCGCGCCGCTCATCTCGATGACGACAAGGCTGCAGTCCTTTGCGTTCGGATCGGCCGGCATCGAGGAACCCGAGGCAGTGCTCACGAAGATCGCTCCCCCGTTACGCGAGCCCTTGAACTTCCCGCCCAGCGGCTTGCCGTTCCTGCTCATCCTCGTGTGGTTGGTGAAGAACGTCATCGATCGCCCCGGCGCAAAGGCCTTCTCGGGCGTGGCCGGCTCCCAATCCAGGTAGATCGGGACGTCGGCGGGCAGGTCGAACGTGCGGACCTCCCGCTCGCGGTCCTTCTTGTAGTTGTCCAGGTGGACCAGCACCTTCAGCCTCGTTCCGCCGTCCTTGGCAGGCTCGGAAGACACCACGGTTCCGACGTAGTGCGAGGAACTCGCATCGGCCGGCATGGCACAGGCAAGCAGGCATCCGAGCGTCACAAATCGAAGCAATGTAGACAGATTCATTCAGCTGTCTCCAGTAGAGGATGCAGCGGCGTTTACTTCTTCCGCAGGTCGTAGCAGGCCAGTCGGTTGCCGGCCCGGATGAACAGCCACCCGCAGGCATACGCCGGAGACGTGTCGCCGGCGGACTTGCTGCGCGGCATCTTCTGTCTGTCCAGCGCCTTGAGGTTGTCGGGGTCGACGCTGGCGATCCAGAAGCCCCACTGCGGGCTGCTGAAATGGAAGTACTTCCCCTCGGCCACGATGGGCTGATACTTCCAGTTCTTGTAGTGACCGTCCATGGTGATCTGCTTGCCGGTGGCCAACTCGACCATGGCGAACAGCGTCTCCTTGCTTCCCTGCTTGTTCTTTTCCGGGGCCTGCATGTCCACAATCGCATAGCCGTCGTTGAACGTCGGGCTGGAGAAGCCTTTCAGCAGGAACTGGCCCTCGTCGCTCTTGAACTGCCAGACCAGCTTTGCGCCCTTCGGAGAGATCTTATAGCAACGGGGGCCTACGTTCTCGCCGTCCTTGTCGGCTTCGCGGCAGACCATGTAGTCGCCGCAGATGGCCGTGGTGTTGCCGCCCTCGACCGGGCCGATGCTCCAAAGCTCGTTGCCCGTCTTGGGCTCGATGCAGACGTTCTCATGAACGAAGTACTCCCGGCCGTCGTGTTTCCACACGCGGGTGAAGGAGGCGTTGCGGATGCCGCTGGGCACGCCGCCCTTGGTCCAGAGGCGTTTGCCGGTGTCGGCGTCGTACCCGAACAGCGTGTTGCGCTGCCGGAAGACGAGCACTCCGTCGGCGACCACCGGCGTGGCGTTGGGCGAATGGGCGTCGGGGTTCTTGTGCCCCGCCCAGATCGTCTTGCCCATCTTGGCGTCGAGGCAGTAGATCCAGCCGGCCATTCCGAACGCGTAGGCCTTGCCGTCGTGAATGCACATCGTGCCGTGTCCGCCACCCTTGCCGCTGCCCAGCAACGTTTCGCCTTGGCCTTCGAAGACGCGTTTCCAGAGGGTCTTTCCGGTGGCAGCGTCCATGCAGATCACGACATCGTCGCCGGGCTTGTCGCTGCGGTCGGTGCGGTCAGATCGGCCGGTGTCCAGGGCGCGGATGTCCTTCGGGGAGAGCTTCGAGACGTCGGCCGTCAGCCCGCTGGCCCAGGTGTAGTACATGTACACGCGCCCATCGGCCAGCACCGGGCTGGCGTAGCTGGACCGCAGCCCGCGGAACTCGGGCGGCGGTATGAAATCCTCGCTCTCCCACACCGGGCGCATGTCCTTGACCTTGTCGATCAGTTCGTATCCGCAATCGATGGCCTTGCCGTTGCCGCTTGGCCCATGAAACTGAGGCCAACCGATGCGCCAGGCGGTCTTCTGCGCGTCGGTCTTGACATGATCGGGGTACTGGATGGGTTCATCAGCGCCGGCCGAGGCGGACAGGAGAACCAGACCCGCCAGCAGGGCCAGGACGGCGGCAACCAGATGCGTTCGTAGTGACATTTCCGGACTCCTTCAGCAAGTGTGATCTATCACGCCCGACGGGGGCTGCGACGATACTTATTGAACACGAATTTGACACCTCGTTTTCGGTATCACTTCGCCTTTTTGGTATTATAATGCCCACATGACCGAAGAAATGCCCAAGCCGCTGATGGGGTCGTGCCGATACGCCCCTTTCATCCACTGGGGCGACACGAACCCGCGCCACCTGCGAGAGCTGACTGACTATACGCCCCGACACGTCTACGCCCTCACCTGGGTGCAGGACGGCCAGGCGTGGCTGAGAACCGGTGGTGGCCGCCACAAGATCAAACCGCCGCTGGGGTTGTTTCAGCCGCCTTCGGGGGCGACCCCCGTTACGATCAGCCCGGGCAGCGGCTATCAGCGCCTGCACTTCGACGTGATCCGCGTGCCCTGCCGCTACGCCGGCCAGACTCGGGCGCTCACGCACGTCGACCCGGCCCCCCAGCCGTCGCCGATGGAGGTATGGGGCGTCGAGCTGCCTTCGCGCGTGCCGGAAGAATTGCAGCTGTCCTGCCACGCCATGCTGAGCTATTGCACCGCCAACTGGTATCGCGGCGACCTCTCAGCCATGCGCTGTAACGCTCGGCTGGCGGGGTGGCTGGCGGAGTTGGTCATTCACCAGGCCAACCCGGGCGGCTCGGCCGGCTCGTGGGGCGAGGCAGCTCGCTCGGCAATGCGGGACATCGTCGATCAGCCAACCCGAATCGCCGAGGTCGCCGAGTTCATGGGGATGTCCCGGAACACCTTCACCCGCCGGTTCCGGGAAGAAACCGGCATCACGCCCCGGGACTACCTCATGCAGCAGCGTCTGGAGGAGGCCTGTCGGCTGCTGGAATCGACGAACATGCCGATCGCGGGGATCGCCCGCCGGTGCGGCTCGCGGTCGGCCAAGACCTTCGCCACGCAGTTCAGGAAACGCCTTGGGTATACGCCCACCGAGTGGCGCCGCCGCAGCCGAACCAGAGACGCCGACCCGGGCGAATGAAGGCAATACCCCGCGCCGTCTCCATGGAACCGAGACGCACGAGCAGCGCAACAGAAACGCCCGGCCGGGAGTTTCTCGTCACTCCCAGCCGGGCGGGTATTCGTGCATTGCGCCGGCAGGTTAGCCGGTTCTTCTCAGGTTCAGCGACGGCGGCGGATCAGCACGCCCAGCCCGCCGATCGCCAGCAGACTCATGGTCGCCGGCTCGGGGACGACGATAACGTCGGCTTCGCGGACGGCCAAGGCATATTGTTCAAAGCGTTTGTTGCTATTCCATGCGACGCCACTGGCAAAGTTGAACTGGTAAGCAGAGTCCCCACTATCGGTACCCGTTCGGTACCGGTCCTCGATCAATGACACAAAAGGCCCCATATTTTCCAGGCCATTGTCCACCGTGTTCCCAAGGGATACGTAGTACAGGTGCCCCATCTCAGCAGACGTGATATTGTCGCCTGTCTGGGGAGGGTCACCAGCACCTGGCAGCCGCCAAGCATCTTCCTGCCATGTGACGTCAAACTCCGATGAATCGATGTTCAGCGTAAGCTGTGCAACCAAGCCGCCAGCCCAAGTCATCTGAGTGTCCCAATTGGCCTTCGGACTCGTATAGTCCAGCCAGATAAGGCCTTGGGCTTCCTCGTAGATGAGGCTGTACTCGTTGCTCTGATAGGTGGCCGTGCCGATCGTGAGCAAATCAGCCTGTGCCACTGAGGCGAGCAACACACACACCACCACCGCGCAGACCGCACGGCGCAACGAAAGTCGCTTCGTTCGCATCCCGATATCCTCCTTCTGCGAGACCTGCCACCCAATGCCGGTTGGCTTGAGCTTGAGCTTGAGCGTCCGGACACCACGGTCCAGTTTCACGAATATCCTACCACGACTCAGGGTTTTCCGCAACCACATATCCCGATATCCCGATGGCCGATGGCGATATCAAGTTCTTGTGGCAGGAATGCCCACCTCGCGGCGGGGCAAGGAGCATTTCCCGGCAGATCCTTCCGAGACGACGCCGACAGCAGCCGTCGGGGACTGTACTCAAGGCTCGTCGTCGACGCGATCGATGTCTCCATGAAACCGAGACGCACGAGCAGCGCAACAGAAACGCCCGGCCGGGAGTTTCTCGTCATCATCTGGAGCGGGCCTTCGACCAGGAGATCGGTCGCAGCCCGGCCGTCCTGTGGAGGCGACTACGCTTGGCCCATGCCGCCCACCTGCTGCGCGAAACCAACCGCCCGCTCAAGGACGTCGCCGACGCCAGCGGGTTCGCTTCCTTCCCGCACTTCTGCAGGCGATTCAA
>CAZFPT010000022.1:0-30781 GCA_964521005.1 uncultured Planctomycetaceae bacterium | reverse complement strand
CCGTAGGGCTCGCAACTTGTTGCGGGCGCGATCGCAGGTCGATGCGGGAGGACCACTCTTTGGAACTTGTCATTTGGAACTTGGATTTTCGCTGTTTACCCCCACCTGTCGCGGAGCTCCAGATGGGGCTTCAAACGTCGCACGGCCTTCCAGGCCGTGTTCGCCGAAGGCGAAGACAATACAGAACATGGGCAGGATGCCCATGCGACGCGCACCCGGTGCCGTAGGGCCCACAACTACGATTCGTCGGGTGCCACAGGTGTCTTCGCAAGTGAGATCAGCGTGGAGCGCGCAAAAGGACGCCGCAACTCATCCTGAGTTGCGGCGTCCGGTCGAGGAAGGTCGCCGAGCATGCGTGTGTTTGTCGGCGGGGGTTCGGCTGATCAGGCCAGGCCGCGCGTGGGCGGGGCGGGCGTGGTTGCGAGGCACGCCCTGAAGGTCTGAGGCAAGCCGGACGCGTCCGCCGACGGGGCGCAGGGAGTGGGCGCAGCGGCGGGGCGGATGCAGCGTTTCGTCGGAAGGTTGGCCGACGGGGTTGTGGTCGGGATCAGCGAGGAGGCGAGCTGGAGGATGAAGTCCGCGTCGACAGGTCCAAGAGTCAGGCCGACGACGGAAAACACCGGCTGGGCGCACGAAAAAATCCCGAGCAGCGCCACGTGCTGAGGCGTGCTGAGGACCAGGTTTGCGTGCCAGTCGGTCTTCATGGTTGGCTCCGTTCGCCTCGGAAGGCAAAGGGCGGCGCGGGTCGACGCATCGTCCCGCAGCGGTCGGTCAGGGAAACAGGTCCGGCGGGCGGCACGCGATGGCCGCCCGTCAGAGGACGTCAGCCGCTCCATGCGGCTCATGGGTACAGTACGATTGCCCCGCCTCCCACGCCAACGAAAGCGGGCGGAATTCCGGCCGGGGTGTGCGACATGAACCAGGGGCACGCTCCAGGTGAGCAGCGACACGCGAATCGCGACAACCGGGTTGCTCCGTTCCTCCCTCGCTGCGCTCGCTCCGACCGGCACAAGCCCGGGCACCCGGAATATCGTTGAAGCCCCATCTTGAGCGAAGCGAAAGGTGGGGGTAGAGAGGCGAACGTCCAAATTCCAAATCACAAGTTCCAAGGAGTGATCGCCCCGCCCGCGATCGCGCCCGCAACAAGTTGCGAGCCCTACGGGTTGTTCTGGAAACAGAACAGACCATGGGCTGGAAGCCCATGCGACGCGCAGGCCCACGCCAACGAAAGCGGGCGATTCGCATTTTTCTCCGAAGGTTGGTCCGCCGGGGTCGTCCTGCATGCTGAGCGGCCGAAAAGGCGGGAACCCATCGGCGTTTTACGCGACTAAGGGCACGATCCGCCCGGTTGTTGCGGGGTGCGGCGCGACGTATACTGGTCGCGGCTGCCCCGGGGGCGGCTGATGGTGTGCGCTGTCGCAACGGGCGGCCAAACGCTTGAACTTTTCACGGAGGCAGCCGACGAGGCTGAGATCCGAATGGCAGAGATGACGACGCCGATGGATGTGTCCCCCCACCCCCGCCGGATGCACTGGGTGGTTGCGACGCTGTGCATTCTTCTTTTCGCGGGGTTGGCCGGCGCCCAGCGCGGGCGGTCGACCCCGCTTCCCAGCACGGTTCTGGTGGATGCCGACGAGGAATTGGCCGGCTACCTGGAGAAGGCCCGCGAGCTGGCGGAGAAGGAGGACTACGACCAGGCGATTGATCTGCTCCAGGCGCTGGTGACCCGTCGCAAGGGCGGCTACGTCACCACGAAGCACAAGGGGCAGTACATTTCGTTACGCGTGCGCGCGAATGAAATCATCGCCGGGATGGATCCCAAAGGGTTGCGGCTGTACCGGTCGCTGTACGATCCGCAGGCACGTCAGTTGTTCAACGAGGCCCAGGAGACCGGTCGGCTGGCGCCCATGCAGCAGTTGGTGGACCAGTACGTCAACACGTCGCTGGGAGCCGGGGCGCTGGAGTACCTCGCGGCGATGTACTTCGACCGCGGGCGATTCTCACAGGCGGCGTTCGCGTGGCGGCGGGTGATGGAGTTCGGCGACGAGTCGTACCGGCGCGACGTGCTGCTGGCGAAAATCGCCATCGCCAACCACCTGGCCGGCGAGAAGGCCGCCTCCGCCCAGGCGGCAGCAGAACTCCAGAAGAAGTACTCCGACGCCCAGGCCAACTGGGGTGGCCGGGAACGACGGCTGGCTGCGTTTGTCCAGGAGATCCGCTCGCGTCCGCCCAAGCTGACGATGACCCAGCTGACCTCCGCCTCCGACGAGTGGCGCGGCCTGGGTGCCCATTCGGACGGAATCGCCCTGATGAGCCCGGTGGACGTGGTGCTGGTCCCGTCGTGGGTTTCGCCGCCGGGCGGTGGGCGCAGCGGAGACTTCATCGCCCAGGCGAACGCTTTGCATCGGGGGTTATCAGGTCACAGCGGCAAGCTCAAGACCGAGGGCGGCGTGGTGGTTCTGGACGCCAAGAGCGGCGATCGGGAGCGATGGGTGGTTCCGTCGGTGATTCATCCGGTGGTCCAGGACGGGTTGGTGATCTATCAGACCGACGAAGCGATCGTCGCGCGCGACCTGCGCACCGGAACCGCCGGCGATAAGATGGGCGAGCGCGGGTGGCGGACGTTTGACGTTCGCCAGCAGCGCGACACGTCGTCGTATGGCTCGCCGGGCAAGCTTCGGGTGAGGGATATCCGCCGACATGCCCTGACCGTCGGTGGGGGGATGGTGTTTGGCGTGTTCGATTTCCGCCCGCCCCAGGTGCGTCGGCATCACTTCGGACACCAGCAGGCCGAGAGCGAGTCGGACACCTCCTCGCTGATCGCCCTGAGCCTCTCCCAGGAAGGCAAAGAGGTGTGGTTGGCGGGCGATGGAGAGGGCGAGGGCGAGAACGACCTGATCAACGCGTGCAAGTTCCTCTCGGCCCCGACTTACGAGGATGGCAAGCTGTACGTATTGGCCAGCTACATCCAGGAATACAAGCTGCTGTGCTTCGAGGCACAGACCGGCCAGCTGCTCTGGGAACAAACCGTCTGCCAGATGCCTCCCCTGCAGAGTCGCAGCGGATACGATCTGAATTACTATCTTTCGCTGGGAACGCCGCCGGCTGTGGCCGACGGGAAGGTCTACGTGCTGACCAACGCCGGGGCCGTCATCGCCCTGGACGCCCAGACGGGCCAGTCGGTCTGGGCGTACCAGTACGACAGCGAGGTCAACAACGGATCGACCCAGCCCCAGGCGTTCGACAGCAACCCGATCGCCAAGCCCGCCAACCCGATCATCGCCACGCGCGGACGGGTGATCTGCATGCCCGCCGACGGACGAAATGTCATGGCGCTGAATGCCCAGAACGGCCGACCCATGTGGGAGAAGAACCCCGAGGGGCAGTTGAACCTCTCGGCGTTGGATTCCAGCCGAATCCTGCTCAGCGGGAATCGCCTGCGGGTGCTCAACGTGCTGGACGGACGCGAGTTGTTCGATGCCCGCGACGTGCGCGACGTTCACGGCCGACCGGCGGTAACGCCCGATGCGGTTTACGCCAGCGGAATCGGTCGGCTGATTCGGATGGATCTGGAGACCTACCAGGTCTCGACTTCCGCCCGGGTGGTTGACGAGGGCGTGCTGGGCAATCTCGTGGCGGCCGACGGGGTTCTCGTGGCGGCCAGCTCCAGCGGCGTGAGCGTCTACACCGATTACGACCAGGGACGCCGGACGCTCACCCTTCGGGCGAAGCAGGTCGACAGTGTCCAGAAGCGGCTGGATCTGCTCTACCGCCGGGCGCTGCTGGCGATGGGCTCGGGGCGGATGGATGAGGCGCTGGACGATTTGCAACTCACCGAGGCCGAGGCGAAGAAGCACGACGACTCGGCGCTGTTGGCGCAGCTGCGGAATGACCTTTACCGGGCGTATGTGGCACGCGGCAATCAGGCCCACAAGGACCGCGGGAAGATGGTTGCCTGTTTCCGGGAGGCCCTGAAGTACGCCCGCAGCACCAGCGACAAGGCCCACATGCAGCTGCGCATCGCCTACGCTCTCGAAGGGGAGCCCGAAGAGGCGTTGGAGGCGGCCCACGAGCTGGCGGCGAAGTACGGTGACCAGAGGATCGTGGACCTGAAGATCGGCGCCAAGGCGAGTCCGGGCGTGCGGTTCGATTCCAGCACGCCGACGGCCGAGGCCCGAACCCTTGCCAACCGGTACATCCGGCGACTCATCAAGAAGCACGGCAGGGATATTTACGGCGAGTTCGACAAGCGGGCGGCCCGGGCCCTGTCCGAGGCGAAGACCGAGGGCGACCCCAACGCGCTGTACGCGATTTCCCAGCGCTGGCCCAACAGCAAGCACGCCAACGAGGCGATTTACTCGGCTGGGGAGGCGAGCTATCGCCAGGCGCAGGCGGATCCGAACCAGGCCCCGGCCCGGCTGGGGCGGGCGAGCGATTTCCTCTCGGACCTGATCAATCGTACCGAGGGGCCCGAGCGGAACCGTGCGATCGTCGCCCAGGCGGTGGTCTTTCACAGACGGAATCAGCCCCGGGCGGTCAACGTCACGGTGCAGACCCTCGAGGAGCCCGACCTTGACGCGAAGATGCAGTTCGCCGACGTCAAGGGCACGATCCGCGAGATCCTCAAGAGCATCGACGCCCTGGACGCCCTGAAAACCGCCAAGCCCCAGCCTCAGTCCAGCCTGCCGGCTTCGGGGGAGTTTCGCCGCCAGGTCATGCTGGAGGGCGATGTCATTGCCCTGCTCTGTGGCCCGGACGGCGAGATTGCCGAGTTCAACGGCCAACCGCTGGCGCTGCGGGACAACCGCCTGATCGCGGTGAACTGCGCCGCCGAGCAGGCCGACGACGCCATCACCTGGATGGGACTGGTCGAAATCGACCAGGAGCTCTACTCGCGCCAGCCTCATCGTTCGCAGAGCCCTGCCGGCGTGATGGTGGCGTGGGGCGCGGGCGGGAAGGTCCTCGTCCTGGCGACCGACAAACACGTCTGTGGTTTCTCGGTGGACACCGCGAAGCGCGCCTGGGCTCCGAAGGAGTTCAAGGAGCTGGGCATCTCCCGTTCGGTGGGCATGACGGCCGACGATGGCAAGCTGATCGTGACGGGGCGAAGCGGCAAGGTCGTGGCGATGGACATCAACTCGGGCACGAAGGAATGGGAAGTCGAGGTCATCGGCGGCGACGGCACGCCCGACCGCCCCATCGAGGCGCACAACGGCGTGGTCTTTCTTCGGCACGACGGGAAGAAGCGCCTCTCCTGCATTCGCATCTCGGATGGGCGTGTGATGGGACGGTGGCGGTCCGCGAAGTACCTGGAGTACCTTGTTTCGCCCAGTGGGATGCTGGTGGTATTGGCCGACGGCGATCTCAGTGCGTATGACATCGGTCAGCCTTACTCGCCGCTGTGGACGCGAAGCGGCAAGGCCGACGACCCTCCGTCCCTGTTGGGGGCGGATCTCGGGCGGGTTGCCGTCAGCACCTCCGGCAGGGACGGCGGGGTGGAGCTGCTTTCGCTGGTCAACGGCAGAGAGTTGACGACGCTGGAGACCGGGCGGTTCAACGAGCACAAGCTGGTGGCCGTCGATGTCCGATTCGCCAGCGGGTCGCTGCTGGTTCTGTGCGGTCAGCCGGCCAACGCCGTGCCCTATGCCCGCAGCGGGTGGTGGCCAAGAGTTAACGGCCTGGCGGTGCAGAAGTTCGACCTCACCCAGCCCGGGCGCACCAGGCCGGTCTGGCAGAATGTCCTCAAATCGCCCGGCGGGATGAACTCGCTGGTGCCCACCTTCACGATGACGCGGGATCACGTGCTGATCGCCTCCCACGAGACGCACTCCGCCGGGGCGTGCAACGTCTGGCTTGTCAACGGCGAAACGGGCCAGACGCGACAGACGATTGCTTTCAACGATGAGACCAACGCCGCCCCCAGGGGGCAGCATGCCGGCAGCGCGTGCGTTTCCGGAGAGTACCTCTGCATTGACATGCCAACAGGGCTGGGTGTCTACCACGCCCAATGAAAGGGACGCAACTATGGGCCAGGCGGATCGTTCGGGATGCGGATGGCTGATGGTGGTGACGATGGGGATGGTTGCACTGGGGATCGCAGGCAGGGGACACGCCGACGCCCCCAGCAGAGTGCTTCCCAAGCTGATGGACCGGGCGACCGTCAAGGCGATCGACCGGGGGCTGAACTACCTCGCCAAGACCCAACGCCGTGACGGAAGCTGGCTCAACCAGGGCGGGTACGGCTCGCATCCGGAGGTCATGAGCAGCCTTTCGGGGTTGGGGCTGATGGCCGGCGGGTCCACGCCCAAGTCCGGCCCGTACGCCAAAAACGTTCGGCGGGCGATGCTGTACATCCTCCGGGTCGGCGAGAACAGCTCCAGCGGGTACCTCTGCGGGTCCAGCGGCCAATTGATGTATTCCCACGGGTTCTCGATGTTGTTCCTGGCGACCTGCTATGGCTGCGAGGCCGACGAAGAGACCGAGAAACGCCTCAAGAAGGTGCTCGACAAGGCAGTGAAAATGACCGGAGTCGCCCAGTCCAAGCCCAACGACATCAGTCCGGGCGGAGGGTGGTGCTACACTCCCTCCAGCGGCGACGAGGGAAGCGTGACGGTCACGCAGCTGCAGGCACTGCGGGCCTGCCGCAACGCCGGTATCCGCGTGGGGCGGGACGTAATCGACAAGTCGGTACGGTATCTGAAGTTCTGCCAGAACGGCGACGGGGGCATCTCGTACTGCGCGTCCAGTCGGGGCTCGTCGCGACCTGCGATTTCAGCGGCGGCGATCACGTGCTTCTACTCGGCAGGTCTTTACGACCGCGTATCGGGCGGCAGGAGCGGAGAGTCCCGCATGGTCGACAAGCTCATCCAGTACTGCAAACGCAACGTAACCCCTGAAATGGGCGGCGGGTACAGCGGGTATTACTTCTACACGCAGCTGTACATGGCCCAGGCGATGTACACCCGCGGCGGACGGGACTGGGCCCGGTATTTCCCCGCCCTCGCCGGCAAGCTGCGGTCCATGCAGGCCCCGGACGGCAGCTGGGACGGCGACAGTATCGGCACCACGTACGGAACGGCCATCGCGACGATCGTTCTGCAGCTTCCTTACGGGTATCTGCCGATCGTTCAACGATAACTGGAAACAGCGGGAACTTTCCCGGGCGGGGGTAGTCCAAGTGGTTTGCGGACGTCATGGTGCGCGCCGCGGCAGTCTTGGCGGCGCGGTTCACTACAGGAAGGAGCACAAGAAGACTCATGGAATATCCAGTATCCAAGAACGGGCATAACACTTTGTTCAAGCATTCCTTGTGTATTATCTTGGCCGGTGCGGCGGTGGTGGTTGGTTTGCCTTCCTCGGCGTCGGCGGAGCCCCCCAGCCGGGTGCTTCCCAAGCTGATGGACCGGGCGACCGTCAAGGCGATCGACCGGGGGTTGAACTACCTCTCGAAGACTCAGCGGCGCGACGGAAGCTGGCTGAATCAGGGCGGCTGGGGCACGTACCCAGCGGTCATGACGTCGCTGTCGGCGATGGGTCTGATGTCCGGCGGTTCGACGGCGCATTCGGGTCCCTACTCCAAGGAGGTTCGCCGGGCGATGAGCTACGTCCTTCGCCTGGCCGAGAGCGACTCGCAGGGCGTGATCTCCGGGTCGAACTCCGGGCGGTCCATGTACGGCCACGGGTTCTCGCTGCTGTTCCTGGCGATGTGTTACGGAACGGAGCGTGACCCGGACAACGGCGAGCGTCTCAAGAAGGCGCTGGACAAGGCCGTCAAGGTCATCGAGGACTCCCAGTCGGTCAAGGGTGGCTGGTACTACACCCCGTCGAGCAAGAGTGACGAAGGCAGCGTGACGGTGACGCAGCTGCAGGCGTTGCGGGCGTGTCGCAACGCGGGGATCAAGGTTTCCCGCAAGGTGATCGAGGACTCGGTGAAGTACCTCAAGCTCTGCCAGAACAGCGACGGGGGAATCTGCTACTCGGCCCGGAGTCGGGGCTCGTCGCGGCCGGCGATTTCCGCCGCTGCGGTGGCGTGTTTCTACTCGGCGGGCCTGTACGACCGCCAGACCGGCGGGTCGGGCCCGGAGTCCGAGATGGTCGAGAAGCTGGTTCGCTACGTCAAGCAGAACGTCAGCGTCTCGCAGGGCGGGCGGTACAGCGGATACTACTTCTACACGCACCTGTACATGTCTCAGGCGATGTACATGCGGGGCGGGAAAGACTGGCAGGGTTATTACCCCGCAATGGCCAGGAAGCTGCGGGGAATGCAGGCCCCCGACGGCAGCTGGAACGGCGACAACATCGGCACGACCTACGGGACGGCCATCGCCAGCATGATCCTGCAGTTGCCCTACGGCTACCTGCCGGTGGTGCAGCGATAGCGTTTCAGACAACGCGGGCCCCATCGACGGGATGCCCGAATCCAGACTCGACAACCGACACACACTTCGAGAAGGCAGAAGGAGACGGACGTGACTGAACAGAACTTTGGCGGTGAGGACATCAAGGCAGCCGAGCAGCTGACCGAGGCGTACAAGAACATTCGCGACGAGATGGGCAAGGCCATTATCGGCCAGGAGGCGGTCCTGGAGGAGTTGCTCATGTGCATCTTTGCCCGCGGACACGCGATCCTGGAAGGCGTGCCGGGTCTGGCGAAGACCCTGATGGTCTCGTCGCTGGCGGAGTGCCTGGACCTGGGATTCAACCGGATCCAGTTCACCCCGGACCTGATGCCCTCGGACATCACCGGTACGGAGGTTATCCAGGAGAACAAGACCACCGGCGCCCGTGAGCTGAACTTCCTGAAGGGCCCGATCTTCTCGAACATCATTCTCGCCGACGAGATCAACCGCACGCCCCCCAAGACGCAGGCAGCCCTGCTGGAGGCGATGCAGGAGCGGCAGGTTTCGGTGGGCGGTGCCCGGATGCCGATGGAAGACCCCTTCTTCGTGCTGGCGACGCAGAACCCCATCGAGCAGGAAGGCACGTACCCGCTGCCCGAGGCCCAGCAGGACCGCTTCATGTTCAAGATCTTCGTGGACTATCCCTCGTGGAACGAGGAGTTCGACGTCATCCGGATGACCACGGCGATGCAGGACACGAAGCTGTCGCGCGTGCTGGACGGCGAGACGATCAAGCAGCTCCAGCGCATCATCCGGCGCGTGCCGGTGGCGGACCATGTGATCGAATACGCCATGAAGCTCGTCCGCGCCACCCGCGTTCTGGACGGTGACGTTCCGGAAATCGTCCGGGAGTACATCTCCTGGGGTGCCGGCCCGCGTGCCTGCCAGTATCTCATTCTGGGCGGCAAGGTCCGTTCGGTGCTGCATGGGCGATATCACGTGTCCACCGAGGACATCCAGTCCGTCGCCAAGCCCGTACTGCGTCACCGCATCGTGACGAACTTCAACGCCGACGCCGAAGGCTACACGCCGGACAAGATCATCGACAAGCTCGTGGAGATCATCCCTGCCTCCAAGAGCGCGATCGAGTCCGACAGTCGCACCGCCAAGGCCGTCTCCGAGTAGACCCAACCAATCCCCGTCTGGGCGTGAGGCGCCGGGGCAACGTCCCCCGCGCCCCGCGTCCGTTCGGCGATTCAACCCGCCCAGGACCAGCGCATGGCTGAGACAACCGAAACACTGCAGAAGTACCTGGACCCGAAGGTCCTCTCGAAGATCACCCGCCTGGATCTCCAGGCGAGGTTGGTGGTGGAGGGGTTTATTTCGGGCATGCACCGCAGCCCGTTCCACGGGTTTTCGGTGGAGTTCGCCACACACCGCGAGTACGTCCCCGGCGACGACCTCAAGCACCTCGACTGGAAGGTGCTGGGCAAGACCGACCGCTACTACATCAAGCAGTACGAGGAAGAAACGAACCTCAAGGCGACATTCCTGGTCGACGCGTCGGAGTCGATGCACTACGGCGGCGAGAACGGCAAGGACGAGGGCATGACGAAGTACCAGTATGCCGCCGCAGCGGCCGCCTCTATGGCGTTTCTGCTGCTTCAGCAGCAGGACGCGGTGGGCGTGGGTGTCTTCGACGAATCGTTGCGGACGTACGTGTCCCCCTCGGCGAACCCCAACCAGATCAAGACGTTCGTGCATGCCCTGGACAAGGGCGAACTGAAGGCCAAGACGTCGCTGGAAGACGTCTGTCACCAGGTGGCCGAGAAGATTCCGCGTCGCGGGCTGGTGTGTCTGGTCAGCGATCTGCTGACGGACATCGACAGTCTCATCCGCGGGCTTCAGCACTTTCTGCACTATGGTCACGAGGTGATGGTTCTTCACGTGATGGACGAGGACGAGTTGACCTTCCCCTTCCAGGGCAACACGATGTTCCGTGGTCTGGAGGAGATGGGTCAGCTGTTGATCGAGCCGCGTGCGCTCCGCAAGGGGTACATGGAATCGCTCAACGAGTTCCTGACCGAGGTGAAGCGCAAGTGCGTCGCCGGGCGGATCGACTACAAGCTGATTTCGACGGCCGACTATATGGACGCGGCGTTGCTGAGCTTCCTCGCCGCCCGGTCGGCGGCGGCCCGCAAGGCCGGCTCGAAGCGTTGAGCCTGTCGGGCAGCGCACGAGAAACTCCGACGTTGACATCTCCCGTCGCGTGACGGGAGCACGAGGACGAACATGCCATTCATACATCCAGCGTTGTTCTGGGGCGGTCTGGCGGCCGCCTCGGCCCCGATCATCATCCACCTGCTCAATCGCAGGCGGTTCCGCATCCGCGAGTGGGCGGCGATGCAGTTCCTGCTGGACTCGATCCGCAAGAACCGTCGTCGTCTCCGCATCGAGGAGCTGATCCTCCTGCTGATCCGCACGCTGGCGGTGATGATTCTCGGGTTCACCATCGCCCGGTTCACCGGCTGCGGGATGACGAACATTTTGCCCACCGGCGAAGGCAGCCAGACCGTTGTGTACGTGCTGGACGAGAGCTACTCGATGGGACAGAAGGCCGGGACCGCCGAGGTGTTCGAGCAGGCCCGCCAGGACCTCTCCGAGCAGATCCTGGGACTGCCCAAGACCGACAAAGTCGCCATCGTCCGCACGACCGACCCCAACGAACTGCTGTTCGCCCCGCAGTTCAACGCCGACCCCGAAGCCCTCTCCGACAGCGTCAAGACGTTCAAAGTTCGGCCCCGGCGGGGCGACCTGCCCCGGGCGATGGACAAGGCGCTGCGCATCTGCCTCGAATCGGATTCCGCCAACAAGCGGGTTTACCTGCTCTCGGACTTCCGCAAGACCGACATGGCCGGCAGGGAGAACATCGCCAGGATCAAGGAGAAGTTCGCCGAGCTGGCGAAGAATGACATCGACGTGGTCGTGCTGGATTACGGCAGGCAGAGCAAGGGCAACCTGACGATCGAAAAGCTCGAGATGCTCAATCGCCTGGCGGTGGTGACCATGCCCATCCGCGTGCGGGTGACCGTCCGCAACAACGGCGGCAAGGTGGCCGAGGGAATCGACGTCAAGCTCACCGCGAAGATCGGCGGGGGCGACGACGCCAAGGAGTTCTCGCTGCCTATCGAACAGATCGACCGGATCGCGCCGGCCGAGAGCAGGACGATCGAGATGGAGGTCATGCCCAAGGTGGCCGGCCCGGCGGTACTGACGGCAGAGCTGCCCGCCGACGACCTGGCGACCGACAACCAGGCGCAGGTCGCGCTGGAGGTCCGCAAGGCCGTTCGCGTGTTGATTGTCGACGGCAACCCGAACGTGGTGGCCAAGCGGGCCGGGTCGTTCTACGTGCGGACCGCCCTGGACCCCTACGACGATCAGCGATACGGCGTGATGACCGACGTGATCAACCTGGAGAACATCTCCAGCGCCCGTTTCGACGATTACGACCTGGTGATGCTCACCAACGTCTCGCAGTTCCCGCTGCAGATGAGCGGGTCCAACGGGACTTCCTACGCCATGCTCCCCGAGCTGGAAGATTACGTCCGCCGCGGGGGGGGGTTGGTGATCTGGGCGGGCGAGAAACTCAACCCCACCTTCTACGGCGAGCAGGGCGCGTTCTACAACGACGGGTCGGGCCTGCTGCCGTACCCGCTGGCGCCGCGCCGGACAGCCATCAAGGGCGAGTTCTTCCGGATCGATCCCCAGAGCATCGCCCCGGACAGCGTGATGCGCTTCTTCTACGGCGAGCGGGCTCCGCTGACGCAGCTGGTGCGCATCAAGAGCTTCTCTCCGGCGCTGGAGCTGGCGTCCTCGCCGAAGTCTGAGGACATCAGAAAGCCCCGCGTCATCGCTCGCCTGACCGACCCCGAAAACTCCCCGCTGGCGGCGACTCGTCAGTACGGCAGGGGGTCGGTGGTGCTGTTCACCGTACCGGCGGCTCCGGGGACGCCCAGGTGGACCGACTGGCCCATCGCCGGTACGCACAGCCAATACGTCAACGTGCTGTTCGACCTGGTGCAGAAACACTCGCGACGGTACGCCCAGGACCTCACCGCGCCGGTGGGCACGGCCATCGTGCACCAGGTCTCCAAAGAGATGCTCGACGCGTCGGTCACGCTGGAGACGCCGCGCTATCCCGAGTCCGACCTGGTCTCGCTGCGACCCAAGGCCGAGAAGCATCCGGTCACCGGTGTGGTGCAGAACCTCGTGCAGTACGAGCGGGCGTGGGAGGACGGGGCGTACACGATCTCGATGAAGCTGCCGGCCGGCGAGGAATCGTGGGTCTACTACGTCCGCAACCCGCGCCCGGTGGAGGGTCGGCTGGACCCGGGCAAGCAGACGGATATCACGACGGCCTTCGGTTCCAAGGAGTTCCGCTACAAGGATCGCGCCGAGGAGACCGGTACGAGCATCGTCGAGGCGGAAATCGACAAGGAATACTGGATGTGGGCCCTGGCGGCGCTGGGCGGTTTGCTGGCGCTGGAAACGTTCCTGGCCCAGAAATTTGGACACTACGGGAAGTCCTGACCCGCCCAGGCGGCTGATGGAATCTCCGACAACGAACGATAGACAGGCGACATGAACCAGATACTTCAATGGCTTGTGGGTGTGGAAACCGGTGACCTGGCCAGGAGCGAGAGCTGGCGGCTGGGCTTTGTGGCGGGATACAACAACTACGTCAGTCTCGGACTGATCGTGGTGTTCCTGCTGCTGGTGGGGCTGACCATTCGCAGCTACCGGCGCGAGGGCGACACACCGAAACGGACCAAGGGCATCCTGGCGGGCATCCGCATCGCGATCTTCCTGCTGGTGTTGCTGATCGCATTCCAGCCGGCGGTGATCTGGACGGTCACCAAAACGCTCTACAGCGCGGTGGTGGTGGTCTTGGACGACAGCAAATCGATGTCCTTCACCGACCGCTACGCCGACGACCCGGAGATGCGCAGCGCCCTGCTGGAGAAGCTGGGCGTCGACCAGGCCGAGCTGGAGCAGATGAGCCGCAGCGAGATCGCCCGACGGATCCTCACCCGCCCCGACGGGCCGCTGGCGAAACTGGCCAAGGACCATCCCCTGGTGATGCTGCATTTCTCGACGACCCAGGCGGGGAAGGAATCCTACACCCGCCCGATGGGCAACGAGATCAACCTGGTCGTCGAGGACGACGCCGACCCGCAGACCCGGGAACTCGTCGCGAAGCTCGAAGCGGCGATGGAGACCCTCACTGCCGACGGGTTCGAGACGAACCTGCCTGCCGCCCTGCGCGACGCGGTGGAACGCAACGCCGGTCGGCGCCTGGCGGGCGTGGTTATGGTCACCGACGGGCAGAACACCACCTCCGACGCCGCCACTCGCCTGCCCGGTGCGTTGGCGATGGCAGACCGGGTCGGCGCGCCGCGCTACGGCGTGCTGGTCGGCGACACGACCGAGCCCCGGAACGTCACGCTTTCGGGGCTTCGTGCCCCGCGCGAGGTGCGGCGCGATTCCCGCGTCGAGCTGACGGCGATGCTGGCCCACCGGAACCTCGCCGGCAAGAGCGTGACCGTCGAGATTCTCCGGCGCAAGGAAGGCGAGAACGAAGACAAGAACACGGCCGTGACGACCAAGAAAGTCCTGCTCCGTTCGGAAACCAAGGCCGACGGGTCCGAGTCCGATCGCGGCGTGGAGCAGGTGCAGCTGTACATCAAGCCCGACGTGGAGGGCACGTTCGTGTACACCGCCCGGGTCAAGACCGACCTCGAGGAGCAGAACCTCTCCGACAACGAAGCCGAGGCGCTGGTGAAGGTCTCCGACAGCAAGATCCGCGTGCTGCTGATCAGCGGTTACGCCGGCTGGGAGTTCCAGTACCTGCGGAACTTCCTGGTTCGCTCGCCGGACCTCTACCGCGTGAGCATCTGGCAGCAGAACGCCGACCCGCAGATCAACCAGAGCGCCTCCAGCGAGGAACTCCGCCTGGAACGCCTGCCCAACACGCTCAAGGAGCTGATGGGCTCGACGGACCCCGAGGAGAAGGAGAAGTTCCCCGGCTACGACGTGGTGATCCTCAACGACCCGCGCCCCGAGGCGGAGGGGTTCGACCCGAACTTCGTGGACCACCTCAAGACGTTCGTCACGAAGCACGACGGGGGGCTGTGCTATGTTGCCGGCACGAAGTGGACCGAGCGGGTGCTGGGCGACAAGCTTTTCGAGCCGCTGGCGGACCTGCTGCCGGTGTACATCGGGAAGAGCACCTCGGAGATGGTCGCTGCCATCAGCGGCAAGAAGCCCGAGCCCTGGCCTGTGGGGGTTACCGAGTACGGCATGGAGCACCCGGTGATGCGGCTGGGCGGTTCGATCGAGGACAGCAAAGAGCTCTGGAAGGTCATGCCCGGGATTTTCTGGTCCAAGACGGTGTACGACACGAAACCCGCCTGCCGGGTGTTGGCGGGCAGTTCGGACCCGACGCGCCGGACCAGCACGAAGGAGCCCGAGCCGATCATCGCGGTTCAGCCGATGGGCGGACGCGTGCTGTACCTGGGCTTCCAGGCGACCTGGCGATGGCGGTACCTTGACGACGCACGCTACTACCGGCAGTTCTGGCGGAACGTCGTCCGCTACCTGGCGACGCTCAAGGCCCGCCACATCGTGATCACCACCGGCGGCGACCGGTTCTCCGCCGGGCAGCGGATGACGGTGGACGTCGAAGCCCACGACGAAAGCTACACCCCGCTGGTGACCGAGGACGGGACCTTCGCGGTGGACATGGTCAACACCAAGACCGGCGAGGTCCGCGAGTTGACCCTCAAGGCGGTCGAGAACCAGCCCGGCCGATACAAGGCCGACATCGTGGTCTCGAAGACGGGCACCTACGAACTGACGGCGCTGCGCGACGATCCATTGGCCGACGAGAAGGTAGCCACCAAGCGGATCACCGTCGAGCTGCCCAAAGCCGAGGCCGCCCGCACCGAGGCCAACAAGGCCAACCTGCTGACCATCGCCTCGCGCGACGGATTCTACATGAACATCGCCCAGGCCGATCGGCTCGCTGAGCTGATTCCCTCGGGCAAGATGAAGGCGATCGACCCGGTCGCCCGACAGTTGTGGGACTCGCCGTTGACGCTGATCCTGATTCTCTCGCTGCTCGTGGCGGAATGGATTCTCCGCAAGAAGCACAACATGGCCTGACCGAACGGAAGCGTCGGCGGGACGTCTGAACAATAGAAGGAAGCACCATGGCAGAACGTGACCTGGTTCAATCTAACGTACGCACCAAGCTGCACCGCTTCGGGCGGGCGATTCGCACCCGACTGCTGGGCGAGGGCCTGGCGTGGATCGTGATCTTCGCGGTGGCGCTGATGTTCGCGTCGCTCGTGCTGGACTATCTCCTGCGCCTGGATCGGCCTTTGCGGGTGACCGTGATGGTCGCCGCCGTCGCCGTGCTGGGCTACATCGGGTGGAAACGGCTGATCTCGCCGCTGACGGTACCCATGGGCCCCGAGTCGCTGGCCCTGCTGGCGGAGAGCCGCTTCCCGCAGCTGGGCGACCGACTCATCAGCGCGCTGCAGTTTTCCCATCGCACCGACCTGGAAAGCGTGGGCTTCTCCGGGGCGATGATCGACCGGATGGCCCAGCAGGCCAACGAGCTCGCCGAGCCGCTGGACTTCAACAAGGTGGTGGAGAAGCGCAATCTCGGCAAGACGGTCGGCGGCGCCGGCGGGGCGGTACTCATCGCGCTGCTGTTCGTGCTGCTGGCGCCGTCCACGATGGGGCTGTGGTTCCAGCGGAACGTGCTGTTCGCCCAGGTGGATTGGCCCCAGGACACGTACCTGGTGGTCACCGGGACCGACGCGGAAGGCAACTTCACCGTGCTGCGCGGGGAGGATCTGGAGGTCGTCGTCACCGTCGAGCCCAACTCGGTCGCCCCGCCGTTCATCACGCTGCATGCCCGCTACGAGACGATCGGCATGACCGAGGAGCGCCTCGACCGCGCCCCGGACGGGCCTGGCGGTCAGCCTCGATACGTCAAGACGTTCCAGACCATCGCCGAGCCGTTCGAGTTTTACGTCACCGGCGGGGACGACAGGCAGGACGAGCGAATGCCTCACCAGGTGCATCTGATCGATCCGCCCTCCTTGCGGCAGCTGGCGTTCGAGGTGGAATACCCGCGCTACATGTTCCGCGAGAACGAGGGCATCAGCGCCGAGGTCGGGGTGATCCCGATCCCGGTCGGCAGCCATCTGGTCGTCAAGGGCGTCAGCTCCAAGCCGCTCTCGGAAGCGGGCATCCTGCTGGATGACGCCGACGAGCCCGTCGGGACGATGCGCGTGCTGGACTACGCCAAAATGGACAACGGCAAGCCCGTCGGCAAACCCCAGCCCCGACGGATCCAGGGCAAATTCTTCGTCGGCGATCTGAACGAATCGCGGTCGATGACGATGCGGTTCCTGCTGGTCGACTCCGACGGGCACAAGTCCACGCGAGGCCAGCAGTACATTCTGCAGGTCGAGCGGGACCGCAAGCCCACCGTCACCGCCCGCAAGAGCGGCGTGGAGACGATGATTACCGCCCAGGCGCGGATCCCGGTGGAGATCAAGGTCACCGACGACCACGGCGTGTCGATGGCGCAGTTTGCCGTGAAGGTCAACGACGCCAACGCCGTTCGCGTGGACGACCCGATGAAACCCGCCAAGACCACCCAGCGGGAGTTCCGGACAGCCGGCACGTTCGATCTTCAGTCTCACCCCGAGCTGCAGGTCAAGCCCGGCGATCTGCTGCACGTACTGGTCGAGGCGGAGGACAACTTCCCGGACACGCCGAATGTCGGCACGAGCAGTGCGATGACCTTCCGCGTGGTGACCGACTCGGAGCTGATGAACCATCTGCTGGGCGTGATGAAGAACGTGGCGATCTCCCTGGATCAGGCGGTGGTGCAGCAGTCCGACGCGACGGGCAAGTCGGCGGCGGTGGCGGAGTTCCTCAAGACCAACCCCATCGATCCGGACGTCCGCCGCAAGCTCAAGGAATCGGTGACCATCGAGGGCACGGTGGTCTCGGAGGTCGTCAAGTCGGCCGACCAGTTGGACACCGTGCTGATCCAGATGCAGCTGAACCGTCTGGGCAGCGATCTGCAGCGATCGAACCTCAGTACGTCCATCAGCGAGCTTCGCGCCCTGGAAGAGCCGCTCAACAGCGTGATCGCCGCCCTGAACGGAACCACCGATGTGGACGACCCGAAGGAACTGTCCCGCCAGGCCGAGACGATCCGCGCCCAGCAGCAGAAGATCCTGGATAAGATGATCGAAATTCTCGACGCCGGGCTGCGGAAAAACACCTCGCGTATCGAGATGGCCTACATCGTCAAGGACATCCTCAGCGTCTGGCAGAAGGACATCGGTGGCGGGATCGAGACCATTATCGATACCGAGACCGGAAACATCTGGGAACCTTCGTCCAACGAGGACGACAAAGAGTAGTGAACAATCGATGACCCAGCACAGCGCCCAGCACATGGGAGAGAATACGATGCCAAGCAGACAGACGACGTGGGTAACGTGGAGCCTGATGGCGATGCTGTTGGTCGTCTCGGGGCCGACGTTGGCAGACAACGCCACCGACGAGACCCCCAAGAAGAAGAAAACCATCGACTCGGGAGACCTGGCCAACAAGGCCCAGTTCCAGCAGCAGCGGTTCAAGAAGCTGGTCACCGACATGGTCAAGCTGGCCAACCTGATCGAGGAGAGCGACCCCGACTCGGCGCGGATCCTCATCCGGGCTGCCAACGAGGCGGGAAAAGCCCTCATCTCCAAGGACATGGAGAAGGCGGCCAGGCTGATCCGCGAAGGGCTCACCAACGAGGCGCTCCTGGCCAACAAGGACGCCGCCCGCGAGCTGAAGCGGATCTACGCGATCCTCATGGACGGCGAGGTGAACCTGGATGAACGCCTCAAGCGCATCCAGTCGTGGAAAGAGACGTTGGCTGAGCTGAACAAGATCCTCGAAAAGCAGAAGAAGCTCGAAGACAAGTCCTCCCTCGCCAAGGATGCCGAGAAGCACGAAGCCGCCATGCAGGAATTGGGCGAGAAGATCCAGTCGCTCCTGAAGGACCAGGAAAAACTGCTCAGCCAGACCCGCAAGGTCGGGGAGGTCAACGAGCAGATCCGCCAACTCGCCAAGCTGCGGGACAAGGTCCGCCAGGCCCAGGCCCGCCAGGCCGACGTGACCCGGGCGACCAACACCTCCGGTACCGACAAGCTCCCCCTCGCCGGCGAGAAACAGAAGGCGTTGGCGGACGAGACGGCCGGGCTGAAGAAGGCGATCGAAGATGCGCTGAACGACCAGGAAATCGCCAAGCTCATGAAGCAGGCCGACGCCGCCAGCGATGTGAAGTCGGCAGCCAAACGCGCCGGCCAGGCCGCCGGTGAGATGGGCAAAGCCACCGAGTCGCTGAAGAATTCCGACGCGCTGGGCGCCTCCAAGCCCCAGAAACAGGCCCAGGCCGACCTGGCAGCGGCAGAGAAGGCCCTCTCCGACGCAATCGCCAAAGCCGGCAAGGGAACACCCGCAGGCCAACTCGCCGAGAAACAGAAGGAGCTCGAAAACGCCACCCGCCAGGTCGCCTCTGCCCTGGCGAAAATGTCCCAGACCGCCGGTGCCGACAGCAAGTCAGGCAAGTCGGGTAAGAGTGGTGAGTCCGGCAAGTCCGGCGAGTCGGGTAAGAGTGGTGAGTCCGGCAAGAGTGGCGAGTCGGGTAAGAGTGGCGAGTCGGGCAAGTCCGGCGAGTCGGGTAAGAGTGGTGAGTCCGGCAAGTCCGGTGAGTCGGGTAAGAGCGGCGAGTCCGGCAAGAGTGGCGAGTCGGGCAAGAGCGGTGAGTCCGGCAAGAGTGGCGAGTCGGGCAAGAGCGGCGAGAAGCCCCAGGGCGCCAAAGACGCAGCCGAGGCGATGGCCAAGGCGGCTGAGAAGCTTGGCGACCAGAAGCCCTCCGACGCCACGAAGGATCAGCAGGAAGCCATCGATGCCCTCAAGGAGCTGTCCGAGAAGCAGTACAAACTCGCCCAGCTGATGCGGCGGAAGATCGAAGACGCCAAGAAGACCACCAAGGACCAGGCCAAGGACCAGGACAAGCTGGCCAAGAATACCGACGACGCCGCCAAGGACATGGACAAAGCCGACGAGACCGCCCAGCCGGGCAAGAGTTCAATGGAGTCGGCTTCCAAGTCGATGTCGCAGGCGGGCGGGAAGCTGTCGCAGGGCAAGTCCGGCGGCGCCAATGAAGACCAGAAAGACGCGATGGACAAGCTCGAAGAGGCCAAGGAGCAGATTGAGGAAGCCATCGCCCAGGAGCAGGAGATGGCCCAGGCCGAGGCGCTGGCCAAGGTCGACGCCATGCTCCAGAAGGTTTTGGATCGCCAGAAGGCGGTCTCCAAGGAAACCACCGAGACGTTCGCCAAGCGGAGTGAGGACGGATCATACGATCGTCCCGAGAAGCTCAAGCTCACCAACGAGCTTGCCGGCCATGAGGGTCGGTTGGCTGAGGAAGTCGCCAAGGTCCGCGATCTTCTCGTGAAGGAAGGCTCGACGAAGGTCTTCCCCGAGATGCTCCGCGAAGTGAAGGACGATCTGCAGACGGTCCAGAAACTCCTGGCCAAGGAGAACGCCGGGCCGTTGACGCAGACGATTCAGCAGGACGTGGAACGCTCGCTGCAGGACATGATCGACGCGATCCGCAAGTCGCTCGCCGAACGCACCCAGAAGAAGCAGGGCGGCGGTGGTGGTGGCGGCGGTGGCGGTGGTGGTGGCGGCAAGAAGCCCCCGCTGGTTCCGCCGGTAGCGGAGCTCAAGCTGCTGTGGACCATGCAGGTGCAGGTCAACGGCAGGACGCGCACGCTCAACCGACAGGTCAAGAGCGGTCAGCTGCCGGCAGAGGAATCCGCCCAGCAGCATCAGGAGCTCTCGAAGCGCCAGAGCAAGGCCAAGTCGCTCGCCAAGGAGCTTCACAAGGCGATGCAGAAGCAGCGTTGAGACGGTAGAAACACACCGGGACACCGGCGGGCGGGCGATGAGGCCCCCCGCCGTCCCGGGACTCCGGGGCTGGAAATTGCGAGCCTTTGGGGTTGGGATTCGGCGGATGTCGTTATATAATCATCGGATGTTCGGGCAGTTTTCGTCGGCCTGCGTGAAGGCTGACCTCGGCGAAAGGCGGAGCCGTGAGGCTGAATCGCTTGCACATGCTCTGGATTGCAGTGGTGCTCGCGGTCGGTGTCTCGCCTCTTCTGGCGGCTGAGCAGCAACAGGCACCTTCGGAACCGGCCCCCACGTCCCCATCGGTTGATGAGCTGCTGGAGTCGATTTCTCCCGAGGAATCGCGGCAGCTGGTCCGCCGGGCCCTTGCCCGCCACCTCGAGGTGGAACGCGAGCAGGTGGTCGATGAGATCCGCCGCAACATCCTGTACAGCGAAGAGAATGTCGCCCGGGCGATTCTGGTTCTCGATGAGGAGAACGCCACCACCCGGCAGGACAACATCGAGCGGATCTGCGAGGCCTTCGCCCAGGTGGACGCCGCCTTCGCCAGTGTGCATTCGCTGGTGGAGCAGGGGCATCACCGTGAGGCAGCCGAGGAACTTCGGTCACTGATCAGCCTCCAGGAACAGAGCTGGTACGGCGCGACGAAGCTGTATGTCTACGCCACCTGCCTCGCCGAGTGCGGGGATCAGCTCGGAGCCCTGGAAGCGTATGGCGGGCTGGTTGTCCATATGCCCGACCGGGTCAGTCTGGCCTCGTCGGCTGCCAGCGGGACAGCCCGGACCTACGAACAGCTCCACCAAAGGCGCTATGCCCTGCAGATGTACCGCTACGTGTTGCGGAACTATGGTACGTCGTTGAGTCCGGCCGACCATGGCCGACTGATGCACAAGATCCACGAGCTGGAGGTGAGCCTTCCCGCCGACGGGAACGCGCCCACCGAAGCGCCCGCGGACGTGCGCGTCACGCCGGCAGATGGGCTGGTCGACTCGCCCGCCGTCGAGCAGTACCTGGCGGGAGTCGTTTCCGACCTGCTCGAAACGCTCGGAAACGAACCGGACCTGACTGCCACGCCCAGCGTGGCCGGGCCCGAGCCCCTCTGGGGCGACGACGCGCCGGAAGACTGGGGACTGCCAGCCCCGGGCGACCAAGAGAAGCTCCTGAAGTTGGCCGAGGAAGGGACGACCGGAACGGTCCGCAAAGCCGTCCGCTCGTACCAGGAATGCATCGGCCGGCACGAGGAGCAGTAGGTTCCGAACTCACATAAACAGGTAGCGAAATCGACTCCCGATTTCAGGAGCAGACCCATGCATAGAACCAACGCAACCATCGTATGGACGTGGACCCTTATCGCCGCCCTGAGCGTCATGCTCACCGGGTCGGCCGTCGTCTCGGGGCAGGACATCGCCGACGACCCTCTGCGCGACGCACCGGCCGACACCGCCGCTGCCGACGACGCCATCGAGGACTGGTTCAGCTCGCTGAGCCCCGAAGAGCGCGACGCCCTGATCCGCAAGGCCATCGAGCTGCGACTCAAGCAGGAACGCGCACAGGTCAAGGTCGCGATCAAGGGCAACGTGCTCACCGAACGCCGAAAGGTGCTCGACGCGATGGAAGTGCTCTCGAAGGACCCCGCCAACACCCAGACCGACAACATCCAGCGGATCCTCAAGGCGTTCTCCATCGTCGACGAGTCGTTCGGCAAGGCCCATGCCCTCGTCGTCGAAGCCCGCAACGCCAATGGCAAGGTCGCCGAGGCGAAGTACAAAGAAGCATCGGCCGTCCTGAAGAAGGTCCTCAACTCGCAGAAGGCGACCTACCTCAGTGCCGCCAAGCATTTCCTCTATGCCGAAGCGCTCGCCGGAAGCGGCAGGCAGTGGCAGGCGATCGACGCCTATGGCGACCTGCTGGTGAACATGCCCGACCGGATCAGCTTCGCCGCCGAGGCGGCCGTCCAGGCTGCCAACGTGTACGAAGAGATGGGTCGATTCTACTACGCCATGCAGATGTACCAGTTCACGCTGCAGAACTACGAGGTCACGCTGCCGTCCAAGACCGTCCAGCGGATGCGTTCGCGTTTCGACGAGCTCCAGGCGATCTACAAGGACCCCCTCAACGCCATCGCCGGGAAAATGGCGGAAGTCGAGGATCGCCTCGCCTCCGCCGACAGCGGCGAATCCACCCAGCAGCGGGAGCAGGAGGTCGCTGCCATCCTCGAAGACCTCATCAAGACCATGGAAGAGAAAGAGCAAAGCCAGAGCGAAAGCGAGAGCCAAGGCCAGGGCGAGGGCGAGAAGAAACAGCAGCAGGGCAAAGGCGAGGGCGAAGGCGAGGGTGAAGGAAAAGGCAAGGGAAAGGGAAAAGGACAAGGAAAGGGCAAGGGCGGGAAGGCCCAGGGAGAGAACCCATCCTCGCCCGCCCAGTCGAGCTACCTGCCGGCCGGGATGGCCGCGCGCCCCACCGCCCGCGCGGACGACCGCAGCAACGTCAACGAGTCCGGCGATTGGGCGACCATGCCCCCCCGCAAGCGGGAGGAGCTCAACGAGCTGAGCAAGAAGTTCCAGAGCGAGGTCGGCAAGAACCGCGTGCGGGACTATCACACCAAGCTGGCCGAGGTGGACTGACCTGACATGATGAAACGAGCCGCTGCCATCGCAATCACGATCACGGTATTCGGCGCTGTCGCGTTTGGCGGCAGCGTCGAAACCGTCGATTCCCGAACCATCGACGGCCTGGTATCCGCCATCGACGCCGAGAACGTCACGGTACGGACTGCCGAGAAGGCGGTCACCGTCTCACGTAAGAATCTCGGCGAGGTGGTGCTCCAGGAGGGCAAGGACCTCTGGGAGCGCCCGGATCGCACGGTGGTGGTCACCCGCGACGGGGGCATGTTCGATGCCCGCTCGCTGACGATGGATGACGGCAAGCTCACGCTCGCCACCGAGCTGCTGGGGAAGGTCACGCTCGATATCGCCGCGGTCTCGGAGATCTACACCGGCGACACGCGTCGCTCGGCCAAGCGCACCCGCAAGCGGCGAGAGCAGATGGGCCTGCCGGAGGCGTCGCTGGACCGCATGCTCGTCGAGCAGTCCGAGAAGAAATGGCTGAGCGTGACCGGCGTACTCAAGACGATCAAGGACGGGAAGATCACGTTCCGCTTCAACGACGCCGACCGCCAGATCGGCCTGGGCAAGGTGACACTGATCCAGATCGCCAAGATGACCCGCAAGTCTCCCAAGCCCGCCGGTATCCTGGTGGGCAAGGACGGCTCGCGCGTGGCGTTTACTGATATCCGCATGGACGCCAATTCCGTGAAGCTCACCCCCGTGAACACCACCGCCCGCACGATCGATCGCAAGCTTGTGGCGCGGGTCGAGTTCATCTCCGACAGCGTCAAGGACCTCACCCAGATCCAGCCTGCCAAGGTCACCGAGCATGGGTTTTTCGGGACGTCCTTCCCCTACAAGAAGAACCTCTCTGTCAGCGGTCGGCCTTTGCGGATGAACAAGACGACCTACCGGCGCGGGCTTGGGTTGCACAGCTTCTGCGAGCTGACGTACGAAATCGACGGCTCGTACAAGACGTTCATCGCCATCGCGGGCATCGACGACGAGGTCCGCCCGCACGGAGACGCGCAGCTGATCGTGCTGGGCGACGGGAAGAAGCTCGCCGAGTATCGCATCACCGGGCGGGACAAACCCACCACCGTCCGCGTGAAGATCGACGGCGTCAAGAAGCTCACCATCCGCGTGGACTTCGGCCAGGACAAGCTCGGCGTCTCCGATCACGTGAACCTGGGCGCCCCTCGGCTGATCAAGTAACCTCCGCCTGCCATGGACCCCGCCGAAGCAACCGCTCTGGTCAAGCAGCTTGCGCGGGAGGTGGGCTTTGGACGCGCAGGCGTCGCCGCGATCGACTCGCTCCCCGCAGACGCCGTGGACGGTCTGCGCGATTGGATCCAGGCCGGCCGACATGCCGGGATGGACTACCTGCCGCGCCACCTGGAGGTACGCGCCGATCCGTCCCGACTGCTCGACGGCGCCCGCAGCGTCATCTGCCTGGCCACCAGCTACGCCCATGAGCCTCCCGAACGTTCCGCGCCGGCCCGCATCGCCCGCTACGCCCATGGCAGAGACTATCACAAGGTCCTCAAGAAACGCTGCCACACGCTGATGGACCGTCTTCGCGAGGAGTTTCCCTCCTTCCAGGGCCGGGCGCTGGTGGATTCAGCCCCCATCATGGAGCGGACGTTCGGCGTGCTGGCGGGGCTGGGCTGGATCGGCTCCAACGGCTGCCTTCACGTGCCCGGTCTGGGCAGCTGGGTTCTGCTGGCGGAGGTGGTTACGAACCTGCCGCTGGAGCCTGACGGGCCCATCGAGACGCTCTGCGACCGGTGCGGCGCATGCCTGGCTGCCTGCCCCAGCGGAGCCCTTCAGCCGGATGGCAAAATCGACGCCGCTCTGTGTGTGAGCTATCTGAACAAGGACGCCCACGAGGTGCCCGAGGAACAGCGGGAGGCGATGGGGTTGTGGATCTTCGGCTGCGATGCCTGCCAGGAAGCCTGTCGCCGAAATGATGATCTGCCCGCGGGCGACCCCGCCCTGGTGGGCTCGCAGAGGCAGTTGGGCACGCTGACCATCGGGCAGGTGCTCTCCTGGAGCCGCGAGGACTTCGAGCGAATCACTGCCGGCACGCCGGTTCGCCGCGCGGGGTACCAGCGGGTGCTGCGCAACGCGGTCATCGCCGCGGGAAACAGCGGTCTGGCGTCGCTGGGCGAGGCGGTCCGATCGGTCGGGCGACGGGAACCCAGCCTGCGGCCGCTGACGCAATGGGCGCTGCGGCGGCTGGGCCTGGGGGATGGCGTTTGACAAGTCCGCTCGATCGGCTACGATGAGGCAATCCGTTTGCCATCGGGAAGAGGACATGACTGACAAAACCAAACACGAAATCGACACTGCCGCCATCGAGAAGGCGGTCCGCGACATCCTGGCCGCCTGCGGGGAAGACCCCGACCGCCAGGGGCTGCGTGAGACACCGTCGCGCGTCGCCCGGATGTACCGCGAGCTGTTCGCCGGTCTGTGGGACCAGCCATCCCGCCACCTGGAGGTGTTCTTCGACGAGGAATACGACGAGATGGTCGTCCTGCGCGACGTGTCGTTCTTCTCGATGTGCGAGCATCACCTGCTGCCGTTCATCGGCAAGGCCCACCTGGCGTACCTGCCGCGCGGGAAGGTGCTGGGGCTCAGCAAGCTGGCCCGGGTGGTCGAGGGGTTCGCCCGTCGTCCCCAGGTGCAGGAACGCCTGACGTGCGAGATCGCCGACGTGCTCATGGAGAAGCTGGACGCCAAGGGCGTCGCGGTGATTCTCGAAGCCGAGCACACCTGCATGACCATCCGCGGCGTGAAGAAGCCCGGCTCGCGGATGGTGACCTCGGCGATGCGGGGCCTGTTCAAGAGCAATCTCGCCACCCGAACCGAGGCGATCAACCTGCTGATGGGCAGCCATCCGCACAGCTGAGCGGGCTGCTAGAGGCCCAGGCTGTTGGACGAGCGGGGGATGGGGTAGGTCACCCCGCCCTGGGGGAACACCACTACGCGCTGGGGTCCCTTGCCGAGGATCCGCCGGGTGGACTGGATGGCCGAGGCGAACTCGGCGTGGATCTCGACGGCGGGGAACGGCCCCTGCTTGGCCAGCGGGGGCGAGACGAACAGCACCGGGTTGCGGTGAATCGCCTGGAGACCCATGCGGACGAAGAAGGCGGCGTCGCCGGCCAATGACGGTACGAGTCGCGTCACCAGCGAGCTGACCGACTCGGGTCCCATCCAGCGAACCACGCGCCGCGTCCAGGCAGGGCTCAAGGGCCAATTCGGGGGGGACATGTCTTCCATGCCTGCCTCGCAGCGCGTCGCGCAGAGGATGACTCCGCCCGGCCGGGCGGCCCATTGGGCGTGGGCGATGCTCTTGAACGACTGCCAGAGGTCGTAATCGCGCGGGCTGGCGTCGGCGATGACGATGTCCGCCTGCTCGGGCACGACCACCCCGCACGAGACGGCGCACTGCTTGGTGAGCATCTCCTGGGTATCGGCGGGGTTGCCGGCAGCGAAAAACGTCGGGAGGTTCTCGGTGTCCAGAATGTACTGCACGGCGAATGTTTTCCCGGCGAAGCGATCCACCAGTCCGCCGGCACCATCGATGAACGCCCGCATGCGGTTACGCGAACCGCCCAGACCCACCAGCTGACGGGCTGATCGCCCCAGCCCCTGGCGGTGCAGCGTGCGGATGGTCTCCAGCGACGCGCAGCCCGGGAACATCATCTTGAACCCGCCGCCGAAGCCGGCCTGGAGATGCGGACTCACCGACGAGACCACAATCCGCAGGTCGGCCGACGCGACGTCACGATCGATCGCCACCGGCGCGCCGCCGACCGTGCCGATTCGCACGTAGCGCGAGGGGTCCTGCCACGGGTTGGACCGCCAGGGCCAATCCTCCGCGATGGGCCCGAGCTTTTCGGCGGCCTGCTCGGCCGACATGGCTGGGTGCATCCCGGTGCAGAAGAAGATCTCCACCCGCTCGGGCCCGAAGCCCGCGTGGCTGATTTCCCGCAGGACCGGTTCGAGAATCTCCGGAAGCGGGCTGTGACGCGTGATGTCCTCGACCAGGATGCACACCCGCCCGTTGCGCCGGGCCTGGAGGAGCTTGGTCAGCGGCAGGCCCGTGTCGGGCTGGCTGATCGCCCTGGCCAGGCGCACCGGCCAATCGCCGCTGGCCGGTCTGAGATCCGGCTCGGCGATCTGGCGGACGTCCCACTGCTCGGGCAGGTCCACGGTGAGTTGTTCGTCTCCCCAGGGGAGGGCGATTTCAGCCATCTGGTGGGTCACTCCTGTCCGCTGTCGGTGGCGGATACGGGCTGCTCTGTGCGTCGACCGACGCAGACGTGGTACACTCCGAGCGGCTCGGCGAACGTCTCGAAGTCGTCAAAACCCGCCCGGCGCATCAATGCCTGCAACTGCTGGGGGGTGCGATGGTTCATGTGCAGCCCGAACACCCGACGGAAGAAGCGGTCGGTCCCGTGGGCGCGGGAGATGCTGTTGAACACGATCGGCTGACCGGTGGGCATGATGTCGGCGGCTGCAGAGGCGATCGAGACGATGTGCTCGTCTTCGAGGTATTCGCAGATCCCGAGCATCTGGATGATGTCCGGCGGCGAGTCGAGGAACTGCTCGACGTCGCGGACGTCGCACTCGATGAATCGAACGCGGTCTTCCAGACCCATCTCGCCGGCGTGCTGCCTGCCGAACTCGAAGGCGTCGGAGCTGATGTCCACCATCGTCGCACGCGAGGGTTTCTCGGCCAACGTCATGGCCTGGGTAATCACCATTCCCGGTCCGGCGCCGAGCCCGAGCACATGCACGGGTTCGTGGTCCTGGGCTTCGATGAGTTTCGCCAGCAGGTGGGCTGCCAGGCGTTTGCGGTTTCGCAGGGCGGTGGGGATGGTTCCCGCACCGACCAGGACACGGTCGGCGAGTTTTTCCGGGTCGCCCTGGTAGCTGATCACCATCGACCGCCAGCCGCCGGGGTCGGACCAGCTGGCCTTGGCGAGTTCGCTGTCGCCCCATCGCAGCAGGGCTTTGATGAACCCGGCCGGCGCGTAGTTGGCGAACGGGTTTACGATCGCGGCCTTGACCGCGCGCTGAACCGGCGAGAAGGTCTCGTATTCGATCTGTTGGGTGTCGAAGTTCATGGGTCTCCTCTGCTGGCGTTGCACGTCAGTATACGGGCGACGGCAGGGCGGAACCAAGCCCCGATCCGCGGTGTCGGGCGAAGTTCATCGCCGACCGATCGGCCCGCCGATCGGCCTGACCTGCCCGGAGCGAGGCGCCTAAAGTTTGTTCGCCCCACCGGCCGATAGGTCTTGCAGACGATGCGCCCAGGGACGGGCCGGATTCCATTTCATCCATGGACGGTATCATGACCAAGCGGCAAATGATTGACGAGATCATCACCATGAACACCTCGGCCGATCCGGGGTTCCTCGCCGAGTTCGACTCGGACGACCTGTCGGCCTACATGAACAAGCTCCGTCGGGCGATTCGCGAGGAGAACGCCGGGACCGCGCGGAAGCGGCAGTATTCTCCCTACGTCCACCGCCAGAGCGACGAGGGAGAGTTCGTCGCCGTCGACCCGCCGATCCGGCAGAAATCGGTCGCCACGGTGGCCCTCGAACCTGCCGAGTTCGCCCCCGTCAGCGGGGCAGACGCCCCGTGCGACGAACAGCTGGACCACCCTACGCTGTTTGACTTAGGCTAGTATAAACAGCGGGTTACATCTCTTGGGGGCGAGGGGCCGGCCTGCGGTCTGCCCGGTCGATCGGGCCTTGGTCGGTGGGGCGCAGGTTTTTTCGTGGAAGCACGAAACACGGTTGACATTTCGCCGATACCAGCTATAGTATTCTGCTCGCCGGAGAGGATTGCCCGGCGAACTCTGGGTCCGTAGCTCAATTGGTTAGAGTACCGGACTGTCGATCCGGTGGTTGCGGGTTCGAATCCCGTCGGACTCGGTACCCAGAAACGGCCTGCCATGCGGCGGGCCGTTTTCACGCGCTGTTTCCGCTCCAACCCATGCGTCTGTATGCACCTTGCGGTTTGCGATTTCCAGCTAATGCCCTTCCTCGATCCCGTCGATGCATATTTCAGAGTATACCCGGAATGCGTACATTGATCGTCGATGGCCGCTGCCGCCGGAGAGGAACGCTATGTCTGAGAGTCAACCATTCGATCTGGCCGCTGCCCTCCAGCGGGTGGAAGGGGACGTCGAGCTGCTGGCCGAGCTGGCGGATATGTTCGTCGAGGAGCATGGCTCGCTGTGCGGGCAGATCTCCGAGGCGATCGAGCAGGGCGACAGCGAAGCCGTCACCCGTGCCGCTCATTCGCTCAAGGGGTCGGTAGGGAATTTCAACGCCCACGATGCCTTCGAGGCCGCCTTGAGCATCGAGACAGCCGGTCGATCCGGCGATCTGGGCCAGGCACGCCAGTACTTCGACACCCTCGAAGCCGAGCTGGCCAGGCTTGTGCCCGCCCTGCAGCAACTGGCGGCAGAGCCCACCACATACGCCCAGTAGCCCCTCGTCGACAGCCGTTCCAACCCACCCCGTGGGCGCTCCTGCGCCGACGGGGTTCTCGCTGCGCGCCACCCGGCGGGCTATAATATCCCAGCCGATCGACCCGTTATCGATCGACCCGGAAAACACGATACTCTGTGCCCGCCAGGAGTGCCCCATGCGATCCATCCTGCCCGCTTTGCTGACCTTGGCCCTGTGTGTGTTGGCGATCGGCTGCGACGGGCCCGGCGACCAGTCGGGCGACAGGCCCGCGGTGTTCGTCAGCGTTCCGCCCCAGGCGTTTCTCGTCGAACGCGTCGGGGGCGATGCCGTCGACCTCCACGTGCTGGTCGGACCCAACGACGAGCCGCACCACTACGAGCCCACCCAGCGAGAGATGGTGCAGCTCAGCAAGGCCGACGTCTATTTCCGCACCGGCGTGCCGTTCGAGAAGCAACTGCTGCCCAGGCTCCGCTCGGTGAACCCCGGACTGACCATCGTCGATACCCGCAAGGGGCTGGCCCTGCTGCCCATGGAGGGCGGCCACGATGATCATGACGGCCATGGTCACGATCATGGCCAGGATGCAGACCCGCACGTGTGGATGTCTCCGCGGAATGCGATCGTCCAGGCCCGCACCATCGCCGATGAGCTCAAACGTCTCGTGCCCGGCAAGGCGAAGACGTTCGAGGAGAACCTCCAGACGCTCACCGGCGAGCTGGAGCAGCTGGACCGCGATATTGCCGCATCCTTGGAGGGGCTCAAAGGCGAGACGCTGTTGGTGTTCCACCCCGCCTTCGCCTACTTTGCCGACGCGTACGGCCTCAAGCAGATGGCCATCGAGCAGCAGGGCAAGTCACCCGGCCCGCGGCGGTTGGCGGAACTCATCGAGCGGGCCAAGAGCCGGAACATTCGCGTGATTTTCGTGCATCCCCAGTTCTCTGACCGCAGCGCCCGCACCATCGCCGAGGCCATCGACGGGGCGGTCGTGCAGATCGATCCGCTTGCGCGGAACTACATCGAGAATCTCCGCACCGTGGCCCGGCGGGTGAAGGCAGGCCTCCAGCGCGGCTGACGGGCAACGCCGGCAGTCGCGATGTCCGACCACTACATGGAACGCGATCCGGACCAACCGGGTTGCTCAGCTCGCTCAGGCTCGCTGCACAAGCCCGGGCACCCTTGGTTGGGGCTCGCTGCACAACGCCGGGCACCCGTGGTTGTGGGCCGGTCAGTCGTAGGGCTCGCAACTTGTTGCGGGCGCGATCGCGGGTCGATGTGGAACGACCAC
>CAZFPT010000021.1:0-32756 GCA_964521005.1 uncultured Planctomycetaceae bacterium | reverse complement strand
TGCCACTGACGTCTCCGCACGTCAGTGCCGTAGGGCCCGCAACTTGTTGCGGGCGTGTCGTCGCGGGAGGCTACTGGCGGGGGGCGTATTTTTCGAGTTGCTCTTTCAGTCGGCCGCAGGTCATTTTGCCTTCGGGGCATCGACCGCTGAGGACGCATTTGGGCCCGGCCCCGTCGAAGACGGCCGGGCAGACCTCACGCACCTGCTGGAGCATCTGCTCGGCGGCGCCGCGGATTTCCCACTGGGCACGCAGGCAGAGGCGTTCGGCGAAGAAGTGCAGCAGCTCGCGGGCGTTCATCGTCACGAAGATCTTCGTCTCGCAGGCATTGGGCAGGATGTAGCGGGCGTCCTGGTTGGTGCGTTCGCCCTCGTTGCCCATCGCCTCGCAGAGCTTTTCGTACCGCTCGGCGATCAGCTCCATCGTTTCACGGAAGTAGTCTGCCGCCGGGACGTTCCTGCCGTCATCATCGACGGTCTTCTCCTCGAGCTGGGGTGGCATGACGTAGTCGAAATCGCCGTGGCCCACGTACCGCTGCGACCGCTGGGAGAAGCTGGCGATGCGGTGACGGACCAGCTGATGCGTCAGGGCCCGCGAGACGCCCTCCAGCAGGAAGGTGAACGAGGCGTGCTCCAGCGTGCTGTGATGGCCGAGACGTTTGAGCATGGCCACGAACTTCGCTGCCCCGGCGGGGTCCTGATCGAGAATGCCCTCGGTCTCGGTGGCATAGCAAAGCCGGGCAGCCGAGGCGATCAGCTCCTGGGGGTCGGCGGTGTGGCGGGCGAGGGTGACGATGGCGGTGACTCGTTTCATGGTTCGTGCATTCTGCCGATTCGACCGCGGCGAGGCAAGAGCGAGCCTGGCCTGCTGTCGCGAACATCGCCAGGTCGGCTGGCAGCCGACGCGACAGGCCGGTATGATGGCGGGCATGAGTGACGAATACCAACAACTATCAGCCGCGGCGAGGCAGTTGATCGCCATCGAGGAGTTACTCGGCGGGCAGTACATCCCCCGTCGCGGAAGCGAGCTTCCCGAGGTAGTGCAGGCCGCCGTGAGAACTCCATCATCGCCGGCGCCGAGCGCACCGGCCCCGCCGGTCGGGTCGCCGGCCTCCCCGCCGGCCGGGGCCTCGATGAGTGCCGCCGAGAAGGCCGACGCCCTGGGCGCGATGGACGAGCAGGAAGTGCAGCGCTGCCGGAAGTGCCCCCTGTGCCAGTCACGGACGCACACGGTGTTCGGCGAGGCCAACCCGAATGCCGAACTGGTGTTCGTGGGCGAAGCTCCGGGACAGGACGAGGACCTCAGCGGCCGACCGTTCGTGGGCAGGGCGGGCAAGCTGCTGGACAAGATGATCGCCGCGATGGGCCTCTCACGAGAGAAGGTCTTCATCTGCAACGTCGTGAAGTGTCGCCCCCCCAACAATCGCACCCCCGCACCCGAAGAGGTCGCCGCCTGCTGGGGATACCTGGTGCGCCAGCTGCAGATCATCGCGCCGAAGTGCATCGTGACGCTGGGCAACCCCTCGACCCGGGCGCTGTTGAACACGCGGACGGGCATCACACGCATGCGCGGCACGTGGGCCGCCCTGCCCGACATCGGCGAGGGGCTTGCCGGGATCGCGGTGATGCCCACCTTCCATCCTGCCTACGTGCTGCGACAATACACCCCGGAAAACCGCGGAAAGGTCTGGTCGGACCTGCAACAGGTCATGGAACGGCTGGGGCTGGAAGCCCCGAAGCGCAAGGACTGACCGTTCGGAAACCGACCGACGCCCGATCGCGTCAACGAACCCGCAACCCGAACTCGGGGTAACGCAAGGGTCGGCGATGGACAACAAAATCCTGCCATCCGGCGTTATGGCGTGTCGGATGCATATAGTAGTATGGAGCAGCCACTTCCGCAGCCAAACGCTGCCGGGGCGGCTGAGACGTTTTGACCATCCAACCGACGAGGACACACCATGAGACGCTTTGCCATCACGATTTCCCTGCTGACGAGCTGTTCTCTGCTGGCACTGGCCGGAGACGCAGCCGACTGGCGAGGCCCGGGGCGAACGGGCATCTACGACGAGAAGGGCCTGCTGAAGACCTGGCCCGACGGGGGCCCCAAGCAGCTGTGGACCGCCCGCGTGGGTGAGGCGATGTCCTCGATGAGCGTCTCCGGCGGCAAGGTGTATACCACCGGGATGGAAGGCAGCGACGGATACGTCTACTGCATCGACACCAAGACGGGCCAACAGAGCTGGAAGACGAAGATCGGCCCCAGCTGGGAGTCGCGCAGCTACCCGGGCCCGCGAAGCACCCCGACAATTGCCCACGGGTTGGCCTACGTCGTCAGCGCTCACGGCAAGGTCGTGGCGATGGACGCCAAAAAGGGGGAGGTCAAATGGACCGTCGACATGCCCGAAACGTTCGGCGGCCAATCCATTCAATGGGGCATCAGCGAGTCGCCGCTGGTGGTGGGCGATACGCTGATCGTCACGCCCGGCGGCACGCGAGCGAGCATCGTCGCCCTGGACGCCAAACGCGGCACGGTGCAGTGGAAGGCCCAGCCGTTGCGGGGCAAGGGCGGAGCCCAGAAGTCCGCCTACTGCTCGCCGGCACGGATCGAACACAAAAAGCGAACCATCATCGTCACCCATCTCTCGGACAGTGCAGCCGCCCTGGACGCCAAAACGGGCAAGGGGCTGTGGACCTTCCCATTCCGCAACAGGCACGCGGTGCATTCGGTGACCCCGGTATACCACGAGGGAATGGTGATTCTCGCCGGCGGATACCGCCACGGCGCGGTCGGTCTGAAGCTGTCGGACGACGGGTCCAAGTACCGCAAGGTCTGGGAGAACAAAGACCTCGCCACCCACTACGGCGGGCTGGTGGTGGTGGACGGACACATATACGGAACGAACGACCGCTCGCTGGTATGCGTCAACGCCGCCACCGGCAAGACCGTCTGGACCGAACGGAAAATCTCCAAGGGCTCGGTGATCTACGCCGACGGCAGGTTGATCTACCATACCGAGCGCGGCGAGGTGGGCCTGGCGAAGGTCTCGCCCGCCGGCTGTGAGATCGTCTCGTCGTTCCGCAAACGGCGCAACGGCACGCGAGCGCACCCGGTGATTGCCGACGGCCTGCTGTACGTCCGCCAGGGAACCGAGCTGGCCTGCTACGACCTGCGAGGGTCGGCCTACGCCACCGAATCGCGGAGCTCGGGGAAGACCTACGACGACAATCGCCCCAGCGAAGCCAGCGAACGCTGAGCGGCGAAGAGATCAATACTTACCCGCCTGCGGGGGGTTGAAGAACCAGGGCCAACACAACACGCCCCGGAAGGAAGCATGACCATGCGAATGCGAATCGCCGCTGTGACCATCCTCATGGTACTGGGAGGCATCTGGGCTGCCGCTCTGCTGGCGGATAAAGACCAGGCCGACGAGACCCCATCCCAGGCCACCAAACCCGCCCCGAGCAAGGCCGACGCCAACGCAGCCGCCAAGGCACCGGGCGAGCACTGGCCCACCTGGCGTGGCAGCCGGGACCTCACCGGGGTATCGAGCAGCAAGGTTCCCGCCAAGGTCAAAGTCCTCTGGCGGTTCGAGACGGGGGCGGGCATCGTCTCCTCGCCGGTGGTGATGGGAGACACCGTCTACATCGGCTCGGGCGACGCGAACTGCTACGCCATCGACTTCGCGACCGGCAAGAAGAAATGGGCCTACAAAGCCGACGACTCCCTGGACGCCCCGCCCATGGTGGCCGGCGGCGTGGTATACGTCGCCAGCCTGTCCGGCACGGTGCACGCCATCGACGCCAAAACGGGCAAGAAGCAATGGACCTACGCCACGGACGACAAGATTCTCGGGTCGGCCAACTACGTGCCCGCCAGGGGCAAGTTGCCCCCCCGCGTGCTGGTGGGCAGCTACGACAACAAGGTCCACTGCCTCAATGCCAAAACCGGCGCGAAGATCTGGGCGTACGAGACGGAGAACTTCATCAACGGCGCCCCGGCCGTCGCCGACGGATGGGCGTATTTCGGCGGGTGCGACGCCATGCTCCACCGCGTGAACGTGGACACCGGGAAAGACAAGAACTCCGTGTCGATGGGCGCATACCTCGCCGCCTCGCCGGCCATCCACAAGGACCACGCCTACCTGGGCGATTACGAAGGGGCCTTCTGCTCGGTGGATCTCAAGAAGGGCGAGTTCGCCTGGACGTTCTACGCCGACGATCCGTTCTTCTCCTCGCCGGCGGTCAACGACGACGTCGTCCTGGTCGGCTGCCGGGACGATTCGCTCTACTGCCTGGACCGCAAGACCGGCAAGAAGCGATGGTCCTTCGCCACGCGGGGGCGCGTGGACAGTTCGCCGGTAATCGCCGACGGGAAGGTCATCGTCGGCAGCAACGACGGACGGGTGTACGCGGTGGACCTCAAGAAGGGCAACAAGGTCTGGTCGGTGGTGATGGGCGACGCCGTTTCGTCCTCGCCGGCCGTGCTCCGAGGGCGCGTGCTGGTCGGCAGCATGGACGGGTTCCTCTACTGCCTCGGCGACGCCGCCAAGGCCAACAAGTAACCAATCATGAAGATCGTTCAGCTTACTCCCGGGGCCGGAGAGAACTTCTACTGCGAGAACTGCCTGCGCGACCACGCGGTGGTCCGTCAGCTGCAGCGCGACGGCCACGACGTGCTCATGGTGCCGATGTACCTGCCGTCGATCTCCGAGTTTCATACCCAATCGGAGCTGCCGGTGTTTTTCGGGGGCATCAACGTCTTCCTGCAGCAGAAGTTCAAGCTCTTCCGCAAGACCCCCCGCTGGATGGACCGCCTGCTGGACTCCCCCTCGCTGCTGCGCGCCGCCGGGGCGATGTCCGGGATGACCCGCGCCAAGGACCTCGGCGAGACGACCGTCTCGATGCTCGAGGGCGAGCAGGGCGCCCAGACCAAGGAGATCGATCGGCTGGTGGCGTTCCTCGCCGATCAGCCCCGCCCCGACGTGATCGCCCTCTCGAACATCATGCTCGGCGGGTTGACCGCAAGGATGCAGGAAGACCTCTCCGTGCCCGTGGTAGCCACCTGCCAGGACGAGGACGCCTTCCTGGACTCGCTGCCCGAGCCTTACAGCTCCCGGGCGTGGGAACTGCTCGCCCAGCGGGCCCGTCAGCTGGATGGGCTGATGGTGACCAGCGAATACTACCGCGGCGTGATGGCCCATCGCCTGGGCCTGGGGCGCGAGGCGTTCGAGGTGGTTCCCAACGGAATCGACCCGGAAGGATACGCCCCGCCGGACTCTCCGCCCGAGCCGCCGCGGATCGGCTTTCTTTCGCCGCTGTCGTATGACAAGGGGCTGGATCAGCTCATCGACGCATTCGCGAAACTGCGAACCGAGAAGGGTCTCGAAGACCTCCAGCTGGACCTCTCCGGCGGCGTGCTCGCCAGCCAGAAGCAGTTCATCAAGGGTGTTCACCGCCGCCTGGCGAACGAAAACCTGGCCGGTGCGGTACACATTCACGACGAGTTCGACCGCGCCGCCAAGGCCCGTTTCCTGCCCCAGTTGACGGTGCTCTCGGTGCCCACCCGCTCGCCGGAAGCGTCGGGCCTGTATATACTGGAAGCACTCGCATGCGGCGTGCCCGTGGTTCAGCCCGGGCACGGCGCGTTCATCGAGATCATCGAGCAGAGCGAAGGCGGATTACTGTTCGAGCCCAACAACGTCGACGACCTTACCGCTCAGTTGCGAACCGTGCTGACCGACCCGACGCACCGCGCCCTGCTGGGGGGCAAGGGGCGATCCAACGTGCTGGACAACTTCACGATGGCCGCCACGGCACCGCGCCTGGTGGAGACGCTGCAGACCTTCATCGACAGGACCCGCTCATGAGCGAATCGGACCCGAGGCTGACTCTCACGGACGTGACCAAGACCTACCCCGGCCCCGCCGGACAGGCCGAGGGGCCCACCGTGCTGCGAGGGATCTCCCTGGAAGTGCAACGCGGCCAGACGCTTTCGATCCTCGGGCCCAGCGGGTCGGGCAAGAGCACGCTGCTGAACCTCATCGGCGCACTGGACCGCCCCACCGAAGGCAGCGTCGTTCTGGACGGCGAGGATCTCTCGGACCTCTCCGACCGGAAGCTGGCCAAAGTGCGCAGCCGCAAGATCGGCTTCGTCTTCCAGCTCCATCACCTGCTGCCGCAATGCACGCTGCTGGAGAACGTGCTGGTTCCCGCGCTGGCCAACCGCGATCGCGACCGCGCTGCCACCGAGGAGCGCGCCCGGTCGCTGCTGGACCGCGTGGGGCTGGGCGACCGACTCACCCACCGGCCGGGCGAGCTGTCCGGCGGCGAGTGTCAAAGGGTCGCCGTCGTGCGGGCGCTGATCAACGAACCGGTCCTCCTGCTGGCCGACGAACCGACCGGTTCGCTGGACCACCAGGCCGCTGAGAACCTCGCCGGCCTGCTGGAAGAGCTCAACCGCGACGAGAACATCACGCTGATCGTGGTCACCCACGCCCGGGACCTGGGCGAACGAATGCAGCGGGTCTGCGAGCTGACCGAAGGAACCCTCCGCGAGACACAGGAAACCTCATGACACGCGCGCGACTGGTCACCGAGAGCCTCCGACACTACTGGCGGACGCACGTGGGTGTCGTCGCCGGAGCCGCCATCGCCACCGCGGTGCTGGTCGGGGCGTTGGTCATCGGCGACTCGGTTCGTTACAGCCTCCGGAGACAGGCACTGCAGCGCCTCGGCGAGGTCCATCTGGCGATGATGACCCGCGACCGGTTCTTCCGGACCTCGCTGGCCGAGAAGGTCTCCGACGCCACCGGCGCGCCGGCGGCAGGCGCGATCTCGCTGATCGCCACCTGCACCGACGGGACCGAAGAACACCGCGCCGGCACGGTCGACCTGGTGGGCGTGGGAGACGACTTCCTCGCGATGAAGCCCGGCTGGGACGCCCTCAAAGACATGGGCCCCGGCGGAATCGCGATCAACCGGCGATTGGCCGAAGAACTGAACGTCCGGGAGGGCGACGCGGTGATCGTCCGGTTCGACGACCCGACCAAACTCTCCGGCGATCTGCCCGTCTCAGCCGAGGAAGGGTCCAGCGTCTCGGGACGCTTCACGGTACACGCGATCCTGCCCGGTGCGTTCAGCCTGCTGGCCAACCAGGTCGCGCCGGCCAACGCGATTGTCCGCCTGGGCTGGGTGCAGCAGAAGCTCTCCCTCCCCGGCCGGGCGAACATGATGCTCGTGGGCCCCGCCGGCGACGACCCCAACACGCCGCTGGACGTGGACGCCGCCAACGCCGCCCTCGCCGAACACTGGCAGCTGACGGACATCCAGCTGAGCTTCCGCGAGGACCCCAACGGCTTTGTCGAGATGCGATCGTCGCGGGTGTTCATCGACCCGTCCATCGCAGCGGCCGCCCGCGCCACCGATGCCAACCAGGCCACCGGCGTGTTCACCTACTTCGTGAATTCGCTCTCCGCCGGCGACGCCAACACGCCCTATTCGATGGTCGCTGCGATGGGCCCGCTCAAGCAGGACAGCCGCCGCGTCGCCCCCCTGCCGGCAGAGCTCGCCGGCGACCAGGCGGTGATCACCTCCTGGCTGGCGGAGGACCTGGACATCGCCCCCGGCGACGCCCTGACGATGACCTACTACACGCTGGGTCATTCGCGCACGCTGCAGACCGCCACGCGCGAGTTCACCGTCGCCGAGGTGGTCCCCATGGATTCGCCCGGCGTGGACGCCTCGCTCATGCCCGAGTTCCCCGGGCTGTCAGGTGCCAAGAACTGCCGCGACTGGGACATGGGCGACGCGATCGTCCTCTCGAAGATCCGCCCGAAGGACAACACCTACTGGCTGCGCTACCGCGGCACGCCCAAGGCCTACGTTACGCTGTCGGCTGGGCGGAGCATGTGGGGCAACCGGTTCGGCAACCTCACCGCCGTCCGTTGGCCCGATGAACCCGGTGCGCCCGACCGCATCCGGCGCTCCCTCCGCCAGGCGATGGACCCAGCCTCGGTGGGCCTGGTCTTTCTGCCCATACGCCGGCGGGCGCTGGAGGCGTCCAAGGGCAGCCAGGACTTCGGCGTGCTGTTCATCTCGCTGAGCTTTTTCCTGATCGGCGCGGCGCTGCTGCTGATGGGCCTGCTGTTCGCGTTCGGCATCCAGCAACGGACCACGCAGGTGGGCACGCTGCTGGCGGTCGGCTGGACGCCGTGGCAGGTGCGTTGGTTGCTGCTGAGCGAGGGCGGCGTGCTGGCGGTTGCGGGCAGCGTTCTCGGGACTGCTGCCGGCCCGATGTACGCCCGCGCCATGATGGAACGTCTCTCTGCCGGCTGGAGCGGGGCGATTGCCGGGGCGAACCTCTGGTACCACGCCACGTGGGGCTCGATGCTCGTCGGCGCCGTCAGCGGCGTCCTGGCCGCCGTCGCAGCAATGGGCGTTGCGCTGTGGCGCCAGGCGGGTCGGTCGCCGCACGAGTTGCTCAGTGGATCCGAGCCGATCGACAAAGCCATGAAGAAGGCTGCCCTGGGCGGAGGTCGATGGAGCGCAAGAGTGTCGGCCGTCTGCTTCCTGGGGGCCGGGGCGATGCTGGTGTGGGGCCTGCAGGTGCCCTCTGCCGCCACCGGAGCGTTCTTCGGCGTGGGCACAGCCCTTCTGGTGGGTCTGCTGACAGCCGCCCACGCGCTGCTGGCGCGGATGGGACATTCCGACGCGCCGCTGGGCTCGCTGAGCAAATTGGCCTTCCGCAACATGGGGCGCCGTCGAGGCCGATCCATCGCCACGATGGCCGTCCTGGCAGCAGGGGCGTTTCTGGTGGTGACGGTGGCAGCGAACCGCATGAACCCCATGAAGAACGCCGGTTCGCGCGACTCGGGAACCGGCGGGTTCGCCCTGTGGGCACAGACCGCCCTGCCGATTACCCACGACCTGAACACGCCCGAGGGTCGAGAGAACTACAACCTCGACGAGGAAATCCTCTCCGGCGTGAGCTTCGTGCCCATTCGCGTACGCGAGGGCGACGACGCCAGCTGCCTGAACCTCAACCGGGCCCAACAGCCCAGGCTGTTCGGGGTGAACCCGCGCCGGCTGATCCGGCGCGACGCGTTCTCGTTCGCCCAGACCATCACCGACGACGCCGAGAACCCCTGGGGCCTGCTGAACTGGCAGGAGCCCGACAACGCCGTCCCGGGCATCGCCGATAACGAGACGCTCATGTGGGCGATCTACAAATCGCTCGGCGATACGGTGACCTACAAGGACGATTCCGGCCAGCCGTTCCGGGTACGGTTCGTGGCTGCGACGACCAGCTCGATCCTCCAGGGCGTGGTGCTGGTCTCGGAAGAGAACTTCGTCCGCAAGTACCCCTCCATCGAGGGCTACCGGGTGTTCCTCATCGACGTGCCCGCCGGCCAGGCCGACGCGGTGGCCGACGAGCTCGAACGCGCCCTGGCCGACGAGGGCATGCAGGCGATGCCCACCACCGAACGCCTCGGGGCGTTCCTGAAGGTGGTCAACACCTACCTGGGGATCTTCGGAGCCCTGGGCGGGATCGGTCTGCTGCTGGGCAGCCTCGGGCTGGGCGTGGTCGTGCTGCGAAACGTCCTGGAACGCCGCGGCGAGTTGGCGCTGCTGCGGGCGGTGGGCTTCGGGAAAGGTCAGTTGACCTGGATGATCCTCCAGGAGCATTGGCTGTTGTGCGTCGCCGGCCTGGCGGCGGGGTCGTTGGCCGCCCTCATCGCGGTCGTGCCCGCCATCCAGTCGGCAGGACGGTCCATCCCGCTGTGGGGGCTGAGCTGGACGCTGATCGGCGTGGTCGCCAACGGCTGCCTGTGGGCACTGGGAGCGTCGGTGCTGGCGCTTCGCGGCGACCTCCTTGACGGATTGCGGCACGAGTAGACCAAAGTTGCGTCAGGCGTCATCTTGTGGCGAAACCTTGCTATCAACCCCCCGTTTGTACTGTATAATGACGAGAATCATGAAGAATGCACTCCGTTTGATCCCCCTGCTGGTAGCGTTGCTTGCCGTCGCTGCCTTCGCCACGTGGGTGACCACTCCCCCGCCGGAGGTGGAGGTGCGTCTGCCCCAGCCGGACAAGCCCATCGCCGGACCGAGGCAGGAGGGCCCGCCGCCGAACGTGCGGGGGATTCTCGTCCGCGGCGACGCCAGACCAGCCGAGGGCTATGACGGCGTGTGGAACCGGTTCCGCGGGCCCGGGGGCAACGCGATTTCCACCGACCCGACCGAGCTGATCGAGACCTTCCCCTCCGATGGCCCGAAGAAGCTGTGGACCATTCCCGCCGGCGACGGCCATGCCGGGGCCGCCATCTGGAAAGGGGCCTTCTTCCTGCTGGACTACGACGCCCGCAAGGAACCCACGCTGCGCGAGGATGACATCCGTCCGGGTCAGCTGGCAGCCTTGTGCAGGATCATCCACGAGGGCACCCGTCGCGACACGCCCAGCCCGGCCCGTCGGATCTGGACGCAGCTGGACGAGTCCACCCGGACGACGGTCGAGACGCTTGCCACCGCCCCGGACGCCAACGAGACGCCGGGGGCCCGCCAGGCCATCCGCAAGGCGCTGGACGGGCTGATCCTCTCCAAGAACTTCTACGACCGCGAGTCGCATCAGCAGGTCGAGCTGAATCGGGAGGGCAAACGCCTCCTGAAGACCCGCAAAGACCGCGGGCTGGCGAGTTTCAAGGAGCATCGGCTCAATCGCCTCCTGATCGACGCGACGTTCCCCAACGAGGTGCTCCTGCCTGCCTGGGAGGGCGACGTCGTCCGCAAGCTGAACCTGGAAACCGGCGAGGAGATCTGGCGGTACGCGTACAACGTCCCGGTGAAGCAGAACCACGGGATGAGCCGCACCGTTCCCTACGTGACCGACCGATACGTGGTCACCTCCGGGCCCAAGTGCAACGTCACCGTTCTGGATTCGCGAACGGGCGAGCTGGTCTGGGGCATCGACATGGTGCGCAAGTACGGGACGACCGTTCCGGACTGGTGGGCCGGCCAGAGCCCGCTGGTGGACGGCAACAACGTGATTATCGCCCCGGCGGGCCCGAAGGTGCTGATGACGGCGATCGACATCGCCACGGGCGAAACCGTCTGGGAAGTTCCCAACGTGGACGGCGGCGTCATGAGCCACGCCACGCCGACGATCATGGAATTCGCGGGCGAACGGTTCTACATGGTCATCACCGCCCGGGACAGCGCGGGGACGGTTCCCGGCGGGGTCTACGGCGTGAGCGAAGACGGCAATCTGCTGTGGGGCACGACGGCCTGGAGCGTGTCCACCGCCGCACCCAGCGCCCTGCCATTGAGCGAAGGGCGTGTCGCCCTCACCGCCGGCTACGACGCCGGTGGGATGCTGCTTCAACTCGTCCCCCGCGACCAGGGCCAATGGGAGGTGAACGTCCTGGATACCTTCGAGGCCAGTGAGTTCTCCTCCGAGCAGCAGACTCCGATCTTCCACCAGGGCCACGTGTTCACCATCCTGCCGAAAGTCAAAGCCGGCGTCTCGCAGCAACTGATATGCGCGACGCCCGACGGGCAACGTGTCTGGACCAGCGGCCGCGATCACCGTTTCGGGTGGGGGTCTTACGTTTTTGCCGACGAGAGACTGTGGATCATGGGCGACCGAGGCACGCTGTCGATGGTGATCGCCACGCCCCAGCGGTTCTCGATGATCGCCGAGGCCCGTGTTCTCGGCAGGGCCCACGACTCGTGGGGGCCCATCGCCATCGCCGACGGTTTGATGATCGTCCGCGACGTGGACACCATTACCTGCCTGGACCTCCGCAAAGCGGACTGACCGGGCCCATCGGCCCGGGTGGCGTTTTTCCGGGATCCCCGAATCGGGTACAATATCGACCGCATGAGTACGCCACAGAAACGGGAGTCCGACGTGAGTGCACGAAGCAAGCGCATCCTGATCGCCATCGCCGCGCTGGCCCTGGTGCTGGTGATGCTGCACGTGCTGAGCCAGTACGACCTGCTGGGCGGGGGCGGCTCGGGACTGCCCGACACGTTCACCTACGACCAGAGCGACCAGCGCCCGATCTCGCCGGATCTGCTGCAGTATCGCGAGGTCCGGTCGGTGGACACCGGCCTTGAGAACCCGCGCGACATCGCCGTCGGGCCCGGCGGGAACTGGTACGTCGTCGGGGACCGCGCCGTCCACGTCCTGGACCCCAACGGTACGCTGCTGCACCAGTGGAGCGTGCCCGGTCAGCCACGATGTATCGACGTCGGCCGGGACGACAGGACCATCGCCCTGAGCGTGGGGGCGAAGGTGATGCTCCTCGGCGACGACGGCTCGGTCATTGCCGATTGGCCGGAAATCCGCAAGGACGGCGTCATCACCGGGGTCGCCCTGGATGAAGACAGCAACAGCCTTTACGTCGCCGAATACCTCGCCCGCCGGGTGTACCGTTACGATCTGACGGGCGAGCGTCTGGCGGTGCTGGGCGAGAAGGAACCGGACTATTCCGGCCTGAAGGCCCCAAGCCCGTTTATTTCGGTCAATGTCGGGCGCGACCTGATATGGATCAACAATTCGGGTCAGCTGCGGATCGAGGCCCATTCGCCGCGCGGCGGATTCCAGCATGCCTGGGGGACCGCCTCGGTGACGGAGATCGCGGGGTTCCCGGGCTGCTGCAACCCGTGCGACTTCGCGATCCTCCCCGACGGGCGGTTCGTGACCTTCGAGAAGGGCAAGAACTATGAGACCGTGAAGGTGTTCCAGAAAGAAGGCATTCTGGACGCGGTTGTCGCCCCTCCGGATGCCTTCCAGCCGGACACGCGCGGCGTCGCGGTAGCCGTCGCCCAAAGCGGCGAACTGCTCGTGATGGACCCCGTCCGCAGAACCATCCGCGTTTTCGAGGAAAAACAGCCCCAGGACACCCCATGACCCCCCACGAGAAACGACACAGCCGACGCGAATTCTTCCGCGCCACCGGTCGAGGCTTGGCCGTCGGCGCCCTGGGCGCCGGTGCGGTGGTGCTCGGTCTGCGCAACCGCCAGCAGCGCACGCTGGACCCGGAAGACCACAAGTGCATCAACCAGGGTCTCTGCAAGGGATGCTCGAAATTCTCGGGCTGCTCCCTGCCGGCCGCCACGTCGGCCAAGCGGGCCGGAGCACGACATTCATGAGCGAACCGAACGACAACCAGAACAAGACCACCCGACGGAGCCTGCTGCGCATCGGCCTGCGAACCGCGGGCCTGGCAGCGGTGGGCGCCTCGGCAGCAGCGCTCCTTGCCGACGACGAAGACAGCGAGCCGATGGTCTGGCAGCTGGACCCGGAGAAATGCGTCCAGTGCGGAAACTGTGCCACCTACTGCGTGCTGGAAGAGTCCGCCGTCAAGTGCGTACACCGCTTTGACATCTGCGGCTACTGCAAGCTGTGCACCGGCTACTTCGTCAAAGACCAGAACGCCCTGAACTCCGCAGCCGAGAACCAGCTCTGCCCGACCGGGGCGATCATCCGCAACTTCGTGGAAGATCCCTACTACGAGTACAAGATCGACGAAGATCTCTGCATCGGCTGCGGCAAGTGCGTGATCGGCTGTAAGAACCACGGCAACGGGTCGCTGTATCTGCAGGTCCGCCACGACCGGTGCGTCAACTGCAACGAGTGCGCCATCGCCCTGGCGTGTCCGACGCAGGCATTCAAACGCGTGCCCGCCTCGGACCCCTACATCGCCAACGAGTATCTTGGAGGGGGCCATTGATGCGAGCTGCCGTCCTCTCGTTGACCCTGCTGGCGGTGCTGGCGGGCGTGGCGTTTGCGGAGGGTCCGCGCGTCGAACCGCCCGAGTTCGACACGAACTACACGCTGCCCGGCCCCTCGGAACAGGAAGGCCCGGCCCCCAAGGCGGAATGGTGGCACGCGGTGGACATCGGTCTGCTGGCCGGCGGGATCCTTCTGGCGACGGTCCTGGTCATCAAGCGGCGATCGCGCCTGGGCGTGCTGCTGCTGACCGTCGGCGCACTGATCTACTTCGGATTCATCCGCCAGGGGTGCGTCTGCCCCATCGGGGCGGTGCAGAACGTCGCCCAGAGCGTCTTCCAGAGCGGAGTGGGCATCGCCGCGGTGGTGGCGTTGTTCTTCGCGATACCACTGGTCACCACGCTGCTGTTCGGGCGGACCTTCTGCGGCAGCATCTGCCCGCTGGGTGCGATCCAGGACGTCACGCTGCTCAAACCCATTCAGGTCCCGCGTTGGCTGGAGCATTCGCTGGGCCTGCTGCCGTGGGTGTACCTCTCTCTGGCGGTGCTGCTTGCCGCCACGGGCAGCGTGTACATCATCTGCCAGTACGACCCGTTCGTGGCGTTTTTCCGGTTCGCCGGGCCCATGCCGATCATCGTCTTCGGGGTGTGCATCCTGGCGCTGGGCACGTTCGTAGGCCGACCGTACTGCCGCTTCCTGTGCCCCTACGGCGCGATCCTCCGGGTGTGTGGCCGGCTGAGCTGGAAACGCGTGACGATCACGCCCGAAGAGTGCGTCAACTGCCGTCTCTGCGAGGATGCCTGCCCGTTCGGCGCGATCAACCCGCCCAACGACCAGGTCCGCCGCGACCGCCGCACCGAGGGCAAAGGGACCCTGGTCGCCGCGATCATCGCCGTGCCGCTGCTGGTTGCCGCCCTGGGCTGGGGTGGCAGCATGCTCCGCAAGCCGCTCTCGCAGTGGCACCCGCGCGTGCGATTGGCCCAGTTGATCTACCTCGAAGAGCAGGCCGGCGTGGAAGGCAAAACGGACGAGACGCGGTTCTTCCGAAGCGGCACGACGCCGGTGAAGGAACTGTACGCCCAGGCCAATGACATCCGTTCGACGTTCTACTGGGGTGGCTGGTTGGCCGGCGGATTCGTCGGGCTGGTCATCGGCCTGAAGCTGGTGGAGCTGTCCGTCCGCCGCACGCGAACCGACTACGAAGCCGACCGGGGCAAGTGCCTCGCCTGCGCCCGTTGCTTCCGATATTGTCCCATCGAACACCGATGGCGAAAACAGAAAAAGACCAAGGAGACCTCCTCCCATGATGAGTGAAGCTGACCCGACGCCCGCCGCCACGGGCGAACCGATTTCCCGCGTGGGACGCAACGTCGCATGGGGCGTTGCCCTGATCGCCGCCCTGTTCTCGATCGCCGTGGGCGTGCGACTGCTGATTACGTTCTACTCGGGCGACGACATCGCCGAGGATCAGCTCGGCTCGCTGCGGGCTGTGCTGGCCCAGCAGCCGGACAATGCCGCCGTGAAGGAGCAGATCCGCCAGCTCGACGCCCAGGTGCGTCAGCAGTATCACGCGCGGATCGACCGCTACGAGACCGGCGGGTTCTGGCTGGTGATCGGGATCGGCGTGATGCTCCTGTCCGGGGCCGTCGGAGCCGAGCTGGGTCGCGAATTGCCCGCTCCCGAGCAGCAACCCGAGCCCGAACCGGTGGTCCAGCGCATCTCCCGCGCCTCGATCGCGTTCGGGGTGGGGCTGCTGTGCGTGATCGTGGTATACATGGCCTGGAAAGGCCGCGATGCCATCAGCGAGAAGCAGTTCGCCTCAGCCATCCAGGAGATCGAACAGAAACAACCCGCCGGCGACGACCAAGCCATCGCCTCCAACACCGGCAATGGCGGGAAGACCCCCGACAACGCCAAACCGACCAACCCGGACACCAACAACGAGCCCACGAAACCGGACGCCAACGAGACGGCCCAGCCGAAGGACCCCGCCAAGCCCAGGTACGCCTCCTACGAGGAGTACGCCAGGCAGTGGGCGAGCTTCCGTGGCTTTGAAGGCCGGGCCGTGTGCAACTTCAAGGACGTCCCGCAGGAATGGGACGAGAAGACCGGCAAGAACATCGCCTGGAAGAGTCCGATCCCGATGAAGGGGCTCAGCTCGCCGATCGTCTGGGGCGACAGGGTCTTCGTCACCGGGGCCACCCGCAAGAAGCGCGAGGTCTACTGCTTCGATGCCAAGACCGGCCAGAAGCTCTGGACCGGCGAGTACAAGTCCGATCCCGACGCCCCGAGTGACTACGACGTGTACGACTCGGTGTCCGAGTTGATGCACGCCGCTCCCACGCCGGTGGCCGACGGCACGCACGTCTACGCGATGTTCGGAAACGGCGAGGTGGTCTGCTTCGACTTCAACGGTAAGCTGGTCTGGTCGAAGTACGTCGCCTCGCCGATGGACAACATGTACGGCAACTCCGGCAGCCTGCTGAAGTACAAGAACACCGTCATCGCCCTGATCGACGGCGAGGCGCTGGGGCTTTACGGGCTCAACGGGCTGACCGGCGAGCAGATCTGGAGCGGCGAACGGTACGGCAACACGTGGGCCTCGCCGATCCTCATCAAGACGCCCAAGGGTCAGCCGCAGGTGATCGTCTCCAGCAACCCCACCGTGGAAGGGTTCGACCCCAACGACGGCAAGAACCTCTGGCGCAACGAACTGCTCGGCGGCGACGTGGCCCCCACGCCCACCTGGGACGGCAAGAACGTCTACGCCATGATGAAAGGCTACGCACTGGCCGCCCTGGACCCCGACCAGAAGGGCAAGATGCTCTGGGAAGTCTGGGAGCTGGAGTACGCCGAACTCTCGGACACCACCAGCCCCGTCTCCGACGGCAAGCACGTGTGGTTCTACCAGTCGGCGGACCTGGTGTGCATGGAGGCGGCCGGGGGCAAGGTCGTCTACGAAAAATCACTGGACGACTACGCCGCCTACGGCTCGCCGACCATCGTGAACGGCAACCTTTGGTTGTTCTCGGATAACCGCACGATCGTGGGCACCACCGGCGCCGAGTGGAAACAGACGCGCGTGAACGAACTGTCCAAGAACGCCCGCATCGACGCCTCGCCCGCCTTCGCGCCGGGCAAGGTGTTCTTCCGCGCCGGCGGGCATCTGTACTGCATCGCCAAGACCGCAAAATGACCCAGACCGACGCCATTGACATCACGTTCGTCGACGAGCTCGTCCGCGAGACCGGCACCGACGCCAGCCGAACGATCCCGCTGCTGCAGGGCATCCAGGAACATTTCGGCTGGTTGCCGCCCGAGGCGCTGGAACGCCTTATCGAACTCACCGAGCTCACGCCCGCACAGGTCACCGGCGTCTCGACGTTTTACACGCAGTTCCGCCATCGACCCGCCGGCCAACACCGCGTAAAGGTCTGCGTCGGAACCGCCTGCCACGTCAAAGGCGCCGAATCGCTTTATCAGTCGTTCCTGCAATGTCTCGACATCGAGGAAGGCAACGACACCGACGCCGAAGGCCTCTTCACCGTCGAGAAAGTCGCCTGCCTGGGCTGCTGCATGCTCGCGGTGGCGGTGCAGATCGGCGATACCACCTACGGCCACGTCACCAACGACATGTGCCGCCAGGTCCTCGACGACTACCTCGCCTCGCTCGGCGACGAGGACAACGGCCCCTCCGCCCCGACTGCCGAGGGCGAGGACGTGGGAATCATCCGCATCTCCCTGGACACCTGCTGCCTGGCCAGCGGCGCCGACAAGGTCGCCCGCGCATTCAACAGGGTCCTGGTGGAGAACAACTCCCGGGCAATCCTCAAGGGCGTGGGTTGCTGGGGCAAGAGCTACCTCGAACCCCTCGTGGAGGTGGAAGTCCCCGGAGAGGAACCGGTGCTCTACCAGGGCGTCAGTGCCGACGACGCCGAGGCGATCGTGCTGAGACACTTCCCCCCCTCGACCGCCGCCAAGCGGGCCAAGGCGATCATCTCATCGGCCGTCGAGAAACTGCTGACCGACGAGACGTGGGACGCCGTCGAGCGCAGCTGTGTCTGCCACCACCATCCGTCCGTCCAGCAGTTCGACAGCAAGCAGGTGCGCATCGCCACCGAATACTGCGGCCAGACGCGACCGACCGACCTGGACGAATACCGCCGCCACGACGGCTTTGCCGCCCTGCGCAAGGCGATGACGGAGATGACGCCCGAGAGTCTTACCGAGGAGATCCACGCCTCGCACCTTCGAGGCCGCGGCGGAGCGGGCTATCCGACGGGGCTCAAGTGGCGGCAGGTGCGTCGTCACGCCGGCGACGTGAAGTACGTGGTGTGCAACGGCGACGAGGGCGACCCCGGCGCGTTCATGGACCGCATGCTGCTGGAGTCCCAGCCCTACCGAATCATCGAGGGGATGGCCATCGCCGCCCGGGCGATCGGCGCCTCGCAGGGCTACCTGTACATCCGGGCCGAGTACCCCCTGGCGGTGGAGCGCGTGAACGCAGCCATCGATCGCTGCCGCGAGGAAGGCCTGCTCGGGAAGAACATCCTGGGAAGCGAATTCTCGTTCGACCTGGCGATCATGGAAGGTGCCGGGGCGTTTGTCTGCGGCGAGGAGACCGCCCTGCTGGCGAGCATGGAAGGCAGGCGAGGGATGCCCCGTCTGCGCCCGCCCTACCCTGCCGAGAGCGGGCTGTGGGGCAAACCCACGCTCGTGAACAACACCGAAACGCTCTCGATGATCCCCTGGATTGTCCGCAACGGGGCCGACGCCTTCGCCAAGCTGGGCACGGAAACCTCCAAGGGCACGAAGGTGTTCGCCCTGGCCGGCAAGATCCACCGCGGCGGGCTGGTCGAGGTGCCCATGGGCATGACCATCCGCGAAGTGGTGGAGGAGGTCGGCGGGGGCATCCCGGACGGCAAGACGCTCAAGGCCGTCCAGATCGGCGGCCCCAGCGGCGGGTGCGTTCCGGCGAGCCTGGCCGATACGCCGATCGACTACGAAGCGCTGCACTCGGCCGGGGCGATCATGGGCTCGGGCGGGCTGGTCGTGCTCGACGAGGACGACTGCATGGTGGACATCGCGCGATACTTCCTGGAGTTCACCCAGGACGAGTCGTGCGGCAAGTGCACCTTCTGCCGCGTGGGCACCCGACACATGCTGAACATCCTCACCCGCCTCTGCGAGGGGCAGGGCACGATGAAGGACATCGAGACGCTCGAGACACTCTGCCACGACGTGCCGGCCGGCAGCCTCTGCGGACTGGGAAAGACCGCCCCGACCCCGGTGATCTCCACGTTGACGTACTTCCGCGACGAGTACATCGCCCACGTGGAAGGCCGCTGCCCCGCCGCCAAGTGCAAGGAGCTGATCACCTACAGCATCACCGACGATTGCATCGGGTGCACGCGATGCGCCCAGAACTGTCCCGTCGACGCGATCCCCATGAAACCCTACGAGAAACACGAGATCCTCCAGGACGAATGCATCCGCTGCGACATGTGCAGGCAGGTCTGCCCGGTCGATGCGGTCCACGTGGAGTAAGCTCCCCGGCCAGCCGAAAGACGACCATGCCGATACTGACCATCGACAACCGCGAAATCGACGTCCCCGAAGGCACGACGCTGCTCGAGGCAGCGCAGCGATTGGGCATCGACATTCCCACCCTCTGTTACATGCCCGGCCTGCCGGCCGCGACGTCCTGCATGGTCTGCCTGGTGAAGAACGCCCAGACGGGCAAGCTCCTGCCCTCCTGCGCCACCAAGGCCGAGGAAGGCATGGTCATCGAGAGCGAAGTCGAGGACGTCCGCGCCGCCCGTCGCAGTGCACTGGAGCTGTTGCTCAGCGACCACCTGGGCGACTGCGAAGCGCCCTGCCATCGGATCTGCCCGGCCCACATGGACATCCCGAAGATGATCCGCCAGATCGCCGCCGGCGACCTCGCCGCCGCCATCCGGACCGTCAAGGCCGACATCGCCCTGCCGGCCATGCTCGGACGCATCTGCCCGGAGCTGTGCGAACGAGGCTGCCGGCGCAAGGACCAGGATCAGCCCGTGAGCATCTGCCTGCTCAAGCGGTACGTAGCCGACGCGGACCTCGCCACCCCAAGCCCGTACCTGCCACTGAAACAAGAGCCCTCGGGCAAACGGGTGGCCATCGTCGGGGCCGGGCCGGCCGGGCTGTCGGCGGCGTATTACCTGCTGCAGGACGGCCACGACGTGGTGCTGCTGGAGGCCCGGGACCTCGCCGGGGGCGCGGTGCGCGAGCACGTGGACCCGCAGCGACTCGAGCCGGCCGTCCTCGACGCGGAGATCGGCGCCATCGAAGCACTGGGTGCCGAGATCCGAACCGGCCAGACGCTTGGCGGGAACGTCTCGATGGATCAACTCACCGACGAATACGACGCGGTCCTGCTGGCGATGGGCGAGATGGACGCCGCTGCGCTCGAAGCGGTCGGCCTGCCCGGTGCACAGCGAGGTGTGGACGCCGACACCCGCACACTCGCCACGCCCATCGAGGGCGTGTTCGCCGCCGGGGCGGTGATTCGTCCGATCAATAAGCAGGCGGTCCGCGCGGTGGCCGACGCAAAGCACGCCGCCCGCGCCATCAGCGCGCAGCTGGCAGGCGAGGAGCTGCCCGCGATCTCCAAGCCGCTGTCCACCAGCGTCGGCAAGCTGCAGGAAGGCGAGATCGACCGGTACATGCAACTGGCTGCCGACGAGCCCCGCCAGGAGCCCGTCGACGCTCTCGGCCCGCTCACCGACGAACAGGCCGTCACCGAGGCCACTCGATGCCTGCACTGCGACTGCCGCAAGCAGGAATCGTGTCGGCTGAGAGCATTCTCCCGGGAGTATGGCGCCTCCACCAATCGTTACCACACCGACCGGCGTGACTTCGAGCAGGACCTCGCCCATCCGGACGTCATCTACGAGCCCGGCAAGTGCATCCTCTGCGGGTTGTGTGTGCGCATCGCCGAGTCGGAGGGCGAGGAGATCGGTCTGACGTTCGTGGGCAGGGGGTTCAGCGCGAGGGTGAGTGTCCCGATGGATCGCTCGATGTCACAGGCTGTCTCACGATGCGCCCTTCGCTGCGTGGAGGCCTGCCCGACCGGCGCCCTCGCGCTGCGCCAGGCGTCGCCCACTCCGGTGGAACAGGCCGACTGACACCCGGGGGAATCCTGATGGAAGCCCCATCGGGAGCCTGTTCCGGGCTTGCCGACCGGCTCTGCGACAGGAGGGGGACAGCCAGCCACAGGCGTATTCCGCCACCGGCATTTCGCCCGCAACAAGCTGCGGGCCCTACATCTCTGCTGTTTCCAAGTGAACTCCAAGATTGCATTTCGCCTTCGGCGAACACGGACAGGGCTGCCCGTGCGACGCTGCCCCCGAAGTGTTTCGCACACACGAATTGGATTTTCCAAGATTGTGCTTGACCCATTGTTTTGCAAGACGTACTTTTTTTGCCTCAGTGAATACTTACAGAAACCATCGTCGCGGAAGGTCCGCGGCTGACCCCAACGGGAGAACCCCGATGCCCCGATTCACACTCGTCGCCGTCGTCTGCCTGGTCATTCTGAGCTGCCTGCTTCCTGCCCGCGCGCAGGACCCCGCCCCGCAGGCGCCGCCGGCTGAGCCGATGGAGTTCTACGAAAGGCTCGAGCAGCAGGACACGCTGACGGACAATTGGTTCACCCTCGGCCGACAGCTCACCGAGCGCGGCGTCGAGATCGGCCTCTCGGCCACCCAGGTGTACCAGATCAACCTTCACGGCGGGCTGGCGATGCACAAACGGGCCGGGCGGTACACCGGCAGCTACGACCTGGAGCTGGCGGTCGACCTGGAGACGCTGGCGGGCATTCCCGGAGCGTCGATCTACGCCCACGCCGAGGGAAGCTGGTCGGACGGGTTGAGCCCCGGGTCCATCGGAGACCTGTTCGGCGTGAACGCCGATGCCGCCGGCGACCGATCCATCGACCTGACCGAGCTCTACTGGGAGCAGGCGCTGCTGGACGACAGGTTCATCGTCCGCGCCGGCAAGATGGATCTCACCGGCGGATTCGAGTGCAAGGGATGCGCGGTGGCGTTCGACACGAGCATGTACGCCGGCGACGAGACCAGCCAGTTCCTCAACGGGGCGCTGTCGGGCAACCCGACGATCCCCTTCCCGGAGCAAGGCCTGGCTGTGGCTGCCTACGCGAACCCGGTTGAGTGGATGTACGTCGCCGCCGCCGTCGCCGACGCCCAGGCGTCTGCCGCGGAAACCGGCTTCAACACCGCCTTCCATGCCCCCGACCACGCCTTCAGCGTGATGGAGATGGGCGTGGTTCCTGCCTTCTCCTCGCCCAACGGCGAACTGGTGGGCGCCTACCGCGCAGGCGTCTGGCACGACGGGCGACCCAAGGCGAAATGGTCCGACCCGGCCAGTGAGAAACGAGACGACGTGGGCTTCTACGTCACGATCGACCAGCAGGTCTTCAAGGAAAACGCCGACCCCGAGGACCTGCAGGGAGCCGCCCTGTTCGCCCGTTATGGCTACGCCCACGACGACGTCAACGAGATCGATCATTTCTGGAGCATCGGCGGGCAGTACCGGGGTCTCCTGCCCGGCCGAGATGAAGACGTCTGGGGTATGGGGTTCGCCCAGGGTCGGCTGGTGAAGTCGGCCGGCTTCGACAAATCGCACGAATCGGTGCTGGAGACCTACTACAACATGCAGGTCACCCCGTGGATGAGCGTCGCCCCGTCGATTCAGTACATCTGGAATCCCGGCGGCGTGGACGGGGTCAGCGACGCGGTGGTGATGGGCGTTCGCTGCCAGATCGCCTTCTGATTGCCGGCCGGCTCAGGCGGGGGCAGCGGCGCTTCGACCGACGAACTTGATCAGCGTCTCGCGGATGCCCTCCGGGTTGTCGACGTGGTCGACGCAGCCGGTGTCGACGGCGGCTTTGGGCATTCCGTAAATCACGCTGGTTTCGCGGTCCTGGGCGAAGGTGGTGGCGCCGATCTGCTTCATGTGGCGCAGCCCCTCAGCCCCGTCCTTGCCCATTCCGGTGAGGATGACGCCGAACTTCCGGCTTGGGTCTTTCTTGACCGACTGCATCGCCACGTCCACCGCTGGGCGAACGAAGTTGACCTTCTCGTCGGCGCGGAGGGTGATCGCGCGGTTGTTCCGCAACGAGAGATGAATGTCGCTGGGGGCTACGTACACGCGCCCCGCTTCGAGGCGCAGACCATCGGTGGCGAGCGAGACGTTCATGCTCGTTACCGAAGCGATGGTCCGGCAGAGCGAGTCGTTCACGAAGGCGGGCATGTGCTGCACGAGCACGACGGCGGCGTTCAGCGTGGGCATTCCGGCGAACAGACGCCGGAGGATCTTCGGGCCGCCCGTGGACGAACCGATCAGAATGAGATTGGGGCATCCCATGCTTGGGTGTAACTCCTTTTTTCCATCAGAGCAGCGGGCACTCACGCCGCGAACATGACGCAGTCTTCCACCGTCTGCAGCAATGTCTCGGCGTCGAATGGCTTGGTGACGTAGTCGAGCACGTACTCCTGGAGGCCTTCCATCTTCGGGCCCGGCGCGGCGACGGCGGTCAGCATGCAGATGATGTTGCCTTCCAGAAGCTGCTTCTCGACGATCGCCTGGATCGTGTCCCACCCATCCATTCCGGGCATCATGATGTCCATCAGCACCAGCCCGCGGAACCCGCCTTCGAGCATCTCCAGGCAGTAGGGCCCGGAGCTGCAGCAGGTCACGTCGTAGCCCGCATCCTGGAGAACAGCTTCCACCGTAAACAGGATGCCCGGGTCGTCATCGACGACCATGATTCTCGTCTTGTCCATCGTTCCACCCCCGAAGCGGTCAGGTCCGTCCCGGCAGGAGCAGCCGGCGGGACCCGATCTCCGTCAGATTGCACTGTCTTGCGATTTCTCGGCCCGGCCGCCGGCAACGATAGACTCCTCCGGCGTGGCGAGCGTGAAATAAAACGTCGTCCCCTGGTTGGGACCGTCACTCTCCGCCCAGATCATTCCCCCCTGCCGTTCCACGATTCTCCTGCAGATCGACAGGCCCAGCCCGGCGGAGCTGCGGTCGTGACGCGATTCATCGACCTTGTAAAACTCGCTGAAAACTCGTTCGCACTGCTCGGGGAGCATCCCCTCTCCGGTGTCCTGCACCGCGACGATGACGTCCCCGTCGCTGGGGCAGATATCCAGTGTGAGCGTGCCCCCCGCATCCATGTGCCGTATGGCGTTGCTGATGAGGTTGTCCAACAACTCTCTCAGGTATAGTTTGTCGACCCAAACCGGGGTGGACTTGACTATGCGATTGTCCACCACGACGCCCTCTTCGGTCAGACTCGTTTCGAAGGCCGCCAGGATGTTCCTCACCTCGGTGACCAGCTCCACCCGTTCGCACTGGAACTCGACGCTGGGAGCGTTGATCCGCGCCAGGCGCAACGTGCGATTCACGAGGTTCCACATGTATTGGACGTTGCTTTCCAGCAGCGTGATGGTCCGGTCGAACCGCTCTGGCCCCATCCCGCGCCGCAGCATCGGCAACAGCGCTACCATGGGCGTCAGCGGGGTTTTCAGATCGTGGGCCATCTGGTTGATGAACGTGTCCTTCTGCTCCAGGAGGCGGTTGACCTGGGCGGTGCGCTCCTCGACCTTCACCTCCAGCGAGGCGTTCAGGGCGTTGACCTCTGCCTGCGATTCCTGGAGGGCTTCGTTGACCTCGCGAAGATGCTCGGCGTCGGCTTCGATGCGCTGCTCGTAGTGCTTGCGGTCGGTGATGTCCTGCGCGCAGACCAGAACCATGCCCGTCCCGGATATCTCCAGGCGACGGGTGTGCAGCAGGAGCGTCCGTTCGACCTTCGGGGACCCATCCTCGCCGCAGAGAAGGACGACCTCCTCGCCTTCGATCACCTCGTTGTTCTCAAGCGTTCGGCGTACCGCGTCGCGGGCGGCGCAGGCGTTGCACTCCGGATGAGTCCCACAGCCCTCGCCGGTGTGGGCGTGGACACAACCCATCACCATCCCCGGGCGAACCTCCTGGTTGTGCAGGTCCAGAACAACCTCGGTGCTCTTGTTGGCCCGCCGGACGCGCATGTCCTCGTCGACCAGGATGATCGGGATGGGAGCGGAACCGAAAATCGCCTCCAGCTCGGCCTGGCTTGCGTGCAACTGACGCTCGGCTTTGCGATGGCGGGTGATATCGCGGTAGGACTGGACGATCAGCGTTACCTCGCCACGATCGTTGAAGATCGGCGAGGCCAACACGTCCACCACCTGCGTTGGCTGGGATTCGTCCTCAGGGGAAATCTCCAGCGTCGCCAGCGACGGTTGGCCGCTCGCCAGGGCGTCGGCGAGCGGACAGTTGGCTTCGTCGACCTGCCAGCCGAAGGCCCTTCGCACGAAATCGGAGCAGGCCAAATGGGCAGCCACCGGATCGTCGCCGTTGAGTCTGCGTCGGACCGCTCCGTTGGCCAGGACGATGTTCCGTTCGGTATCGGTGACGATGATCGGGTCGCCGATTCCGTCGATCACGGTCTGGAGCTCATCGCGTGATTGGCGGAGCGTCTCGGCGTGCTGCCGCTGGATGTCCTCGCGGTTTCGACCCTCGGCGCGGATGGTGTCCTGCAGGTCGATGACACGCCGGGCACTTCTCAGCCGGGCCTTGAGCTCGCGGGTGTCGAAGGGCTTGACCATGTAATCGTCGGCACCGGCCTGCATGCCGGCGACGATGTCTTCCTTGAGCCCCTTGGCGGTCAGCATGAGGATGTACACGTACTCGCCGCCCTGCCTCGAACGAACGCGCTTGCAGAGATCCAGCCCGGAAATATGGGGCATCATCCAATCGAGAATGACCAGGCGGGGACAGCCCTCGCCATGCAGGATCCGCCACGCTTCCCTGCCGTCGCGGGCACAGATGGGGTCGTACCCCCACATGCGCACCGTCGCCTCGAGCAAGCGCAGCGAGACGAGGTCGTCTTCGGCGATGAGGACCTGCAAAGCACTGCCTCCGAATCCCAGACCGGCCCCCGGAGCCCCGCGCTCCCGACGAACCCACACACGCCGCCCCCCGGCGGTCGGTCTGCCCTAGACCTATCGACCGGGTAAGGGATTCACTTTAGAAAGGGTTGCGCTGAGATGAAGTCTTCAGCGCGGGATCGGCTGTGAGACAAGCCACATTCCCCGGAGAGGCATGGCAGCAGTTGCAGGGAAGACTCAGGCCCGCGCTGCCATGACCCCGGTGCAGAACGTACCCGACTCGGACTGGTAGGCCTGGCTGATCTGGACGGCCCCGCTTTGCTGGAGCATCTGGAAGTTGTCCGCCCGAAGCACGCTGGGCAGGGAGATCTCCACCTTGACGCCTTTCTGATCGAGGCAGTTTTTCACCTGGCCGGCAAAGATATTCGTCAGTTCGCCGATGGCATCGGACATGTCCGCACTGTCGAAGGGAATATCGAACCCGCAGAACTTCGAAACCACCGTGGTGGCGGTCTGCTGGGGAACCGCCAGATATACCGACCACTCCAGGTCGCCCACCAGCGAGATTACCGCGATCATGACGGTCCCGGCTTCGGGCGGGGCGTCGGGCAATGGCGAGAGCGACAGGCCACAGGTGGCGCTGAAGGTTGCCTGGGTCGCCGCTTCGATACACTCCATGTGAGGCAGTTCGCTGGTCATGCGATATCCTTTCCTGGCCCCCAGCCGACGGGGTCCGGGCAGACAGACGATGGAACGGGGGCAGATGGCGCCTCGTCAACCGGACTTCAAGTACCATCGGGCATTTTTTTATACTGGTTAAGCGTGACCGCGTGCAAGAGATCCCCAACGCACCCGACAAACGCACCCCCCCCTGCACAGCACATGCCCGAGCGCATAAAAAAGTGCGAAGGCACCGGAGACGATTCATCGCTGCGGGGAAATCGATTTCCACGCCGCCGGGTACCTTCACACAAGTTTCGCTGCTCTCAGCAGTATTGTCTGCCGCCACGTTGTTTCGCCCGGGCGGCGGGGGGTTGGTCTTGTCCTGCGGATCAACCCACTCAACCACAGAACGGCCGTTGCCTTCGGGGGGTTCCAGCGGCAACAGATTTTTCTCGCTTTCTCTGCCAAGCCTCGTAGCCGATCCGGTTTCCATCACGGTTCCTCCTGGTGCTCGTGCCCGTAACGACCTGCAGAGAGAAACAGTTCCGACGCAGCTGTTCAGGGCGCGACGTTATGTTCCATGATAGGAGGGATCCCCGGGGCGGCAGGGAGACAACTCAAAAACGCTTGAGAATCGCCTCGATGCGGGCCAGAAGATCGTCGGTCTCTTGGCGGATATGGGCGACGAACTCGTTGGTCTCCGCGGTTCCGACGACGGCCTGCATCTCGGCCTGGCTGCGATAGGCCGAGGCTCGGAAGGGGTTTACATCGTCTTTACGGCGGGTGCGGGCGACCTCGTCGGCGACGATCTTCTGCAGGGCTGCCAGCTCCCGAAGCGTGTGGGCCCATTCGTTGCGATTGAGCTTGTCGGTCGCGAGAATCCGCTTCAGCACAGCCGCCGCGTGGCAACGCCGGCGATGGGGGTACGCCTCCTGCATCGCGTCCAGCCGTTCGTGGACCGCATCCCAGCCGACCAGGGCGCCGGTGCGGATCTCCTCGGAAAGGGCGTCCACGTCGCCCTCCAGCAGCAACTGCCCGCCCAGGTTCACCCAACGCGTCTGGCGAGGGGCGCCCAGCGACTGCTCCAACGCCTCAGGCGAGAGGTCGTCAGCGTTCTCCAGAAAACCCAACAGCGTCCTGCCGGCATAGTAGTGCAGCATCTGTCGGTACGCATGCCACGCCCGGCGAGGCTTGAGGACACGCACCGACCGAGACGAGTTCTCCATCGCCTCACCGAACACGTCCAGCCGGTCAGGCTGCTCATCTTCGCGACAGAACAACTGCTCGCCGACGCGGGCAAGCTCGTCGGGGTCCTGGCCATCCCAGGTCTGCCCGGCCTGGCCGAGATAGGCCTTTCCGGTCCAGATCGCCAGAAGGCGCCGCCCCCGGAGCATTTCCTCGGCGGTATCCGGCGCGAAGGCGTCGAATTCGATCGGCTGGTGGGCGATCACCCGACCATCGCGCCGCTGCACTTTCCAACTGGTGCGCATCAGCGCGTACATGTTGTGCATCCACCAATAGGCGGGCATCACCAGGAGGTCCTCGCCGCTGCCGCCCGACACCAGCGAGAACGGCAGCGGGATGTCCAGCTCGGCCGGGTAGCTGCCCTTGGCCAATAGCGTGTAGGACGCGAACCGTGAGTTGTGCTTGAGGCTGGTGCATAGCCCCGGCCAAAAGCCCCGCCCGGCGTGGATCTCACCGTCGGCGGATCGGCTGTTGTGGTTGGATCCGATCGTCGCACCGGCGGCAATGTTGCTCGATCCGCCGACCTGCGCGGCAATGAGGAAACTGTTGTTGTGATGCTGCTCGTGGGCGGGCATGAGCAAGGCAGAGACCACCTCGCAGCAGGCGATGGTGGAGTTGTCCCCCACGGCTGAGTCCACCACGCGGGCGGCGAGCTTGAGGGTGACATTCTCGCCCAGCACGAACCGCTCTGCCGTCGCGCCGGTCTCCACGCGGCAGCCGGGCCCGACGAGCCCGTCGCGCAGCGTGACGTTCTCCCCGACACGCACGGGCGCCTCCGGGCCCGACAGCAGCGTGACGTTCTCCAGCAGCGCCGCCCCTCGAACCACCGCCGCAGGACCGATGCAGACGTTCCGCAATCGCCCCGCAGCCAGAATGCACGCTCCGTCGCCGATGAGTCCCGGCGAACCCGGCTGGATGGAGCGGGCGGCGTCGGTGAACTCCGCAAGCTTCTCGTGAAGCGTGCCGTCGTCGCGCCGACTCGCCTGGAGGGCAACATCCGCCGGCCGAATCGAGGCGAACGGATGAATCTCCCTGCCGCCGGCTTCGTTGACGGTGGCAACCCGGACGGCCGAACCCTGTCCGAAATGGGCGTCGGGTGTGGTATCGATGGCGGCGACGTCCTGAACAATGCATCGCTCGCCGAGGCGGCACCGCGCCAGCAGCCCGACGTTGCGAATCGCCGCATCGGCCCCGATGTCGCACTGAACGAGCGTCGCCTGGGCAATGCCCGTGGGAACGGCCAGCCCGTCGCGACGCAGCGCCCGGGGCGCCAGCGACCCGATGCGCACCAGGCCGTGAAACGCCACGTTCCGCACCAGCGACGGCGTAAACGGGTCGCACACACGCACGCCCGACCAGTCGTAGCACGTGCAGCCGTTGCGTTGCAGGACGTCGATCTCGTCGTCGCTCACCGGGCGAACGCTGTCGACCAGGTCGGCAGAGTGTTCGCCGCGGCGGGCGCCGAAGGCGTCGGCGTCGCTGCCGGGCGGATCGATCAGATCCGCCAACGGGATGGCGCGGGTGTCGTCCACTGCGGCCATGAGAGTACGCAAACACGGGGCTCCTGGCAAGGCCGGGCTGGGAAGGTCGACCGAGGCAAAGCGTCGCATGGGCATCCTGCCCATGGTTCGGTATCCCAACCAACTCTCGGTTCGCCTTCGGCGAAACCAGCCTGGGAACGTCGACCGGGGCGAACGCGATTGCCCTGTGGGTTTGGCGGATCGGCGCGCATACCATGGGGAAATGAAGGTGCGGGTCTCGAAGGGGGCTGACATGACTGAAGAGTTGAGACATATCGAAGAGCGTGCCGGCAAGGCGATCGAAGCGATGAGCGAGCGGACCCGCAAGCTTACCTACAAGCTCAGCCAGTTGCAGCGGGAGGCCGGGACGCCCGGAAGCCGCGTATCTGACAACACGAACCCAAAGGATTCCCAATATCCCATGGACCCACGGATTACCCAACTGGAAGAGAAAGTTTCGTTCCTCGAAAATGCCGTTGAAAAGCTCGACGGAACGGTCGAGGAGCTCAACCGTCAACTGCTGAACATGCAGCGGGAAGTCTCGAACCTTCGGCTGGAGATCGGCACCGACGACGAACGCACCACCGACGAAGAAGGCCCCAAGCCGGCCTACTAGCGGACGCGTCGCAAGGGGGCCACATCCGTCAGACACCGGCCGATGCTGCCACGGAGAGACCCATGACCCACCCCCATGACTCGATCGAAACGCTTCCCGATCCCGGCGAGATTGCCCATCTTCCCGCCGACGGCGGAGCCCGCTTCAACGCCCTGATCCACGAGATCAGTCCATACCTGCTACAGCACTGCCGGAACCCGGTAAACTGGCTGCCCTGGGGCGAGGAAGCGTTCGACAAGGCCCGGCGCGAAAACAAACCCGTGTTCGTCTCGGTGGGGTACGCCTCCTGCCACTGGTGCCACGTGATGGCCCACGAGTCCTTCGAGAACGACGACGTCGCCGCGATGCTCAACGAGCACTTCGTCCCGGTCAAGGTCGATCGCGAGCAGCGTCCCGACGTGGACCATCTGCTGATGCTCACCACGCAGATGATGACCGGAAGCGGCGGTTGGCCGAACTCCGTCTGGTGTACGCCGGAGGGCAAGCCCTGGCTGGCGGGGACGTACTTCCCTGCCGAGGACCGCGGCGGTCGGCCGGGCTTTAAGAGCCTGCTCCGAAAGACCGCCGAGATGTGGAAAGGCCGCCACAGCGACGTGGTCGAATCGGCCGGCGCCATCGCACAGCGGGTCGCGCAAGTCGCCTCCGCCGAACACCTCGTCGACCCCGCCGCCCGGCCGCTTACCCTCGATGATCTCGACGCGGCGCTGCAGAGCATCCAAAGCCAATTCGACGAAGCAAACGGCGGCTTTGGAACCGCGCCGAAGTTCCCGCCCTGCGGGGCGATGGAGCTGATCCTTCGCTTCAGCCGACTCCGGGAAGACGCCGGGCCTGTGACGATGGTCACCCGAACGCTGGACGCGATGGCCGAGGGCGGAATCCGCGACCATCTCGCCGGCGGATTCCACCGCTACTCGACCGACAACCAGTGGCGGCTGCCGCACTTCGAGAAGATGCTCTACGACAACGCCCGCCTGGCGAGCATCTACGCCGACGCCGCACGGATCACCGGCAATGAACGCTACGGTGAAATCGCCGAGGAAACCTGCGACTGGGTGTTGGCCGAGCTGACCGACCCGTCCGGCGCGTTCCGCTCGGCGCTGGATGCCGACAGCGAACAGCAGGAGGGCGCCTACTACCAGTGGACCCACGAGGAAATCACCCAAACGCTCGGGGACGAGGCGGCGCTGCTGAACCGGGCGTATGGCATCGCCGAAGAGGGCAACGTTCGCCACGAAGCCACCGGCCAGACGACGGGGCTGAACGTACTGTATCGCGCGGTGCCCACCGAGCAGCTCGCCCGCGAGGAAGCCTGCTCCGAGCAGGACATCGACACGCGCCTCGCCGCCGCCCGCGACGCACTGCGGGCGAAACGCAATCAGCGCACTGCTCCGGCGGTGGACGACAAGGTCCTGACCGCCTGGAACGGGCTGATGATCGCCGCGTTGGCGAAGGTGGGCACCCAGCGCAACCGGGAGGACTTCATCGAGGCTGCCCGCAGCGCAACCCGTCTGATCCGCGACAAACTGACCGACGAGGACGGCAGAATCGCCCGCGTGTTCCGCCGAGGCCGATCGGAAGGGCCTGCCTTTCTGGACGACCACGCCTATCTCGCACGTGGAATGCTCGCCCTGCACGCGGTGGATGGCGACGCGATGTGGCTGAGCGAAGCCGAGCGGTTGATCGACGCGATGCTCTCCCGCTACGCCGACGGGGACAACGCCGAGGAGGGGTTCTTCCTCTCCGGCGACGACGCCGACCCGTTGCTGTTCGCCCGGGTGAAGGACCCCACCGACTCAGCCCTTCCCTCGGCCAACGGGGTGGCGGTGAGCGTGTTGGCGGACTTTGCCTCCCGCACGGGTCAGCCGACCTGCCTCCAGGCCGCCCGCAATGTGCTGGGCGTGTTTGCGGGGTTGGCGCGCCAGGCTCCCCAGGGCGCGTGCGCCCTGCTGGTCGGCCTGATCGACACGGAAGAATCCGCTGCCCGGCAGTAGCACGCTTCGTCGCGCTGGTTTACCGAATCCGGATCGGGGCGGGCATTGTCCCCGAACCCCCCTCCTGCTAAGATCGTATCATCCCCGGAAGCATTTGCCGCGGGTTGAGGTCTGTTCTCATCGCGGCGAAACGGCATGACACCAAAGCAGGAGCATTACCGATGGCGTTCTGGAACAATCTCAAAACCACCGCCCTGATGGCCGGCCTCATGGGCCTGTGTCTGGGCATCGCGTATCTGCTGGGCGGCCCGCAGGCCCTGCTGCCGGCGCTGATCCTCGGCGGCGTGCTGAACCTCATCGCCTTTTTCTACAGCGACAAGATCGCCCTGGCGACGATGCGGGCCCACGAAGTGGACCGGGCCGAAGACCGCGTGCTGGTGGACACGGTCGAACGCCTGGCGCGGGAGGCCAACATGCCCTGCCCGCGGGTGTACATCTCTCCGGCGGCTGCACCGAACGCCTTCGCCACCGGACGAAGCCCCTCCCACTCTGCCGTCTGCGTGACGGCAGGACTGCGCCAGATGCTCAACGACGAAGAACTCGAAGGCGTCATCGCCCACGAGTTGGCCCACGTGAAGCACCGGGACGTGCTGATCTCGACGGTGGCGGCCGTGGTGGCCGGGGCAATCACCTACCTGACGTACCTGGCGCTGTTCTTCGGCGGCGGGCGTGACCGGCGCGGTAACCCCATCGTGGCCCTGCTGTTGATGATTCTGGCGCCGGTGGCAGCCTCGCTGATCCAGATGGCGATCAGTCGATCCCGCGAGTACGAAGCCGACCGGTTCGGGGCGTCGTTGGCCGGCGGACCGAGAGGATTGGCCTCGGCGCTTCGCAAGCTGCATTACGCCTCCAGCCGCGTGCCTCTGCCCGTGCCCGACGCCCAGAGCAACATGTTCATCGTCGCCCCGCTGACCGGTAGGGAGATGTCCAGGCTCTTCATGACCCACCCGCCGGTCGAGGAACGCATCGAGCGACTGATGTCGATGCAGCGATGAG
>CAZFPT010000020.1:28082-33795 GCA_964521005.1 uncultured Planctomycetaceae bacterium | reverse complement strand
TGCCGTGTTCGTCACGGGTGACATTGTACGAACCGCCCGCCGCCAACGCCAGATAACGCGCGATGGCTCGGTGGATGGCTTCTCAGGAATGGTCTGCGACGCCGACCGGCGCCGCGGGCGCGTTACACGCCTCAGCCATAGCTCGTGCCGTCCTGCTCGAAGACGATATCCCGCTCCTCGACGCCCAGATCGACGGCGATCCCCTTGGCCAGATCGTCCCAGACGGCCGTCCCGCGGAACGTCATCATCCCGTCCGGCCGGAAATACGCCACCATCGGCACGCGATTGATCTTCCAGCGATCGCGGGTGGTGTGGGTCGTGTCGTACAGGATCGGCACGTGAAGATGCACGTTCCCGGGGTTGTAGTACTGCTCGACCTTCTCCAGCGAGTTGCCGATGTTCACCACGACCACCGGCACGTCGAAATTCTCCAGCTCTCGCGACACGCCCTGCACGTCCGCCAACGCCGTCCCGCTGAACTGGCAGGTGGTATCCACGAAGACGGCCACCATCCCGCTGGGGCCGATGAAGCTTTTGAGCGTTTCCGCTCGGCCGCTCTCCAGTTCGGGAAGTTCGGTGGCCGACAGCGCCTTCTTGTCGGCAGCGGCGGCGTCCAGGAGCGTCTCGGGCGGGCCGGCGTCGGCGGGGCGATCGTTGAGCTTCTTGAGCCAACCGGCCAGCAGGTGCTCCCCGGGCATGGCCCCGCGGTAGTGGACGTAGCCGTCCTTGTCCAGCAGGACGCAGGCGGGCGGATCGGTCACGCCCAACGCCCGGGCGTACTTGCCGGCGTCCTCCCCAACGACGGGCACTTTCACGCCTCTCTGATTGAACACGGCCTCGATGACCTTGGGAAGCCCCAGCTCCACGCGACCCACCGCCAGGCCGGGAACTGCCTTGTTGCGCGCGATCGCGTCCAGCCGCTGGAGGTTCACATCCGCCCGGGCGACGCCCATCGAGGCAAACTGCACAAGCGTGACGCGTCCTTCACTGCCCAGTTCCGCCATCAGTCGACCGCCCGGACCTCGGGACGCCTTGCCCTCCGCCTCGGCGGACCGGTCGTCGGAGGGCGATTGGCCGTCGTCGCAGCCGATGGGCCCTGAAAGAGTGACGGCCAGCAGGCTCATCGCCACGAACGAAGACAGCAAACGGTAACGTCTCATGCGGTCGTACCTCGTATCGGATCGGCCCGGCTAGGCTGCCGCCGAGGCCCTTGCGTGTGCGAACAGTATACGATCTCCCGCCCCCAATCCCAAACAGGGAGGCGACGGCCTGGATGCTTTCCAGCTTCGGACCGGGCTCAGCAGCATCCGCCGCCTTGCGAGGGGCCGGCTTGTGCGCGGGATTTCATCTGCTCGTAGAACATCCGCACCGGCGCGCCGCCCATGGCGATGGCGCACCAGGCGGCCTCCTCCAGTTGCTCGCGGGAGATTCCCATCTCCGCCGCCTTCGCCCAATGGACCTCGAAGCACGGATCGCACTTGCTCAGCAGCACCAGGGCGAAAGTGATCAGTTCCTTGGCTGTCTCGTCAATCGCGCCGGGGGCCCCTGCCGATCGCATCAGCGACCCGAACGCCTTCAGCGACGCATCGGCTGAGCCCCCCTCGCCCCCGCGACGGCTGCGATGGGCTGCCTCGCCGACCTGTTCGCCGCCCGGCCGTCCGTCGAACTCCATAAGCCCGGCCGACTCGACCGACGCGTCGGCCGTCGTCACAACGATCTTTCCGTCGGACTCGGCGACTACCTTCCCGATGACCATCGCGGGGGTGTCCCGCCGCTGCAACTGCTCGCACAGGTCGGCCAGCTTCGCCTCGGGCACCGCCATCAGCAAGCCGCCGGAGGTCTGGGCGTCGAATCCGAGCAACCCCGGGCCGTCGGCGACGTCGGAGGCAATCGCGATATCGTCGGCCACGAACTCGCGATTCCGTTCGATCGCGCCGGGAACCACGTCGTCTTCCAGGGCTTCGATCGCCCCGGGAAACGCCGGAAGCCGATCGGCCCAGACCTGTGCGGTCACCCCCGAATGGCGCACCATGCTCACCAGGTGCCCATAGAGCCCGAAGCCCGTCACGTCCGTCGCCGAGGATACGCCCACGGCGTTCATCGCCTCAGCGGCGGCACGGTTCAGCGTGGCCATCGCCCGCTCGGCCTCGGCCAGGCCCGGGGCGTTGCGCCCGATCTGCCGGCAGAAATTCAGCACCCCACCGCCCAGCGGCTTGGTGAGCACCAGCACGTCGCCCACCTTGGCGCTGCCGTGCGAGACGGCCGATTCGGCGTCGATCGTGCCGGTAATGGCGAACCCGAGCTTGATCTCCTCGTCCTTGACGCTGTGGCCGCCGATCAGGGCGACGCCGGCCTCGCCCAGCACGTCCATCGCGCCTTTCATCATGCGGTACATCAGCTCGCCGTCCTGCGTCTCGGAGGGGAACGCGAGAATACTCAGCGCCGTCAGCGGAGTTCCGCCCATGGCGTAGATGTCCGAGAGACAGTTGGCCGCACAGATTCGGCCGAACGTTTCGGCATCGTCCACCACGGGGGTCATCACGTCGACGGTCTGCACCAGGCAGATCCCCTCGGGCAGGCGGTAGACGCCCGCGTCGTCGCCGGCAGGCAGGCCGCACAACACGGCAGGATCGTCCACCGACGGCAGGCGATTCAGGACGGTCTCCAGGTCCGCCGGCGCGATCTTGCTCGCGCAGCCGGCGTTGTGCACCAGCTCGGTGAGTTTCACATTGTCGGCCGATACGGTGTCCGGGCGCTCCCCGGCGCACGGGCAGTAACCCTCCTGCGTGAAGACATTGCACGGGCATGGGCGTTTGGGATCGCAGATGCAATGGCCAAGCTTCATCGACCGCTGCATGATGCGACGCCGTTTGGCGAGATCCACGTTCTGCGGCATTGCGATTTTCTCCTGTTGGGCCAGGGGGCGGCAAAGGCTCTCAGTGTCGGCTCAGCTGCTTCTTCGCCTCGGCCCCGGGCGTGCGTCGGTTGGCGGATCGCACCGTCCATTTGATGGTGTCCAGGTGGTCCAGCAGCGGCACGGCGTACTTGCGGGACACACTCAGGGCGTCGCGGAACTCGGTGGTCGTGAACCCGCTGGCGGCGGCGAACAGTTCCAGCGCGACGGCCTTGGCCCGCTCGACGGCGGCCGGGTGCATCAGAACTTTCTCGTCCAGCCGAAGGACGTCGCCGTTGTCGGCCAGCAGCGAGACAAAACTCTCGAACGTCGCCTCGTCCAGGTTCATCTGCCCGGCCAGCTCTGTCGGCAGCGGCGGGGTAACGCCCGAGGCCTTCAGCGTTTCACGAATCCGCTCGCACAGCGCGATGTCGGCTTCGCTCAGGGCGGCGGCGTGCCCCTGCAGGGCGAGCACGTTTCCGCGTTTCTCCAGTCGGCCTCGGCGTCCCAGCCAGTCCAGTGCCGCCGCCAGCGTCTGGTCCGATGCGCCGAGGTTCCGCGCCAGTTCGCCCGGCGCGAGCCCCTGCCGCAGCGGGTTGGCGTCATGGAAGGCAGCCAGCTCCGCAACCACGCGATCCGCCAGCTCCGCCACCGCCTGGGCATGCAGAAACCGTCCGCCCAACTCGACTGCTTCGTCCCGACCGGCAAGGTTCGCGAGAATCTCGGACGTCACGGCCGACTGCAGGTTCGCGCGCCGGGCCAACTCATCGGGCGAGATCGGGTCGGTCGACTCTCGCAGGATTCGCGCCGCCCACCGGTCCGGGTCGTCCAACGCTTCGCGTCGGGCCGAGAGTTTCTCGATGGTCCAGGGCCGATTGCGTCGGAGCTTGATGTCGCTGACGTCCAGAACCCGCCCGCCGCCGAGCGTGGTCATCCGTCCGCCGGCCAGGCCCGCCAGCGTCCCGCGGATGGCGAACCGGTCGCCGGCGGCAAGAGGAAGCGGGTCGCGCAGGCGCATCTGAACGAGGCGCGACTCGCCGGGAGTGACGTGCCTTGCGCCGTCAAGAATCGCCACCTTCGCCATCACCTCGGCGGTGCCCGCGTGGAGGTGTACCTCGGCGTTGTCCGGCAGCGGGCTGGGCAGTCGACCCAGCAGCGTCAGCTCGCCTTCGCACATGGTGACGGTGCGGCAGGCGCCCGGTTCGCAAAGCACGGTTCCGCGTCCGACGTGGTCGGCGTCGATGTCGGAAAGATTCAACGCCACGCACTCGCCGGATCGACCTGCCGAGCTCGATTCGCCATACACCTCCAGCGACCGCACGCGCGCCGTCTGCCCGGCGGGAAGGACCTCCAGCGCGTCGCCCTGGCGGACCTCGCCGGCCGACGGGATGCCCGTGGCGACCGTCCCGAAGCCCTTCACGCTGAAGCTTCGCTCCGACCACAGCCGAAACCGCCCGCCGCCCGCGCGAGGCTGGGCTTTGGAGACGACGCGGTTGAGGGCGGCGAAGAACTCCTCGAACCCCTCGCCGGTAATGTTGCTCACCGGGCAGATCGGGGCCCCGTCCAGGAACGTATCTGCCGTGAAGTCTCGCACGTCCGAAAGGACCATCTCGCGCAGTTCCGCGTCGACCAGGTCGATCTTCGTCAGCACGACCAACCCCGCCCGGCAGCCGAGGATGGTCAGCAGATCCAGGTGCTCGCGCGTCTGTGGCATGACCGAATCGTCCGCGGCGATCACGAAGATCACCACATCCACGCCGTGGGCCCCGGCGACCATGTTGCGGATGAAGTCCACGTGCCCGGGCACGTCCACGATGCCCACGATGCGCCGATCGCTCATGGTGCAGGGCGCGAACCCCAGCTCGATGGTGAGCCCGCGCTGCTTCTCGGCGTCCAGCCGATCGGTCTCACAACCGGTGAGCAACCTGACCAGCGCCGTCTTCCCGTGGTCGACGTGGCCGGCGGTTCCGAGCATGATGTTGCGTCGCTCACTCATGGGCTCAGGGAGTCCGGGATGCGGTCCATCTGGCGGTTTTTGGGGTTGGGAACCTGCGGGGCGTTTCGGGCGAAGTGCGGCGCCAGGGCCCGGTGCGATTCGAGAATGGTATCGTACACCCTCGCAGCGAACGCCGATCGGCCCGCCGGATCGCGGGGATACGTCACAGCCGGCGTGTTCGGATCGTCCGGGACGCTCACGCGAAGCTGACCCTCGACGGGCCGAACGTTCCACGCGGGCGGGGCGCAGAGCACGTCGAGCATCTTCACGCCCTCACCCCATGCGCTGTGACGGATCGCGTTGGGGTCCTCTCGCCAGGTCTTGAGTACCACGCGAAGTCGGCCGGACTGGTTTGCATCCCAGAACGGTTTCAGGGCGTCGGCGACGTTCGCAATCGCCTCATCGCGAGGCCGGCGAACGTCGATTTCGGTTTTCTGTCGGGCGTCGGAGAACTCCGCAAAGCCTGGACGCAACTCAGGGCTTCGAAAACGCTCCCGAACCCCTTCGGTTTTCTGTCGGGCTTCGGAGAACTCCGCAAAGCCTGGACGCAACTCAGGGCTTCGAAAACGCTCCCGAACCCCTTCGACAACGTCGGGCTGGGGGGCGTTGGCATCGACGATGACCAACCAGGTATGCTTGCGCGCCTCGTTGACCCGCTCGGCCTCGGCAAGGTTCCGCCCGAACCACGCCATCAGCATCCACGCGAGGTAGCACACCCCGGCCAGCACAGCCAGGCGGACCACCCAGCGATACGGTTTGGGGCGCTCATCTTTCTGTCGGGCTTCGGAGAACTCCTCAAAGCCTGGGCGCAACTCAGGGCTTCG